>NZ_FYDT01000018.1:0-106102 GCF_900187585.1 Pseudomonas sp. Irchel 3E19
TGTCAAGTGATTATTTTCAGAAGCTTTCGAAGAATTCTTCAACAACTTCAACCACTTGCGCTTCCGATCTCTCGTTAGCGGGAGGCGAATTCTACAGCGTTACACGCTGCTGTCAACACCTCTTTTTCTCCGCTTTCGACCGAGAAGATCGAACCGTTAAAAGAGCCAAACGTCACCGCTCTTCCAACTCCTTCCAGGCTTCGATGAACTGAAGCAACCCGCTATCGAAAACCGTATAACTCATTGAATCTCAAGGAGTTTTCCGTTTCGACTGCGCCGGAAGTGGGGCGAATTATAGACGTCTGGAATCTGCCGTCAACCGTTAATTTCGCTTTTCTTGCAGAATCTGTTTCTTAGCCAATAAACGCGGGATTCGACGAGCAACAGGAGGAATACGCAGCAACAGAAGCAGACCGCCTATAAAGGCATAGATCGCCCATTCCTTGAGATCAGCCCGAACGATCCACAGCATATGCAGCAATCCCAGCCCCAAAATCACGTACACCAGCCGATGTAACTTCTTCCAGCGAACACCCAACCGGCGCTGACTGTAGCGATTGGACGTCACCGCCAATGCCAACAACCCTAGGAAACCCAGCGCTCCGACAATAATGTACGGCCGCTTACGCAGCTCTACCCCTAGTTGGGACCAATCGAACCCCAGAATAAATGCCATGTAGCTACATAGATGTACAACCACATAGGCAAAACACCAAAGTCCCAACTGCCGACGGACTGCGATCCACCCCGCCCAACCGGTCAGCTTCTGTAGAGGGGTCATGCTCAACGTGATCAGCAACAGCACCAACGTACCGAGTCCCAACCGATCAACCAGCACCTTGCCCGGATCCGGGCCGAGAAAATCGGCAAAAGCCTGATAAAACCAAAGCAACGGCCAAATCGCCGCCGCTATAAAAACGCCTACACGCCAGAACGGAAATCGCATCAATAATTCTTCCGCAGATCGAGCCCTGTATATAAAGAAGCGACTTCATCCGAGTAGCCGTTGAACATCTGGGTATCGCGCACATTCGGCTTGAACAGACTGTTCGGTAACCGGCGCTCCCGTGCTTGCGTCCAACGCGGGTGATCAACCGTAGGGTTCACGTTCGCATAAAACCCGTATTCATCCGCCGCAATACTCTGCCATGTCGTCTTCGGCTGCTCGCTGACCAGACTAATCCGTACGATGGATTTGACGCTCTTGAAGCCATATTTCCATGGCACCACCAAACGCAGCGGCGCGCCGTTCTGATTAGGCAATTCGCGGCCATACATGCCCACCGCCAGAATCGCCAAAGGATTCATCGCCTCATCCAGGCGCAAGCCTTCTACATAAGGCCACTCGATCAAGGCAAAGCCAGAGCGCTGCCCCGGCATGCTTTTGGGATCCTGCAGTGTCTCGAAACGGATGTACTTGGCTTTGGAGGTCGGCTCGACCTGTTTGAGCAGCGCCGAAATAGGAAAGCCGATCCACGGAATAACCATCGACCACGCTTCAACACAGCGCAGGCGGTAGATGCGCTCCTCCAACTGATACGGTTTCATGAAGTCTTCCAGCGCATACCGCCCTGGCTTACCCACCTCCCCATCTACCACCACACTCCAAGGTTCGGTTTTCAGCGAACCGGCATTCGCTGCCGGATCACCCTTATCTGTGCCGAACTCATAGAAGTTGTTGTAGTGGGTTGCGTCTTTATAAGGCGTGATTGCCTCATCCTTGACGTTGACCGCCCCCCATTTGGTAGAGGAGAGCTTCTCGGTAAGCCAGGCAGGCGCTTTACCCGCCTCGACATCAGCATAGCGAGCAGCTTCGTCGGCCCTTGCCCAGCGCGGCAGGCTGCTGACGGCGATACCGGCAGCAGTGGCCCCCAATAATTGGCGGCGAGAGAGATAAATGGCTTCAGGCGTGACATCCGACTCGTGGCAATCGGACGCTTTGGGGACTTTGATCAACATGGCAACTCCGCAGCTTTGGAGGACAGATGCACCCATAGACTGCGGAGTATGCGGGAAATTACATCACTCGGCTTTTTTGTGCCGACGAAGATGCAACAGGTACTGCACAGGGCCAGAAGCGGCGTAGGCGAGGAACACCAGCAGCAGAATGCGCGGCGGATCGCTGAAGACCACGGCGAACACCAGCACCACCGCAAGGATCGCCACGAACGGTACGCGGCCCTTCAGGTCCAGCTCCTTAAAGCTGTTGTACTTGATGTTGCTGACCATCAGCATGCCGGCGGCCGCCACCATCAACGCGACCAGGAACGACATCTTCGAACCCTGAATGCCGTAATCGCTGAATGCCCAGACAATCCCTGCCACCACACCAGCAGCCGCCGGACTGGCCAGACCGATGAAATAGCGCTTGTCCGCAGTGCCAACCTGAGTGTTGAAGCGCGCCAGACGCAACGCCGCACCCGCCACATAGATGAAGGCGACCATCCAGCCGACCTTGCCCATGTCACCCAGTGCCCAACCGAAGGCCAGTAACGCCGGGGCGACACCAAAGGCGACCATGTCGGACAGCGAGTCATACTCGGCGCCGAACGCACTTTGCGTATTGGTCATGCGCGCCACTCGACCGTCGAGACCGTCGAGCACCATGGCGACGAAAATCGCGATCGCGGCGAAGGCGAAATACTTGCTCGCGTTCGCCGAGTCCCCGGCGCTCAACGCAGCCTGGGCGCTCATCGAGTTGATGATGGAATAGAACCCTGCGAACAGGTTCGCAGTGGTGAACAGATTCGGCAGCAGATAGATACCACGATGCCGGACTTTACGACCTTCTGCGTCGTGCCCTTCTTCGATGTGTTCATCGATGGGCAGCAGGCTTTCGGCGTCAGAAGCCTTGCTCGGCTCTTCGGGACGTTCGCTCATGGACATTACCTTGCAACGGTTTGAAGAAATTTCGACAGATGCTTGAGGACGACAGTTCGGCCACAAACGATGCAGCTTTATACCAGAACCACCGACGCAAACGAAAAAACGCGGCCGAGGCCGCGTTTTTCGTACAAGGGACGACTTAGTTTTTGGCTTTGTCGACGATCTTGTTGGCACCGATCCACGGCATCATGGAGCGCAGTTGCTCGCCGATGATTTCGATACCGTGAGCGGCGTTGTTACGACGCTTGGCGGTCATCGAAGGGTAGCCGGTTGCGCCTTCGCTGATGAACATTTTGGCGTATTCGCCGTCCTGAATACGTTTCAGGGCGTTGCGCATGGCCTGACGGGATTCGGCGTTGATCACTTCAGGACCGGTCACGTACTCGCCGTATTCAGCGTTGTTGGAGATCGAGTAGTTCATGTTGGCGATACCGCCTTCGTACATGAGGTCAACGATCAGCTTCAGTTCGTGCAGGCACTCGAAGTAGGCCATTTCCGGCGCGTAGCCAGCTTCAACCAAGGTTTCGAACCCGGCTTTGACCAGCTCAACGGTACCGCCGCACAGAACGGCTTGTTCGCCGAACAGGTCGGTTTCAGTCTCGTCCTTGAAGGTGGTTTCGATGATGCCGGTACGACCGCCGCCAACACCGGCAGCATAGGACAGTGCAACGTTTTTGGCGTTGCCCGATGCGTCCTGGTAGATCGCGATCAGGTCGGGGATACCGCCACCCTTCACGAACTCGGAACGCACGGTGTGGCCCGGGGCTTTCGGCGCGATCATGATCACGTCGAGGTCGGCACGCGGAACAACCTGGTTGTAGTGGATCGCGAAGCCGTGGGAGAAGGCCAGGGTGGCGCCTTTCTTGATGTTCGGCTCGATTTCGTTCTTGTACAGCGAGGACTGGAACTCGTCCGGGGTCAGGATCATGACCAGGTCGGCCGCAGCAACCGCGGAAGCAACGTCGGTCACTTTCAGGCCGTGAGCTTCGGCTTTGGCAACGGTGGCCGAACCTTTACGCAGACCAACGGTAACGTCGACACCGGAGTCTTTCAGGTTGCACGCCTGGGCGTGGCCCTGGGAACCATAACCGATGATGGCAACTTTCTTGCCCTGGATGATCGACAGGTCGCAGTCTTTATCGTAGAAAACTTTCATGAATTTCCCCTATATATCCAGGCCGTTCAGGCCATTCGCTAATTGGTTTAGATGCTGAGTACTTTGTCGCCGCGGGCAATGCCGGTCACGCCGCTACGGACGGTTTCCAGAATCGATGCGGTGCCGATGGACTGAATGAAGCTGTCGAGCTTGTCGCTGGTACCGGTCAATTGAACGGTATACACGCTGGCGCTGACATCGACGATCTGTCCACGGTAAATATCGGTAGTGCGTTTGATCTCGGCGCGCTGCGCGCCAGTGGCCTTGACCTTGACCAGCATCAGTTCGCGCTCGATGTGAGCACTTTCCGAGAGGTCCACCAGCTTGACCACTTCGATCAGCTTGTTCAGGTTTTTGGTGATCTGCTCGATGACTTCATCGTGTCCAACGGTGGTCAGCGTCAGACGCGACAGGGTCGGGTCTTCGGTCGGGGCCACGGTCAGGCTTTCGATGTTGTAGTTGCGCTGCGAGAACAGGCCGACTACGCGAGACAAAGCGCCGGGTTCGTTTTCCAGAAGCAAGGAAATAATGTGCCGCATGATTAAGTACGCTCCGTCTTGCTCAGCCACATATCGCGCATCGAGCCGTCTTTGATCTGCATCGGGTAGACGTGCTCGCTGGTGTCGACCGAAATATCGATCACGACCAGGCGATCCTTCATGGCGAACGCTTCCTCCATCTTCGACTTCAAATCTTTCGAATCGGTGATGCGCACGCCAACGTGGCCATAGGCTTCAGCCAACTTGACGAAGTCAGGCAGCGATTCCATGTACGAGTGCGAGTGACGGCTGCCGTAGCTCATGTCCTGCCATTGACGCACCATCCCCAGAACACCGTTGTTCAGGATGACGATTTTCACTGGCAAGCCATATTGCAGGCAGGTCGACAGTTCCTGGATGTTCATCTGGATACTGCCTTCACCGGTGACGCAGGCAACGTCGTCATCCGGGAAGCTCAACTTGATACCCATGGCCGCCGGGAAACCGAAGCCCATGGTGCCCAGGCCACCGGAGTTTATCCAGCGGTTAGGCTTGTTGAACGTGTAGTACTGCGCAGCGAACATTTGGTGCTGACCCACGTCGGAGGTGATAAAGGCATCGCCCTTAGTCACTTCGCACAGGGTTTCGATCACGGTCTGCGGCTTGATCTTGCTGCCGTCGCCCTTGTCGTAAGGGAACAGGCCGCGATCACCGCGCCACTCATCAACCTGCTTCCACCAACTGGCCACGGACTCCTTGTTGGGGGTCTCGCCGATTTCCTTGAGGATCGCGACCATTTCGGTCAGGACGCTCTCGACAGGGCCAACGATTGGCACGTCAGCCTTGATGGTCTTGGAGATCGAAGCCGGGTCGATGTCGATGTGAATGATCTTGGCGTTCGGGCAGAACTTTGCCGGGCCGTTGATCACGCGATCGTCGAAACGCGCACCGACCGCCAGGATCACGTCAGCGTGGTGCATCGCCAGGTTGGCGGTGTAGCTGCCGTGCATGCCGAGCATGCCGATGAACTGACGATCAGTACCCGGGAAACCGCCCAGGCCCATCAACGTATTGGTCACGGGCAGATTGAGCATTTTCGCCAGTTCGGTCAGCGGTGCGGAACCGTTGCCCAGAATCACGCCGCCGCCGGAGTACAACACAGGGCGCTTGGCCGCCAGGAGCATTTCTGCCGCCTTGCGGATTTGCCCGGAGTGACCGCGAACGGCGGGGCTGTAGGAACGCAGCTTGGCTTTCTTCGGGAAGATGTATTCGAACTTCTCGGCCGGGTTGGTCATGTCTTTCGGGATATCGACCACGACCGGGCCCGGACGACCGGATTGCGCCAGGTAGAAGGCCTTCTTCATGACTTCCGGGATTTCCGAAGCGTGCTTGATCATGAAGCTGTGCTTCACGATCGGCCGGGAGATACCGATCATGTCGGTTTCCTGGAACGCATCGGTGCCGACCATGGTGCTTGGCACCTGACCGGAAATGATCACCATTGGAATCGAATCCATATAGGCCGTGGCGATACCGGTGATGGCGTTTGTGGCGCCTGGACCGGAAGTCACCAATACCACACCGGCTTTACCGGTGGCACGGGCGTAGCCGTCAGCCATATGGGTCGCCGCTTGTTCGTGACGAACCAGGATGTGGGTCACTTCCGGTTCTTTGAACAGGGCATCGTAAACATGCAGGAGAGCACCACCCGGGTACCCGTAGATATATTTGACGCCTTCGTCACGCAAGAAGCGGACGAGCATCTCACCGCCAGATAAAAGCTCCACGTTGTTCACCTCTAAAACGCCAGAATACCGCCCACGAAAAATGGGACGGGTCTTAATAGGTTTACTTCTCGGCAGAGCATGAGCGACGGTGGTCGCTGACTACGTCAGCACTGACTGAGCAAGTATTGGGATCGTCCCAAGTGTTGCGGGCCTTTCCCACCCAGCGCGAGGTAACGCGTTGCGGGTGTAACAGGTCGGCGCGGATGTGCGCCTCATGATCTACCGAGTGGGTCTGCTTCTGGCAGTCCCTCTACAGCGGACTTTGGATTCTTCTGTTTCGCCCTCTCCAAGTCAAGTCGTCTATGTGGTTAATTGTGGGTAAGCACATGAGAACGCAAGAAAAAACCTGAAAACAGCTACTCTGTTAGCGTCAATTGCGCAATTTTGCCAAGGAATCAGCATGCGAATGCTTCTGTTAACCCTACTGATCGGCCTCAGCCCGTGGTGCATGGCCGCTCAAATCTACAAATGGGTCGACGCCCAAGGTGTCACACACTTCGACGCGCAGCCACCACAGGGCCAGCCGTCCACCATCGTGCAGCCCCCCTCCTCGCCTGCGCCGAAACCTGCGGTTACGCCGGGCAGTGGTGTACTGGGGGATCAGAAGGCCATCGATAGCAAGATCAAGAAACAAGTCGCCGATCAACAAGCGCAACTCAAGGCGTTTTGCGAGCAGGCACGCACGAACCTGGCGCAATTGCAGAACAATCCGCGTTTGCGTGAGGAAGTGGAGGGAGAAACGCGTCGGCTAGACGATGCACAACGACAAGAGCGCATCGTCGAAGCGCAGAAGCAGATAGCACAGAATTGTGAATAGATACCTGTAGGACCTGCCGCAGGCTGCGATCTCTTGATCTTTGCTTTCAAGAACAAGATCAAAAGATCGCAGCCTGCGCCAGCTCCTGCATGGGATCGGCGCTAGCGCGAAGCGGTAATCAGCAGGTCGAACTCTTTGAGCAGGACCTGCAGTTGCCGATCCTTGCCCTGCAAATTGCGCTGAGCGAAGACCATTTCCGCCATTTCCTGAATGCCCGAGGCGTTCGGCAGCGGCAGATCCTGCTCGAGGATCATCTTCATCCGCGGCAGGAAGATCCATTGCAGCCACTGCTCGAAATCGAGCGTGTCGACCGAAAACGGCTCGACACTGCTCAAAGCCTCAACAGACGGCGAGACTTCATCCCACCATCCCTGCGTACGCAGCTCACGTTCGATCAGCAGCAACTGATCGGCGATTTTCGGGAACCGAACATCCATCACAGCGAAACCTTGGCCTTCTGACGGGCCTGAGCAGCGCCAGCGGAATCACCCTGTTTCTCACGGGATTGGGCGATGATTTCCCACAGGTTGGCTTGCAGGTCTGGACGACCGTTGGCCATGGTCAGGGCACGACGGGCGAACTGTTCGGCTTGCGGCGCATCGCCTTGGGCCATACGCACCTGCGCCAGGCGATAAAGCACTTGCGGCTCACGCGGGGCAACACGCTGCGCACGCTCCAGGCTGGAAGACGCACCATTGAGATCGCCACCGGCCTGTTGCTGTTGGGCGGTGGTCAGCAAGGCGAGTACCGGACCATCCAGTTGCTCGTCTGCCGACAGACCGCCGCCACTGCTGGCCGAAGGAATGCCGCTTGGCGTCGAAGGCATGCTGTAGCTGCCGGAATTGACCGGTGCCGACTGAACCGACGACGGGTTGTACGGCCCCGACGTAATACCGCCGGACGCCGGGCCCGGAACGATCGGCGCAGCGCTGATCGGTGCCGATGTTGTCGCACCGCCACCCGGCACCATCACCACGACACCCGTGTCGCCTTGTGGAATGGCTTGAGTCTGAGCCTGCACAGGACGCTTGACCGTGGTTTGGCGGAAGCCGCCATTGGCGGAAATACGTTCACTGTTGGACACGGCCGTGCCCGAATCGACTACCGGGATCGAACCACGCTGTACGGTAGAGCAGCCGCTGAGCAAAGCCACGGCGGTCACCGCTGGAATCAACCACTTGTTCACTTGAAACCCTCTTTGCTTAATTCATCCAGCCCTTGACCCAATCCATCACCGACTCGCCAGACGCAGGCGTTTCGCCTGCACATGCAGCGCCGGGTGGTGGTTCGCTGCCGCGAATATACGGCATCTGCACCGCCCCCGGGCAGTTGGCATCAGAGCCTTGCCCGGTACGCGAATCAACCCACGCCTGCACGACGTTGTCCGGCTGCGGCATGTCCAGCGGCAGCGGATCGGCCTTGCGCATGAAACTGGTCCAGACCTGCAACGCACCGGTGGCCCCGGTGAACGGTGTCTTGCCGTTGTCATCGCGACCCAGCCAGACCACCGCCAGCAAGTCCTGACTGAAACCGGCGAACCAGCTGTCACGCGAGTCGTTACTGGTACCGGTCTTGCCGGCCAGCGTCAGGGTTTTCGGCAGCACGTTATAAACCGAACTGCCGGTACCTTCGCGCATCACGCGCTGCATGGCGTTCTGGATCAGGTAGATGGACGCCGGATCGAAACGTTGCTCGATCTGGAACGGATACCGTTTGAGCGGCTCACCTTCGGCGGTCAGTACGCTGCGAATCCCGCGCATCGGCGTATTGAAACCACCGTTGGCGAGGGTCTGGTACATGGTCGCCACTTCGATCGGGGTCATGCCGCCGGCACCCAGCAACATCGACGGAAATGCCGGAAATTCACGGGTCACGCCCAGACGCCCGAGCGTCTTGAGGACATTCGGTACGCCCACCTCAAGACCCAGACGCGAGGTCGACAGGTTGTAGGAATGCGCCAGGCCCTGATAGAGGAAGACTGTGCCGTGGGAACGACGATCATAGTTCTGTGGTTTCCACACCTGACCGTTCGCACCTTTGACCGACAACGGATCATCCGACAACCAACTGGTCAGGGTGTATTGGCTCGGTTTTTCCAGCGCAGTGAGATACACCGCTGGCTTGATCAACGAGCCGATCGGCCGCACCGCATCCAGCGCGCGGTTGAAACCGGCATAACTCGCCTGTCGGCTGCCGATCATCGCCTGGACTTCGCCGGTTTCCGGATTGGTCACGACCATCGCCGCTTCAACGTCATCGGAGCCTTTGCGCCCGGACAGACGTTTAAAGGTGTCGTTGACCGACGCTTCGGCTTTCATCTGCAGGATCGGGTCGAAACTGGTGAAGATCCGCAGACCTTCTTCGGTCAAGTCTTCGTCGCGATAGTCTTCGCGCAACTGGCGTTTGACCAGATCGATAAAGCCCGGGAAGGAGCTGTCGGCCAGTTTGCCGCGAGTGGTCACGCCCAGTGGCATTTTCTTCGCTGCTTCGACCTGCTCCGCAGTTGCCACGCCTTGTTGCTCAAGCACGTCGAGCACCAGATTACGACGCTCAAGTGCACGCTCGGGGTTGCGACGCGGGTTGTAATAGGACGGGCCTTTGACCATGCCCACCAGCATCGCGACCTGATGCAATTTCAGTTCGGACAGAGGCTGGCCGAAGAAGAACTGACTGGCCAGACCGAAACCGTGCACCGCGCGCTGACCGTCCTGACCGACGAAGACTTCGTTGAGGTAGGCCTCAAGAATTTCTTTCTTGTCGTAATGCAACTCCAGCAACAGCGCCATCATCGCTTCGGTGAGCTTGCGGGTCAGGCTACGTTCATTGGTCAGGTAGAAGTTTTTCACCAACTGCTGAGTCAGCGTACTGCCGCCCTGAGTCATCTTGCCGCCCGAAGTATTGACCCAGATGGCGCGGGCAATCGACTTCGGCGACACGCCCCAATGGCTATAGAAGTCGCGGTCTTCGACAGCGACCAGAGTTTCCAGCAGGTATGGAGGCACCTGATCGAGCTTGATCAGAATGCGGTCTTCGAGATTCTTCGGATAAATCCCGCCGATCATCAGCGGTTCAAGTCGAACCACCGACAGTTTCGAGCCGTTGGTAGCCGACAACTCGGCGACGTAATCGCCCGAGAAGCGCACGCGCACCGGTTGCGGTTTCTCCAGGCCTTCATAGAACTGGAAGCCACGGGTATTCAGATCGACGGTATTGCCGCTGACCGCTGCGGCACCCGGGCCGTTGCTCACGGCTTCGCGGCGATAGCCGAGGGCGTCGAGTTCGGTGAGAAAATCGTCCTTGCTGAGCTTTTGTCCGACGAACAGCTCGAGCGGGCGCGCGTATACCTTGGCCGGGATGGTCCAGCGCTTGCCGGAGAACTTCTCCTGCACCACGGCATCGAGGTAAACGGCGAAGCCGGCCAGCACCACAAGGCCGACCAGGCTGAGTTTAATGGCCCAGCCCAACCACGGGCGCAGGCCCTTGGCAGGTGGTTTTTTCTTGGTACGGGGGGATCGAGTTCGAGTCATGGCGGCGGATTATACGCACTTTATTCATACTCAACAGGAGCGCTCCGAGGTTTGCGTAGCGCTGGCGAGCGGCCATAATGGCGACCTCGATTTCCCCCCAGTCTCTGAAGGATCGCCCGTGAGCCAATCACTGATCGTTGCCCTGCAAAACCCGGCCCTCTACCCGCACCCTGTTGAAGGGTTTCAGGTCATCGAAACCCATATCTCCTGGGTGATCCTCACCGGGCCCTTCGCTTACAAAGTGAAGAAGCCGGTTAATTTCGGCTTCCTCGACTTCACCCATCTCGAACAACGCGAGCATTTCTGCGGTGAAGAGCTGCGTTTGAACCAGCGCCTGACCGAAGATTTGTATCTGGAAGTGTTGCCGGTCACCGGTAGCGTCGAGGCACCGCAACTGGGCGGCGATGGCCCGGCCATCGAATACGTGCTGAAAATGCGTCAGTTCCCACAGACCGGTTTGCTCAGCACCCTGCAAGCCAACGGCGAGCTGACCACTCAGCATATCGACGAAATGGCTGAACAGATCGCCAAGTTCCACCTCACCGCGCCGAAAGTCCCAGCCGAGCACGACGCTGGCACCCCGGACAGCGTGATGGCACCGGTGTCGCAAAACTTCGAACAGATCCTGCCGTTCCTCAGCGACAAAAACGATCTGCTGCAACTCGAGGCTCTGAAAGCCTGGGCCGAAAGCAGCTTCGAGCGCCTAAAGCCGCTGTTCGCTCAGCGCAAGGCCGAAGGTTTTACCCGCGAATGCCACGGTGACATCCACCTGGGCAACGCCACCGTCATCGACGGCAAAGTGGTGATTTTCGACTGCATCGAATTCAACGAACCGTTCCGCTTCACCGACGTCTGGGCCGACACTGGCTTCCTGGCGATGGACCTTGAAGACCGCGGTCTGAAATCGCTCGCTCGTCGCTTCGTCAGCCAATACCTGGAGTTGACCGGCGACTATCAAGGCCTGGAAGTGCTGAACTTCTATAAAGCCTATCGCGCCCTGGTTCGTGCCAAGGTTGCACTGTTCAGCATGCCGGCAGACGCGACTCCGGTGCAACGCGCCACCACCCTGCGCCAGTACCGCAACTACGCCAACTTGGCGGAAAGCTACAGCACCATTCCTTCGCGCTTCATGGCCATCACCCACGGCGTTTCCGCTGTCGGCAAGAGCCACGTGGCCATGCGTCTGGTCGAAGCACTGGGCGCGATTCGTCTGCGCTCGGACGTTGAACGCAAGCGTCTGTTCGGCGAGCAAACCGTCGCCAATGATGTGCAGGCCGGCATTTATAGCGCCGACGCCAGCACCAAGACCTACGCGCGCCTGCATGAAATCGCTGAAGTCATCCTGCACGCCGGTTTCCCGGTGGTCATTGATGCGACCTATCTGAAGCGTGAACAACGCGACAGCGCGGCAAAAATCGCTGAAGCCACGGGTACGCCGTTCCTGATCCTCGACTGCAATGCTCCGCAAGCGGTGATCGAGAGCTGGCTGGCGATTCGTCAGGCCGACAAACAGGATCCGTCCGACGCTACGTTGGCTGTGATTGAAGCGCAACAGGCCAATCGCGAAGCGCTGACGCCGGAGGAGATTCTGCGCAGCAAACGCGTGCAGACCAATGAATCCGGCACGCTGGACACTGTCGTGGCGCAGATCCGCCAACGCCTGCCAGGCCTGTAAGAAACTATTTCGGCCGTGAAGCCCTCGCTTGCTTCACGGCCGCCAAATAGTGGCACTATACTGGCGTCATAAAACCAACGGTGATATGACATGAGCCAGCCAAAACTTCTCGATTCCCCGCTGTATGCCCTGCTGCACAAAGATGACATCACAGGTTTCAACAAGGAACGCCCGCAGGATGGCCCGATCGATATGGTCGGTGGCGACTTCCGTGGCCTCGACCTGCGTGAACTGAATGCCGATGGCGTGGATTTCCGGGACGCGTACTTCCGTTCTGCCGATTTGCGTGGCATCGACTTCCGTAACGCATCGCTGGAGGGCGCAAGCCTCGCCCATGCGCAGATTTCGGGGGCTTACTTCCCGCCAGAGCTCAGCGCTGACGAGATTTTGATGTCGATGAATTTCGGAACGCGTCTGCGTTATCGCACTCGCTGATATCTCTGACACCACACCCCACCCTGTGGGAGCGAGCCTGCTCGCGAAGACGGAGTGTCAGTTACCCTGATCGTGAAAGTAAGACCGCTTTCGCGAGCAGGCTCGCTCCCACATTTGATATTTGTTTGCCCCCTTCTTTCTGCGTTCGCAGGTCTTTCACCCCCTCCGGTTGTCGTTTCTTAGAAGCGTTTGCGTTGAATCCGACCAAACAACCACGCTTTTCCTACTGATGGCTACACTCCTGAGAAGCTCGCCCACGCACCATTCGGCCGTCGCAAGGAGGCTTGATGAATGATGAACTGCAACACCTGAAGAATCTTGGCAAGACGTCGGCGCAATGGCTGCATGCCGTGGGCATCCACAGCGCCTCCGACTTGCGTCGCCTGGGTGCGGTCGACGCCTACAGGGCCGTGCGTACCCGCGGGTTTCGTGCATCAAAGGTGTTGTTATATGCGATCGAAGGCGCGTTGATGGATGTGCATTGGAATGACATCCCTGCAGAGCGCAAGGACGCCTTGAACAAACAACTCGACGCTATTTCCTCACGTCACAAGAATTGAACGGGCACTGACCGCCATGTACCTGCTTGGGGAACAATCGGCTTTTGCCGACGCACTGATCAACCGTTTGCAGAACTTGCCTGCGCAATGGCTGGAAGGGCTTGCACAGTGCGGGCCGGCGCTTGAGCTGGAAATAACTGATGACTTGCTGGCGCCGTTGCCTGCCGATCAGGTGTTTCTGCTGACCGAAGGCGTGATCAGCGGCTACATCGGCGCACGGCCACTGTTTTATTGGCAGGAAGGCGATTTGATCGGCCTTCAGCGGGGCGACGCCTGGACCGATTGCCGTTTGTGCAGTGACGGGCCGCTACGCCTGCAGCCCTATCGTCGCAGTGACGTGTTCCAGCATTTGTTTGCCGACACCCATCGTGCGGATCAATTTGTCGAGTATCTGCTCGGACAAATGGCGATTCTCGTCCACGCTGTGGCCGAACTCAAACCGCGAGAGTTTCGCAGTACCAACGGTTTCAAACGGGTTGAAGCGGGTGAGGTGCTGATTCAGCAAGGCGATGCCGCCGATCACGTATTTGTGATCATCGATGGGCATGCCGAAGCCTTTGTCGATGGGCACAAGGTCGGTGAAGTGCCCAAGGATGAGATTTTCGGCGCCATGGCGGTGTTCACCGGCGAGCCACGCAATGCCACGGTGATTGCCCGTGAAGCGAGCACGGTGATGCTGATTCCAGGTGATCAGTTTTTGAGCATGACCCGCAGCAATCCGAAGATCGCCCACAGCCTGATCGAGAGCATGGCGCGGCGCATCAGCCAGCTCAACGGACAGATCACCCAACTGACTGCGGCCAAAGGTCAGCTTTAAGTCCCCGTTTTCCGGGGCATTCCCGCCATATTGGCGATTAATTCAAGCAAATGAAAAAACAGTGGTTGACTCGGTAATGAGAATCGCTATGATTATCACAACTGATCGCGAGATCAGTCGATATTCTGAAAAGCCCTTGGTTCGGACTCTCAGATTATCTCCTCATCAGGCTAATCACGGTTATTTGACCCGGTTTTTACCGGGTCTTTTTTTGCCTGTGGAAAAGTCATTGGCCGAACTGTTTGCGCATCTGCTCGCAATAATCCTGTTTCGGCTTGGCAGGTGTGTACCAGGCGTAGTCGGCCATCGCCGTGCTGACCTCATCGCCCAGCTCTGCCAGCATCAGCACTGTGGGTGACTGAGTCGCGCCCAAATCCACTGCATGCAGCGGCACTCCAACATCCTTGCGCGCATGCCATGCACCGGCCAGCAACAACGAGGGTGTGGGGGCTGCCAACAGACGTTCGGCCATGCGCCGATCACGCTGTTGCTGAACCGCCAACATCGCTGGCATCTGCGATTCCGGCAGCAGGCCACAGTGGGAATCACTGATCTGCCCCAGCAAAACGGTTTTCACCGATTCAGCAGTGCTGCGCGGGCCATTCAAGACCGGCGGACTGCGATAGAAGGCGCGGATTTCGCTGTTATCCAGATTGGCTGCCAGCAGCGGATAAGGCTGAGCGAGGGCGAAGCGAACGATCGGTCCATAGAGTTTCCAGTCCCAACCGTCCTGCCAGGCCAGCGCACCGGGGAGGTCGCTAAGCGGAGAAGCCGAACGGCGTAGCGCATCAACCTTCGGCTGCTGATCCGGCGTGAGCATTTCCAGTAACAGACTGCCCTGCGCTCGCCGCTCGCCGAGAGACTGCAAAAGCCATAACTGCGTGGCGTGGTGATCGGCGTTGTCATGCTGCTCGCCTATGATGACTCGCTGCGGTTCAGCAAGGCGCGCCAACAGTTGTTGCGCCGTCAGCACCTCACCGCTGTGCAGATCAAGAATCTCGCCACTGACCGGCGGCGGAACGGCCACATGCTGACACCCCGCAAGCCACAACACCGTCAATAACCACAGCCAACGCATGCAATCACCTCGACGAGAAAATCAGCGGGCGATGATCAGCGGATGCCCACGCTCCGGGTGCGGCTGCACCAATACTTCAAGACCGAAAACCGCTTTAAGCGTATCCGGTTGCAACACCTGCTGCGGTGTATCCAGCGCTACCGGTCGCCCGCCCTCAAGCAGCAACACCCGATCACAATAGCGCGCCGCCAGATTCAGATCATGCAGGATGACCATCACCGCCGCGCCGCGATCGGCAAACTCGCGCACGGCCTGCAAGGTTGTGTGCTGATGCAGCGGATCAAGCATCGAGGTCGGCTCATCCAGCAGCAGCGTTTTCCCGGCCTGCCCCGGCCAGAGTTGTGCCAGCACCCGCGCCAGATGCACGCGCTGGCGTTCGCCGCCGGACAGCGCCAGATAGCTGCGCCCGCTCAGATGCCCGGCATCCGCCGCCGCCAATGCTGCGGCGACAATCTCGTCATCACGTACCCGACCGCTTTGATACGGCAGACGGCCCATGCCAACCACTTCTTCAACGCGAAAGGCGAAATCCAGCGTTGAAACCTGCGGTAACACGGCCAATCGCTGGGCGCGTTGCGTGCCCGTCCAGTGCGCCAGCGACTGACCATCAAGCGAGACCTCGCCCTCACTCGCCAGCAACTCACCGCACAAAGCGCCGAGCAAGGTGCTTTTACCGGCGCCATTGGGGCCCAGCACACCGAGGACTTCGCCGGATTCGAGTTGCAGGGTGACGTCGCTGAGCACAGTCTTGCGGCCACGACGGATATGCAGATTGTGCGCACGCAACATCAGGCACGCCCTCGCAGCAGCAGATAAAGGAAGAACGGCGCGCCAATAAACGCCGTGACGATACCGATCGGCAACTCCGCGGGAGCCAGCGCCAGACGCGCTACCAGGTCGGCCAGCAATAACAAGCTCGCCCCGGCCAGCACCGAAGCCGGCAACAACACGCGATGGTCGGGACCGGCGAGCAAACGCACCAGATGCGGCACCACCAGCCCGACAAATCCGATCATCCCTGCCGCTGCCACCGCCGCACCGACACCCAAGGCGGTACAGAACACCAACTCACGCTTGAGCCGCTCGACATCAATGCCCAGATGCCCGGCCTCCGACTCACCGAGCAGCAAGGCATTCAGCGCTTTCGCCCGACGCGGCAACCACAGCGCAACGCCGGCACTGATAATCAGCAACGGCCACAACCGCGCATAACTGGCGCCATTGAGACTGCCCAGGTTCCAGAACGTCAGCGTACGCAGGGTCGCGTCGTCCGCCAGATAGGTGAACAGCCCGACCGCCGAACTGGCCAGCGCGGTCAGTGCGATCCCCGCCAGCAACATGGTCGCGACATGGGTTTGCCCGTTGCGCCGGCCAAGGCGATACACCAGCGCCGTCACCCCGAGCCCACCGAGAAACGCACACACCGACAACAGATAAGGCCCGAACCACTCCGGCAAACCGCCAAAAAAAGAGCCGCCGACAATCGCTATGGCCGCGCCCAACGCCGCGCCACTGGAAACCCCGACCAGCCCCGGATCCGCCAGCGGGTTACGAAACAGTCCCTGCATCGCCACGCCCGACAGGGCCAGCACGCCGCCGACCGCCAGCCCGAGCAACGTTCGCGGCAGACGAATCTGCCCGAGAATCAGCTCAGCCTGCTCCAGGCCTTCCGGCGCCAGCGGCACGCCGATCAGGCGCAACGCCGCGCGCAGGGTATCGAACAACGGCAAACTGACCGGGCCAAGCGCCAAGGAGAACCAGACACTGATCAAGCACAATAACCCCAAGCCAATGAGCAACTCACGTGGTTTCAGTATGGGGATCATGTAGAGACACGGCCTAATTAGTTTTTTTGCGAAATAGAAATTGAACGAAGAGCGTTTTCAGCAGCGGCGCCATCCTAGGCCAACGAGCCACCTGAGGCGGCTGAAAGTTTGAACCCTGCCGGCCATTGCCTGCAATGACGATTTAAAATGGACCGGCACTCCTCGTGAACGACTGCCACCGAAACGCCAATCTGCCCCCAATGACACAACGTAAAACAACAATCGTTATGACAAAAAGCTGAGTGCTATTGACTGGAACAAGCCGCCGAGAAAAGGTAGGACCGCACCAAAGCGCACAATCAGTACAGCTCTTTTTGACGAGTCATTTGAAGGACGTAAAGTAATTAGCCAATCTGTCAATTTGCTTGTCGTCAATATCTTTCATGATCCTGTTCATCACAGTCCCCTGTAAAGAACCGGTTTTATAGCCATTCAATGTGAATACCAAAAAATCCTTTGAGCGTCCCGACAACGGTGGAATATTGCCCACCGCGCTCCCTCGCCCTTCTACTCCATGGCAGTTTACACAACCATTGGCAGCCATGACTCCTACCAGATCGTCACCAGCTAACGCGATGTTAGTAGCTAACAAAAAAGACGTTATAGTAAATACGAGCGAAAGCCTCATTAATTCCCTTCCTTGAAATAAACGGCAGCACCAATCTATGCATCAATGTTTTGGTAGTTAGAAAGCACAACCTGCCCGAGCAAGGCAGCCCTTTGCTTCACCTTCCCATGGACAGCGTAATACTTCAAATTATCTTGACTAAAACGAAACGCGTCAAGACAACCAAGTCGCTCAAACATCCTCACTAAGACTTTTGCGTCTGAAAAAACCTCTACTAAACCCCCTCACACGTGCATTGATAGCTATGCAAATCAACCATCCAACGGACGGAATCAATACACACTCCGTTACAGACTGTCACTTGCCCATTTGAAGCACTGAGGATATAAGCGCGATATTCAACTAACCCTAACAGCGCTGAGCCCTAGTTGAAAACCATTTACAACAACGCAAAATTTATTACAGGTAAATTCTAAATTCAGATCGCTTCTTATATGATTAGCGCCCAGCGCTACCCTCACAGCTAAACACATTCATCTCCGGCAAGAACTGGCCGGAAATCTGGACGTGCGCCCCAAGGAATACAAGGGAACCCAATGAATAAGACCATCCTAGCTTCGCTGTTTTCGCTTTCTTTTGGCATTGTCAGCACTACCGCCTTGGCTGAAAAGGCCTTGCAGGCAACCGACACGCAAAAAGCTGTAGTTATTGTCTTCAACCCACCCAAAGGAATGGAAAAAGAGTTTCTTGATTCCTTCGCAAAGGATCAGGCAATCAATTTCGCAGCGCACTCCGACCCTGAGCAGAAAAAAACAGAATCCATAAATCTGATTCCAACAAAGCTGGGCGAACCGCTCATTCATATCACCATCTTAAAAGATAAAACCATGTTGGAAGACACCTACAAGTCGTTCGGCCCGAAAGAGAACCGAGGCGCTTACGTAGGCAAGCACTCGGAAAAATATGGTGACTTGAAGATTCCAAAAGTCTACCTACAAAACTCCCAATCGTATTTCGCCGATGTTGTGAAATAACGCAATATGCCTTAAGAACAATCAGCCCCGCAAGCTCACTTCTACATAAGCGATCCTGCGGGCGCTGAATCGTTATTCCAGTTTGTCATTGCATTTTGGTTATTACCGAAGTCCAGACACGAACATCTCGTCAATCCCTAGCCCGAGCGATACTGGCAGAGGAACAGCCTCCCGAAAAAAGCCTGCTCCCCCGATCGGAAATCAGCTTGAACTCTAAGGATGGAACCTATGATCGAAGAACGAAGAACGTTACTAAGATGGCTGGCAACAGGCGTAGGGTTTGCAGCGCTGGACGCACTGGCCGGGCCCGTTTTAAAAGTGGCCATGCCTGAAAAAATAAACATTGTGGTCATCGGTGGCGGTTTCGCAGGTGCAACGTTCGCACGTACGCTCCAGCGACTCCAACCCACTGCAAATATTACCCTTATCGAAGAGAACCGAGAGTATCACTGCGGCCCCTTGAGCGCGGAATACCTAGTCGACAAACGAGAAGAGCAAACATTGACCTTTGACTACCGTCAATTGGTCTCCGAGGGAATAAATGTCGTCTACGATCGCGCAACAAAAATAAACCCCGAAAAGAAATGCGTGGAAACACGCAAGACTGTCTATAACTACGACAAATGTATAGTCGCCGCAGGGATTAGTTTTGACTTTGAGCACATCAAAGGGCATAGCTACGACCTGGCAGAAATATTCCCTCATGCATGGCAAGGCAGTAAACAACTAAACATTCTAAAAAAACAACTGCACGACCTGCCGGATGGCGGAACAGTACTGATGTCCGCACCCAATACTGAGTACAGGTGCCCACCTGGGCCGTACGAGCGCGTCAGTCAAATCGCAGAATATTTAAAAACACACAAGCCAAACTCGAAAATAATATTCCTCGACTCCAAAGAAAGATTCCCCAAACAGGCACAGTTTGAACTGGCGTGGTCCCGCCTCTATGGTTATGGCACGGAAAATAGCAACATCCAGTGGATTGGCGCCAAACAAGGTGGGACGGTTACCGAACTCAGGGCCTCAAGTCGAGAACTCGTTTGCGAAGCGGGCGTATTCAAAGGGGATATCATTAATATCATCCCACGGCAAAAAGCAGATCTTTTCGCCGCAGCCAATGGCTTGACCGGCGACAACGGTTGGTGCCCGGTAAACACTCAGACTCTTGAGTCATTGAAAATACCCGATGTGCATGTAATTGGTGATGCAGCAGACGCCCTGCATTTACCCAAATCAGCATTTGCAGCAACCTGTCAGGCAAGAGTTTGTGCACTGGCGATCTATGCGATTATCAACCAGCTGCCATTGATGATACCCGAGTACATGAACGTATGCTTCAGCCTCTGCGGCACGAGCTACGCAATTTCAGTAACCGTCAATTATCAATGGAATCCGACATCAAACAAGGTTGATATCGTATCGTCGAATATCACAGCACTCGACTCCCCGGAAAATCAGTATATCAGCGAGGTCCAATCTGCCTATTCCTTGTTCGCCAACATGGCAAAGGGTGCTTTTGGCTGACGGCTCAATACATACTTAGAAATGTTTCATATCAATAAAATGTGAATATTTATTCGAAGCGCCCGAGAGTACGGATATCAAAAATGAGTAAGCGGATTGAAACCTGTGATTTCATTAAGTCATTGTCGGACAACGATATACCTTGCACGCTCGCCCTGACAGGCTCCACGGCGAGAGGGGAGTCTCGAACCAACTCCGCAGCGTACGACTATGAGTCAGACACCGACATCCTGTGCATTGTCAGCCCCCCGGACATCGAGGCAGTACTTTTCCACAAAAACAGGCAGTCGGCAGCCGCCCCTCTAATTCTGATGAGCTCTGAAGCGCTGGCTTATCCCTCCAACGCTGTACTCTCCGTTAACTTTGACTCTTTGATAAAAGACGAGCTGAACCTTTCAAAACCGGACTTCACCAACGCGGACACAGCGCAATTTTTTTCATATCAGGCACAACCTCTTGCTTACTACTCAGCGCAACTGCCCCTAGCAACGCTCGAAGTACAAAGAAGACTTTACAGCAAGATCGCGATTTGCAGTTTGAAACTGCTCTACCTCGCAAACGAGCCTGACAGAAGAAGTTTCATTTACGAACAGGAGTTAATCCAACTCAACTCCCCCGCTATCGAAAATCAACTTATCCAAGACATTGTGAACAGAGAAATACCAGACGTGCAGCTGCGTCGAACTGCAGAGCACTTGCAAAACCAGATAGCCAAATGCCCAATAATCATGGAAATGTCCGGCCAACTTGAATCAACAAGACTTCACTTCCTTGAAAAATTCAAATACTCGCGAGAAATAATCGAATCGGTTTTTTTGGAAAATAATAGATTAAAGAAAGCCGACACACTGTTTCAAAGGGAGCATTAAATGTCCGGAGTTATCGCCACCTTGGGCCCCATTGGAACTGACTCCCATCGCCAAGCCGAACGCTTAAGTACAAAGGTCTCTTTACATGAAACGTTTCATGAAGCGATCTGCCATGCGAAACTGCATAAGACAAAGTTATTGGTACCTGCGGGGTTCCGAGAAAACCGCGCAGGCAAACAATTTTCCTGGGTAGATTTTCATTTCGAAAACCTAAACGACATCGAGCTTGAGAAAGCCTGGTTCGAAAAAACCATGCCCATGGTTCTATTGCACAACTCTTTTAACTCTATCGCTATCCATCCTTCAACATCGAGTCTGGTACCAGAACTAGAACGCTATGAGCACGTCAAGTACACCCGCTCCAAGGTAGAAGCTTATCAACTTTTCACTCGCGGCGAGGCTTCGGCCGCTTTAACCAGCAGCTCTATAATAGATGATACTTCTGACAAACAATTTATCAAGGCAGAGTTCAGACCGACGATGGTGTGGTGCCTGTACAAAATAATAAATAGCTCACTTGAAACACAAGCTACGTTCATAACACGAGAAACGTAGACAGAAAACACAAGGAATTCAGTGATGAACATACTCAAAAGCTCAATGATTTTATTGCTATGCTTCAGCATTTCCCTCACAGAACGATTCACCCAGGCATCGATCCCGTTGATTGTGGATCATTTGGGCCTCAGCAGTTTTGAAATGTCCCTTTTCCTCAGTGCACTGGCTGCTTCCACGGTATTTACTGGATTAATTATTGCTCCTTACATCGACGCTTATGACCGAAAACGCTACCTAGGATTGATTGGGGCTCTCGGACTCTTCGGGACACTTTCCTACTTTATGTTCGGCCTGACCAAAGCGCTCGGCTGGGGTTGCATCTTGATGTTCTGTATTGGCTCCGTGCTTCGCATGATCAATTTCCGCCGATTAGCGGTCATCAACAGTGAAGTGGATAAATCGGAACTATCACGCGTGCACACGCGCATGCAACTGTCCATTACCGTCGCCATGGCGGCAGCCCCCTTGTGCTTGGCGCTCATGGTTGCAGAGGACTATCTAGATTTCACCGTGGCAATATTGTGGACCTGCCTTTTGCTCAGCTTTCTCACCTCATCCCTCAACGTCCCTGCAAAAACTTCCGGCGTCGTCGCCTTAAAACAACCCGCACCAAAAGAGCTGAATCCGGCCAACCAATTCATATTCATCGGCATGCTTCTGTCAGGATTATTCCTAAGCGTTTTGCTTGCTTATTGCCAGAGTGTATCCGCCAGGCCTACCGAGCTGTATACGTCAGTAATATTCTCACAAGTGATTGGACTGATTGTCGCCAACCTCTTGTTTGAACGCTTCTTTGGTGAACACTTCAAACTCTATGTAGTGCTGATCGCGATCATTACAGCGTCTGAGCTTGCGTTTATATTTACATCATCGAGTCTACTGATAAGTGCCTTGTCATTTCTAATCGGCTTTTCCTTCCAGGTCATGTTCCTAAGATCTCACAACCAATTTCAAAGCAAAATCCCCAAAGGAATGACGGCCAAGTTAAATGGTGTCAGAGGCATGTATGCATTTACCGGTATAACAACCGGATACATTCTTAGCCCAATCCTACAAAAAGCAGGTGGTGTGGACTTGGCAATTTTGGCCTGTAGTGCGACAGCACTACTTTTCCTGCTGTTTCTTGCTCACTTGACACCCTCAAATGCCAAGCACTGGGTGACAGAATGAACACTGCCATGCGCGACTGAAAACAGCACGAGGCATGTAAGCCAACATTTAGACTTGAAGGAATAATTATGATCGCGCCATGGACCTTTCAATGCGAAAACCTGCACATTCAGTTCGACGCAAAAGTCACCCCATCGTCCCGTACTGCCGACTTGCTTAAGTTATTAGACTTAAATATGATAGCGGACCAGAAAATGCTTCTGACGATTTCGAAGATGCGATCAACGTGCTTTAGTGACAACGATTTCATCACAAGCCACGAAGTCATCCTGAAAGTCGCAACCACTTACAATGCTGTAGAGTACTATTTCCCACTGCTGGCCATAGTCGACGCTCCACACTCGATTATACGAGGCGCATTGCTTGGTTATACGAAGCACATTGGTGCGGTTGAAATAACAGACACCTCTAAAACATTCCACTGGGAAGGTGGTGACAACTCAATCAGCCACGACGTCCTGCAGTCGACGAATGAAGAGATTACTCTACATCCTCATTTGACTTATAGAAACTTTCGCACCCGTGACTTTCAAGCCAAAGGATTTTCAACGCTCGACATTACGGATTACAGCGCGTCACCGATATTGAAATGCAATCCAATCACGATAGATTTACCATTTTTGAAATGCTGCGGAATTACCCCGTTGAGATCCTACAAACTGGGCTTTGCCTCCGACTCCTTTACGGTACACGGCGCCCAATATGTATAGCGTACTGTTCATAGGAAAGGGAACCATCACCTCCTCCTTGGCCAAGTTCCTCGCAACCAAACAATGGAACGTAGCCTTCCACCAGAGATCAGCGGGAGCCTTGGTAACGCTTGATCTCTCTCAGTATGATTTCGTCGTCTCTTGCCTGCCTGACGCGGTAATTGCAGATAAAGTCTGGCGCGGCCTATTGGATTTAGCGTTGGCCAGTAACGCACGCAATACTCAGTTCATCGAGCTATCTACTCTGACATGCAAAATAATTGTGGACATCAACGATTCATTTTGTCGAGCGAACCTGGCTTTTTTTGAGGCGCCGTTTACAGGCAGCAGGTCTGGAGCAATCACCGGCAGCTTAATTTATTTTGCATCATCCGATTATGCGCCACCGGAGTGTAATGCCTTCTTGCAGGCCACTTCGTCAAAGATATATACATTCGATAAATTGTCGGCTGCCACTCAATTCAAGCTATTTTACAATCTATGGGGCCTTTCCTGTCTAGGCCTGATGGGTCAGATGCTTCCGCTCATGAATTCTTTACAACAAAGAGACCTCGCGTTTGAGATCATCACTTCAAACAATGATTTCTGGATGGGCGCAATCGCCAGACAAAAGTTAAGCCAGTCATTGTCCGAAAACTACGAAGACATCCACTGTAAGCTCAAATACGCAATAAAAGACATACGCTACGCTTTGGCAGAATTCAGCGAAAACAGACTCGACATGTCTCAGCACTTGCTTTCCTTATTGGAAAGCGAAAACGCCCGACCTTACGATGAATTCGATTTCACTTCCATGCATGCTCTTTTCAAATGACCAGTTTACGCGCAGCCAATCGTTTAGCAAGTAATACCTTGGCACTTGCCCGATATCCAGATACCCAACCGCACTGGGTGGCCGACATGGCATTTGCCACTCCAGAACCGATATTATCGGCGATAAGCAAAAGGGTTATGGAAGGGCACTTTTCATACCCTCACGCTCCTGAAAGCCTTTATGGGTCCATTCAGAGTTGGTGTAAAACCCGTTACGCTTGGGACGTCGATCGCGACTGGATTGTGATCGTCCCCAATACTATTTCCGGGGTTCGAAATGCAGTAAAATGTTTGTACGACTATGGCTCGATTTTCACTCAGCGCCCCAACTATCACAAACTGCTCGACATCGGCAAAAGTTTCGATGTAGAAGCAATAGAGATCGATACACAACTATCTCAAAAACCTTTTACCGTGAGCGACCTTCAAAAGATCTCATTGGAAAATCCTTGCGCTGTAGTTTTATGCAACCCTGCAAATCCAGCCGGCACTGTTTCCTCGCGTGCAGACCTGGAAACCTTGGCGGATTGCATTAAAGACTTGCGCACGACAATCGTTTCAGACGAAGCTCATGCCGATCTTATTCTGAGTGGTCAAAAGCATGTCCCTGCTGGCTCAGTGAGGGGCTTGCAGGATAGATCAATCACCCTCTTGTCTCCGAGCAAAACTTTCAATCTGGCAGGCATTTCGGTAGCCTATGCGGTCATTCCCTCTCGTAAAATTCGTGACCAGTTCATTTCCAGCCAAGCGCTCTACTGCACAGGAATAAATGCATTGGGTCTAGTTGCGCTCGAACAGGCTTACCATCACTGCTCGGCGTGGCTGGAGTCGCTTTTAACGCAACTTCGTAAAAACCAGCGAATGATGTATGACTGCTTACTCCAGACCTCTCTCAAATACGTCCCTGCAGAGGCGACCTATCTTGCCTGGATCGATACCAGCGCAGCAGGCAATAACGTCTACGATAAGCTACTGCACAAGGGAATCGCAGTATCAGACGGAAAAGAATTTGGTGCGCCCGGCTGGATCAGATTTAACTTTGCCCACCCGGAAAGCCAACTAAGTTACGCAACTGACACTTTTCTCGATTTATTTGGAAATAAAACATGAAAGCACTTATTACTGGCGGTGCAGGCTATATTGGCAACACGATTGCCTTTGCGCTGGCTGATGCTGGACATCACCCTGTCATTCTGGATGAGCAACCCTCGGACGCCAATGGCACGAACATGCCATTCGATTATTATCAAGGTGACATTGCCGACAAAAGCCTTCTTACCACCCTCATTAATGACCATCCTGATGTATCTCTGGTCATTCATTGCGCTGCCAAAATAGACGTTGCGGAATCGACTCTGAATCCCGAGCTTTACTATAATAATAACTTCTCGAAATCCATGATTATGATTAACCATCTGTTGGAACTCGGGGTAAACAAACTAATTTTCAGCGGTACGGCCTCTCTCTACAACTCCGAGACGGCTCTGCGCTTCGATGAAAACCTGCCACCCAACCCTACAAGCCCCTACGCACGATCCAAATATTTTCTGGAGCTTGCATTGAAGGACCTTGCGAAAGTCAGTGATTTACAGTTCGTCATCTTCAGGTATTTCAATCCAATTGGCAGCGATCATCAACTCAGAACTGGATTTCGTGGAAGCAACAAAAGCAGCCTCTTGAACTCATTGATTGAGTGCGAGGCGCTTGGTAAGCCGTTTAAAATCAATGGCGTCGATTGGGATACCCGGGACGGCTCAACCATTAGGGATTTCATTGACGTACACGACCTCGCCAACGCTCACGTTTTGGCCGCAGAAGCAGTTGATGAAAAACGTTTATCCGTACCAGTTAATAAGTTCGGTTTGCCCGTCATCAACTTGGGATCGGAGCAAGGTGTTACGGTAAAAGAGTTTGTCGACGCGTTCAAAGACACCACCGCATCGAATCTGATTGTCGAGATTGCCAGTCGACGATCAGGCGACATCATTGGAGGCTATGCGTCCAGCAGCCTTGCGAGGGAACTACTGGGTTGGGCTGCTGCCACCCCTTTGGAAACGTCCATTCTTAATTCCTTACGCTGGGCGTCGAGTCTGTCCTTGTCTTAAACAGTGCGAGTCAAGTTTCGGGATCTCTGGTTCAAGCTGGAGCACACCGCGCCCCGGGGTTTTTCGTATCAGGTGATCAGCATGAAGTTTTTATGTAGCAGCGCCGAACTGGCCGAGGCCGGCAGTCGCGGTTTTGATATCGACGGCAAAAGGCTGTTTGCCGTGCGCCGCAACGGTCAGGCGTATGTTTATCTGAACCGTTGCCCGCACCGCGGCGTGGGCCTGGAATGGCACCCCGACCAGTTTCTCGACCCGAGTAACAGCCTGATCCAGTGTGCCACCCACGGCGCACTGTTTCTGATCGAGGACGGTGAATGCGTTTCCGGGCCCTGCGCCGGGCAAGCGTTGACGGCTGTTGCTTGCCGCGAAGACGCACAGGGCCTGTGGATCGATGTTTAGCCGTTGAGCAACACGTCCAGTCGGCGGTCGATCACCATCTCTTCATGGTTGAGCCGAACGCCATAAGCCAGGACTTCAACGCCACAGGCCACCGCCTCGCGCAGCGCCTCTGCATAGGCCGAATCGATTTCCACCGCAGGACGCACCGCTTCAATCCCGGTGAGGTTCACGCAATACAACTGCACCGCACGAATCCCGTCCCGCGCCAGATGCGCCAACTCACGCAAATGCTTGGCGCCGCGCTGGGTAACTGCATCGGGAAATGCCGCCACATTGGTGCCATCGAAGCCCAGAGTGACGCTTTTCACTTCGACATAAGCCGGGCCGCTCGGGTATTCGAGGCGAAAGTCGATGCGGCTTTTTTCCTGCCCGTAAGCCACTTCACGCTTCAACGCAGTAAAGCCGTTCAACTCACTGATGACGCCTGCCTGCAAGGCCTCTTCCACCAGCCCGTTGGCGCGCCCGGTGTTCACACAAAACAACCGCCCTTGCGGGGTTTCGCCGATTTCCCAGGTGCCGGGCAATTTACGCTTCGGGTCGTTGGAGCGGCTGAACCAGACTTGGCCGCCCTCGACCTGACAATTGAGCATCGAGCCGGTGTTCGGGCAGTGAATGGTCAGCAACTCGCCGGTAACAGTCTCGATATCGGCGAGAAAACGCTTGTAACGACGGATCAGTCGCGCCTCTTCCAGAGGTGGATAAAAACGCATCAGCCTTGCCAGCTCTTCAAGCCACGCGCAATCCGCTCCACCGCTTCCTGTAAGCGCGAAAGGTTTTGCGTGTAGGCAAAACGCACATGGTGACTGGCCTGATAACGACCAAAATCCAGCCCCGGGGTAAATGCAACGTGCTCGGTTTCAAGGAAATGACGACAGAACGCGAAGGCATCGCCGCCGAACTTGCTGATATCGGCATACAAGTAGAATGCGCCTTCAGGCTCCACAGCGATGTTGAATCCCAACTCGCGCAGGGCCGGCAGAAGGAAGTCCCGACGACGTCCGAATTCGGCGCGGCGTTCTTCGAGAATTGCAATGGTGTCCGGCTCAAAACAGGCCAGCGCCGCATACTGGGCCATGCTTGGCGCGCTGATGTAGAGGTTCTGTGCCAGCTTCTCCAGCTCACTCACCGCAGCGTCCGGCGCTACCAGCCAGCCCAGACGCCAACCGGTCATGCCGAAGTATTTGGAGAAACTGTTGAGGACGAAGGCGCTGTCGTCGACTTCCAGAACACTCGCCGCGTCGGTGCCATAGGTCAGGCCGTGATAAATCTCGTCCACGACCAGATGCCCATGTCGCGCCTTGATGGCTGTGGATAACCCGGCCAGTTCGTCGCGGGTCAGGATCGTCCCGGTCGGGTTGGCCGGCGAGGCCACCAGTGCGCCGACGCTATCGTGATCCCAGTGCCGCTCGACCAGATCCGGCGTCAGCTGATAACGCACGTCCGGCCCGACAGGAACAAGTTGCGCCGCGCCTTCGACCAGGCGCAGAAAGTGTCGGTTACACGGATAACCGGGATCGGCCAGCAACCAGTGCTTGCCGGGATCGACCAGCAATGCGCTGGCCAGCAACAAGGCGCCGGAGCCACCCGGGGTGATCAGAATCCGCCGCGGGTCGATGTTCAGTCCATAGCGAGATTGGTAAAAACCGGAAATCGCCTCACGCAATTCAGGAATGCCGCGCGCCGCGGTGTAACGGGTCTTGCCCGCGGTCAGCGCCGCTTGCCCGGCACGGATGATCGGCTCGGCCGTGGTGAAGTCCGGCTCGCCGATCTCCAGATGGATCACGTCGTGCCCGGCGGCCTGCAACTCGTTGGCCCGCGCCAGCAGCGCCATCACATGGAACGGTTCGATCGCACGACTGCGCGCACTGTAGGGCTGAGCCATTGGCCTTCCTTCGACGGGGGAAAAGAAACGATTCTACCCATCTGCCGGAACGAGCGAGAACCCGTAGCGGTCACAGCCTCAAGAACTCTGGAATGTAATGACACGCGCGTACCCTCCAGGATTGACTAAAATCAGTGATTGAACAGGTCTCCCACACCGCCAGACACGGCTTGCCAAACATTTGCAAGCGCCACCCGCCGGGGCCTCGACATCCGGGAGTAGCGCAGGCCGAATTGATCTGGTAAGTTCGCCCGCTTGCAGCCGCAGGGCCGGCAGGTGTCGGTGATGGAGCAATCCTGCGCAATGGATTACAAGAGTAGAGGCGGTCCATTTCATGCCCACCCAAGCAAAGCAACAGGCTAATCCGACCGTCAGCGGTTTCGAACCTTATGTTCAGGCCAAAGACGAAGAGTACATGGGCGCTCCGATGCGCGCCCACTTCACCAAGATCCTGAACAAGTGGAAGCAGGACTTGATGCAGGAAGTCGACCGTACTGTCGACCACATGAAAGACGAAGCGGCCAACTTCCCTGACCCGGCCGACCGTGCCAGCCAGGAAGAAGAATTCGCCCTGGAGCTGCGCGCCCGCGATCGCGAGCGCAAGCTGATCAAGAAGATCGACAAGACGCTTGATCTGATCCAGAACGAAGATTACGGCTGGTGCGAATCCTGCGGCATCGAGATCGGCGTCAAGCGCCTCGAAGCACGCCCTACAGCCGACATGTGCGTCGACTGCAAGAACCTCGCTGAAATCAAGGAAAAGCAGGTCGGCAAGTAATCTCGGCCTGAACCAAAAACGGAGCGTGCGAACGCTCCGTTTTTGTTTCTGCCTTTTGCCTGCCTTCTCTGCCGTTGTGGGAGGGGGCTTGCTCCCGAATGCGGTGTGTCATAAACAGAGATGTTGACTCATCAACCGCATTCGGGAGCAAGCCCCCTCCCACAAAGGTAATGTGCGCGAAACCTGAAAAGTTATATGGCTCCCATGACTGCCAAGACATCCCCCGCCTACATCGGCCGCTTCGCCCCAACCCCCAGTGGCCATCTGCACTTCGGCTCACTGGTCGCCGCCCTCGCCTCTTATCTCGATGCGCGCTCGGTGGATGGCCGCTGGCTGGTGCGCATGGAAGATCTCGATCCGCCCCGGGAAGAGCCCGGCGCGCAGGGGGCGATCCTCAAGGCGCTGGAAAGCTACGGTTTCGAATGGGACGGCGCGATGGTGCGCCAGAGCGATCGGCATGAGGCTTATGCCGAAGTGCTCAACAGCCTGTTCAATCATGGCCTGGCCTACGCTTGCACTTGCTCGCGCAAACAACTGGAGCCCTATCACGGGATTTATCCGGGCCTGTGCCGCAACGCCGGCCACGACCAGCAAGATGCGGCGATCCGCCTGCGCGTGCCGGAACTGGAATACCACTTCATCGACCGGGTGCAGGGCAAATACCGTCAGCATCTGGGCCGCGACGTCGGCGATTTCGTCATTCGCCGTCGCGATGGACTCTACGCTTATCAATTGGCCGTGGTCCTCGACGATGCCTGGCAAGGCATCACCGACATCGTGCGCGGCGCCGACCTGCTCGACTCGACGCCGCGCCAGCTCTATCTGCAAGAACTGCTGGGCCTGCGCCAGCCGCGCTACCTGCACCTGCCCTTGATCACCCAGCCGGATGGCAACAAGCTCGGCAAGTCTTACCGCTCGCCACCACTTGAAGCTGATCAAGCCACGCCGTTGCTGCTGCGGGCTCTGCGCGCACTGGGGCAAGCCCCCGGCGCCGAACTCGAACACGCCTCACCCAAAGAGCTGCTCAACTGGGGCAACGCCCACTGGGATGCCGCGAAAATCCCGCGCACACTGACCCTGCCCGAAGCACAACTGCTGTGACGACACTTGCAGTCACGCCGCCATCCGTTACCATCGCCGCACGTTTTCGGGCACGCGCATAAAAAAGAGAGGCCGGGATGTACATCTATCGCTTGGTCCTGCTTTTGGTCGTGGGGATCTATCTGTTTTCTCCCGCCATCATGGATTGGTGGATCGACGCTACGGGCGCCTGGTATCGCCCCTATCTGCTCTGGCTGATCCTGATTGTCGTGACCTTCATCCTGCAGAGCCAAAAAGATGCCGATGAGCTTTAGCCTGACCCAGATGATCCTGGTCAGCGCCGCCTACCTGGCGGTGCTGTTCGGCGTAGCCTGGATCAGCGAACGGGGCATGATCCCGCGGGCGATCATTCGCCATCCGCTGACCTACACCCTGTCGCTGGGGGTCTATGCCAGTGCCTGGGCGTTCTATGGCACGGTCGGCCTGGCCTATCAGTACGGCTACGGCTTTCTGTCCAGTTATCTCGGCGTATCCGGCGCGTTTCTGCTGGCGCCGGTATTGCTCTATCCGATCCTGAAAATCACCCGCACCTATCAACTGTCGTCGCTGGCGGATCTGTTCGCCTTCCGCTTTCGCAGTACCTGGGCCGGGGCGCTGACCACGATCTTCATGCTGATCGGCGTATTGCCGTTGCTGGCGTTGCAGATTCAGGCAGTGGCCGACTCCATCGGGATTCTGACCGGTGAGCCGATTCAGAGTCGCGTGGCACTGGCGTTCTGTGCGCTGATCATTCTCTTCACGATTTTCTTTGGCTCGCGCCACATCGCCACCCGCGAGAAGCACGAAGGGCTGGTGTTTGCGATTGCCTTTGAGTCGGTGATCAAACTGATCGCCCTCGGCGGCGTGGGCCTGTACGCGCTCTATGGCGTGTTCGACGGCCCGCAACAGCTTGAGTTGTGGTTGTTGCAAAACCAGACCGCCCTTGCCGCATTGCACACGCCATTGCAGGAAGGCCCGTGGCGCACGCTGCTGCTGGTGTTTTTCGCTTCGGCGATCGTGATGCCGCACATGTATCACATGACCTTTACCGAAAACCTCAACCCGCGTTCATTGGTCAGTGCCAGTTGGGGTCTGCCGCTGTTCCTGCTGTTGATGAGTCTGGCGGTGCCGCTGATCCTGTGGGCCGGCCTCAAGCTCGGCGCCACCACTGACCCGGAATATTTCACCCTCGGCATCGGCATTGCCGCCAACAGCAAGCCTTTGGCATTGCTCGCCTACGTTGGCGGCCTGTCAGCGGCCAGCGGGTTGATCATCGTCACCACCCTGGCGTTGTCGGGCATGGCCCTGAACCATCTGGTGCTGCCGCTTTATCAGCCGCCGGCCGAAGGCAATATCTACCGTTGGCTGAAGTGGACGCGTCGGGCGCTGATTGTCGCGATCATCATGGCCGGCTTCTGCTTCTATCTGCTGCTCGGCGCCGGGCAGGATCTGGCCAACCTCGGCATCGTGGCCTTTGTAGCGACTCTGCAATTCCTGCCGGGCGTGCTGTCGGTACTGTACTGGCCGACCGCCAACCGTCGCGGTTTCATCGCCGGTCTGCTGGCGGGGATTCTGGTGTGGGTAGTGACCATGCTGTTGCCGCTGGTCGGCAATCTGCAGGGCTTCTACATCCCGCTGCTGAACATGATTTATGTTCTCGACGACACCAGCTGGCACATGGCGGCCATCGCCTCGCTCGCCGCCAACGTCCTGATGTTCACTCTGATCTCGCTGTTCACCAACGCCAGCCCCGAAGAGGCGAGCGCCGCCGAAGCCTGCGCGGTGGATAACGTGCGCCGCCCGCAACGAAGGGAACTGCACGCCGCCTCGCCTCAGGAATTCGCCACGCAACTGGCCAAACCGCTGGGTGCCAAGGCTGCGCAGAAAGAAGTCGAACAGGCGCTGCGCGACCTTTATCTGCCGTTTGACGAGCGCCGCCCGTATGCCTTGCGCCGCCTGCGCGACCGCATCGAAGCCAACCTCTCCGGCCTGATGGGCCCGAGCGTCGCGCAGGACATGGTCGAAACCTTCCTGCCGTACAAGGCTGGCGGCGAAAACTATGTCACCGAAGACATTCACTTCATCGAAAGCCGCCTTGAGGATTACCACTCACGCCTCACAGGTCTTGCCGCCGAACTCGACGCCCTGCGCCGCTACCACCGTCAGACGTTGCAGGAACTGCCGATGGGCGTCTGCTCGCTGGCCAAGGATCAAGAGATCCTCATGTGGAACAAGGCCATGGAAGAGCTGACCGGCATCGCCGCCCAGCGCGTGGTCGGTTCGCGCCTGAGCACGATCGGCGATCCGTGGAAAGAATTGCTCCAGGGCTTTATCAATCTGCCCGACGAACATTTGCACAAACAGCATTTGGCCCTCGATGGCCAGACCCGTTGGCTGAACCTGCACAAAGCGGCGATCGACGAACCGCTTGCACCGGGTAACAGTGGTCTGGTGTTACTGGTTGAAGATCTCACCGAAACCCAGATGCTCGAAGACAAACTGGTGCACTCCGAGCGCCTGGCCAGCATCGGCCGCCTCGCAGCGGGTGTGGCTCACGAAATCGGCAATCCGATCACCGGCATCGCCTGTCTGGCGCAGAACCTGCGCGAAGAGCGCGAAGACGACGGCGAACTGACCGAGATCAGCGGACAGATTCTCGAACAGACCAAACGCGTGTCGCGCATTGTTCAGTCGCTGATGAGTTTTGCCCATGCCGGCAGCCATCAGCACAGCGACGAGCCCGTTTGTCTGGCGGAAGTGGCTCAGGACGCCATCGGCCTGCTGGCCTTGAACCGACGCAATTTCGAAGTGCAGTTCTACAACCTGTGCGACCCGGATCACTGGGTCGAAGGTGACCCGCAGCGACTCGCTCAGGTCCTGATCAATCTGCTCTCCAACGCCCGTGATGCGTCGCCTGCGCACAGTGCGGTGCGGGTCAAGAGTGAAGCCGGCGAACACACGGTCGATCTGATCGTCGAGGACGAAGGCAGCGGTATTCCGAAGAACATCATGGATAGATTGTTCGAACCCTTCTTCACCACCAAGGATCCTGGCGAAGGCACCGGTCTGGGCCTTGCACTGGTCTATTCCATCGTTGAAGAGCATTATGGACAAATCACCATCGACAGCCCGGCTGATGTACAAAGCCAACGTGGCACCCGTATTCGGGTGACCTTACCGCGTCATGTCGAAGCGACGTCCGCTGTGAACTGAGACCGTCGAGAGTATCGAATCAATGCCGCACATTTTGATCGTCGAAGACGAAACCATTATCCGCTCCGCCTTGCGCCGCCTGCTGGAACGCAACCAGTACCAGGTCAGCGAAGCCGGTTCAGTGCAGGAAGCACAAGAACGCTTCACCATTCCTACGTTCGATCTGATCGTCAGCGATCTGCGCTTGCCGGGCGCTCCGGGCACCGAGCTGATCAAGCTCGGCCAAGGCACGCCGGTGCTGATCATGACCAGTTACGCCAGCCTGCGTTCGGCGGTCGACTCGATGAAGATGGGCGCGGTGGATTACATCGCCAAGCCTTTCGACCACGATGAAATGCTTCAGGCTGTCGCGCGGATCCTGCGTGACCGCCAGTCGGCGCCAGCCGCTGGCGAAGCGGTTGCCAGCAAGCCGACCAATGGCAGCGGCAAATCCGCCGTCGACAACAGCAACGGCGAGATCGGCATCATCGGCTCGTGCCCGCCCATGCAGGATCTGTACAGCAAGATCCGCAAAGTCGCGCCAACCGATTCCAATGTCTTGATCCAGGGCGAATCCGGCACCGGTAAAGAACTGGTGGCGCGCGCGCTGCACAACCTGTCGAAACGCGCCAAGGCGCCGATGATTTCGGTGAACTGCGCAGCCATCCCGGAAAGCCTCATCGAATCCGAACTGTTCGGCCACGAGAAAGGCGCGTTTACCGGTGCCAGCGCCGGTCGCGCCGGTCTGGTGGAAGCGGCGGACGGCGGCACATTGTTCCTCGACGAAATCGGCGAATTGCCACTGGAAGCTCAGGCTCGTTTGCTGCGCGTGTTGCAGGAAGGCGAGATTCGCCGGGTCGGCTCGGTGCAGTCGCAGAAGGTCGATGTGCGTTTGATCGCTGCGACCCACCGCGATCTCAAGAGCCTGGCGAAAATCGGCCAGTTCCGTGAAGACCTTTATTACCGTCTGCACGTGATCGCGTTGAAACTGCCGGCCCTGCGCGAGCGTGGCGCCGACGTCAACGAAATCGCCACTGCCTTCCTCGCTCGTCAAAGTGCGCGCATCAACCGTACCGACCTGAAATTTGCTGCCGATGCCGAACAGGCCATCCGTCACTATTCCTGGCCGGGTAACGTGCGTGAACTGGAGAACGCCGTCGAGCGCGCGGTGATTCTCAGCGAGAGCCCGGAAATCTCCGCCGATCTGCTGGGCATCGATATCGAGCTGAGCGATCTGGAAGACGACGAGTTCATCGGCCTCCCACCACAAACGGCAGGTAACACCAGCAACAACAGCCACGAGCCGACCGAAGATCTGTCGCTGGAAGACTACTTCCAGCACTTCGTCCTCGAGCACCAGGACCACATGACCGAGACCGAACTGGCACGCAAACTGGGTGTGAGCCGGAAATGCCTGTGGGAACGCCGTCAGCGTCTGGGCATCCCTCGACGCAAGACCGGGGTCGCCAGCGAGAGCTGAACGTTACCTGTCGAGTGCGCGGGTAACGCATGAAGATGTGAAAAAACTGTTACCTCAGTCCATTCACGTAACAGAAGCCGGGGTTATCGGTAACGAAACCCCGGCTTTTTTTCGCCACTCGAAAACGGTTATATCGACCTAACCCCTTGTTTTATTGGGCTTCGCAAAAGTTGGCACGCACCCTGCTATATGTTTGGTACAAGAACAATAACAAGCAATGTACAAGACAATAAAAATAAGACGAATCGACTCACGCACAATAAAAACAAGACGGCGAGAGGCGCAGCTAACTGATTCTTTTGGAGAGGCGTTGTATTTGGGGCTTGCCCCACGACCAGGCCGAGAACAACAAAAACTGTCCTAAGACAGAGCCTGTACTGGTTGGATCGAGAGATCACTGCAATTCAGCGACCAAAGCAATCCGTTTGCTCTTGGCTCCCGATTGGGAGGGTCATGAAGGAAAAGCTTCATGGCGAGGGCACTCAACAAAAACAAGAAGCCCGAATCAATAATAAAAAGAGCACGCAACTACTTCTTGGGGAGCTTCGGCTCCCCTTGTAGTTTCTCCCGTCCGGAAAATCCTGCTGTTTTGCCCTCCTCGACCCTTGCAGCTTGCGGCTTACAGCTCAAATCTGCCGTGTCCTACACCATCCCCCGACTAAATGCTAGAATCTGCGCCCATCATGCGGTCATTCTTTGGTATGGCCGAACATTCCTTCAAACAGTGCATCCCATGCTGAAGAAGTTGTTCCAGTCATTCCGAACTCCCGTGCGTCGTACGCAACACATCCGCAGCACCCCTGAAGTGCTCAACAGCGGTCAACATTCGCTGCAGAAAACGCAATTCAGCCGCTATGCGGTGAATATCGTCGAACGCTTGCAGGGCGCCGGTTACCAGGCCTATCTGGTCGGCGGTTGCGTGCGCGACATGCTGCTGGGCATCACGCCCAAGGATTTCGACGTCGCCACCAGCGCTACCCCTGAGCAAGTCCGTGCCGAATTCCGCAATGCGCGAATCATTGGCCGTCGCTTTAAACTGGTGCATATCCATTTCGGTCGCGAAATCATTGAAGTCGCGACCTTCCGCGCCAATCACCCGCTAAACGAAGACGACGAGGACAGCAATCAGTCTTCGCGTAACGAAAGCGGGCGGATTCTGCGCGACAACGTCTATGGCACCCTGGAAGAAGACGCGCAACGCCGCGACTTCACCATCAACGCCCTGTATTACGACCCGGTCAGTGAGCGCATTCTCGACTACGCCAACGGCGTACACGACATCCGCAATCACCTGATCCGCCTGATCGGCGATCCGAAGCAGCGTTACCAGGAAGACCCGGTGCGCATGCTGCGGGCCGTGCGTTTCGCCGCCAAGCTCAATTTCGGCATCGAGAAACACACCGTGCAACCGATCCGCGAACTGGCGCCGATGCTGCGCGAGATTCCGTCGGCACGCCTGTTCGAAGAGGTGCTCAAGCTGTTCCTCTCCGGCCACGGCGCGATCACCTTCGAAATGCTGGTCGATCTGCAACTGTTCGAACCGTTGTTCCCGGCCAGTGCCGACGCACTGGAATACAACCCCGAATACACCCACACGCTGATCAGCGAAGCGCTGACCAACACCGACTTGCGCATCAAGCAGAACAAACCGGTGACGCCGGCGTTCCTGTTTGCCGCCATGCTCTGGCCTGCCCTGCCGGCCCGTGTGCTGCGTCTGCAAGAACGTGGCATGCCGCCGATTCCGGCCATGCAGGAAGCGGCTCACGAGCTGATCGCCGAGCAGTGCCAGCGCATTGCGATTCCCAAGCGCTTCACCATGCCGATTCGCGAAATCTGGGACATGCAGGAACGCCTGCCACGTCGCAGCGGCAAACGTGCTGATCTGCTGCTGGACAATCCACGCTTCCGCGCCGGTTATGACTTCCTGCTGCTGCGTGAAAGTGCTGGCGAGCAGACCGATGGCCTGGGCGAATGGTGGACCGATTATCAGGACGCCAACGACAGCGAACGTCGAGACATGATTCGTGACCTCAGCGGCAAAGGTGATGACGCCAGCGGTGCTCCGCGCAAACGTCGCCGCAGCAGCGGCTCCAAGCGTAAGCGCACCGCCGGTGCTCCGAGCGCATCGGGCGAGTAAGGCATGGAACGTATCTACATCGGCATGGGCAGCAACCTCGCTGACCCGGCCGAACAATTGCGTAGCGCCATCGAGGCGCTGGGGCAATTGCCGCAGACTACCCTGGCCGGCGTTTCCACCTTCTATCAAAGCGACTCATTGCTGCCGGGCCAACCGCGATATACCAACGCGGTCGCGGCGCTCGACAGCTCGCTCGCCCCACTGGAACTGCTCGATGCATTGCAAGCCATCGAGAATGACCAAGGTCGCGAACGCCTCGAACGCTGGGGCCCGCGTACGCTGGATCTGGATATTCTGCTGTTCGGTGATCGTTTGATCGACGAGCCACGCCTGAAAGTCCCGCATTACCAAATTCAGGAACGCGCGTTCGTGCTCTATCCCCTCGCCGAACTGGCCCCGCACGATTTGCGCCTGGCCGACGGCCGCACCCTGCCCGACCTGCTGGCAGCCTGCCCATTCGTCGGTTTGGAACGCCTCCCGACAGATTGATTGCAATCCCTGTGGGAGCGAGCCTGCTCGCGAAAGCGGTGTGTCATTCAGCACTGTCTTGACCGATCCACCACTTTCGCGAGCAGGCTCGCTCCCACATTGGTTTATTGCATACGCTGGATTTTGTCGGACAAAAACCCCTCGAATCAGCCCCGCCGCGCCGCTGAATCGCATCAGTAACGCCGGTAACACTCGCCTCGTAACAACGCGGTAACACACGCAATTGACTTCCTGTTGGCTCATCACGACTATAGGCGTCCCGCTGCCGCCAACCCGGCACATACGGGCGCAATCCAGGCCTTATAAGCACGACAAAAGAGCGTGCGCCTGAGTAGATGAAGAATCACGCGCGTTACTCGCAGTAGTTTCCAGAGCGCCTGAAAGAGGATTTTTTACATGCCAGCCATCACCCTGACCACGCTCCAGAGCCTCAAGCAGAAAGGTGAAAAGATCACCATGCTGACCTGCTATGACGCGACCTTCGCCCACGCCTGCAACCAGGCCGGTGTCGAAGTGCTGCTGGTAGGCGACTCCCTCGGCATGGTCCTGCAAGGTCACGACAGCACATTGCCGGTGACCACTGCGGAAATGGCCTACCACACCGCTTGCGTCAAACGCGGCAACACCGATGCCCTGATCCTGGCTGACCTGCCGTTCATGGCCAACGCCACCCTCGAACAAACCATGACCAACAGCGCCATGCTGATGCAGGCCGGTGCGCACATGATCAAGGTTGAAGGTCAGTTGTGGCTGGCCGAGTCGATCCGTCTGTTGGCCGAACGCGGTGTTCCGGTCTGCGCGCACATGGGCTTGACCCCGCAAGCGGTGAACATTCTCGGCGGCTACAAAGTGCAGGGCCGCAACGAGAACCAGGCGCGGCAAATGCGTGCCGATGCGATCTCGCTGGAGCAGGCAGGCGCGTCGATGCTGCTGCTTGAATGCGTGCCGAGTGAACTGGCTGCCGAAATCAGCCAGGCCGTGAAGATTCCAGTGATCGGGATCGGCGCCGGTAACGCCACTGACGGTCAGGTACTGGTTTTGCACGACATGCTCGGCCTGTCGATCACCGGCCGCGTACCCAAGTTCGTGAAGAACTTCATGCACGGTCAGGACAGCATCCAGTCCGCGCTGAAGGCTTACGTCAGCGAAGTCAAAAGCGTTACTTTCCCTGGGATCGAACACGGATTCTCTGTATGAACACCGTAAAAACCGTACGCGAACTGCGTGCCGCCGTAGCCCGCGCCCGTAGCGAAGGCAAGCGCATCGGCTTCGTGCCGACCATGGGCAATCTGCACAGCGGCCACGTGGCGCTGGTCACCAAGGCCACTCAACGGGTGGACTTCGTGGTGGCGAGCATTTTCGTCAATCCGCTGCAATTCGGCGCCGGCGAAGACCTCGACAAATATCCACGCACCCTCGCGGCGGATCAGGAAAAACTGCTGGAAGCCGGCTGTGATCTGCTGTTCGCCCCGACGGTCGAAGAAATGTACCCCGACGGCATGGCCGGGCAGACCCGAGTCAGCGTGCCGCAACTCTCCGAAGGCCTGTGCGGTGCCAGCCGTCCGGGGCACTTTGAAGGTGTGGCGACGGTGGTCAGCAAATTGTTCAACATGGTCCAGCCGGATCTGGCGATTTTCGGCCAGAAGGACTACCAGCAACTGGCGGTGATCCGCGCGCTGGTGCATGACCTGAACATGCCGATCCAGATTATCGGCGAGCCGACAGTGCGCGCCGCCGATGGCCTGGCGCTGTCCTCGCGCAACGGGTTCCTCAACGAGGAACAACGTGCGGTGGCACCGGTGGTCTACCGCACGCTGAGCACGATTGCCGAGTCGATCAAGCAAGGTCAGCGGGATTTCCCGGCGCTGATCAGTGCGCAGTTGCAACAGCTGGAAGCCGCCGGCCTGCGTCCCGATTACCTGGAAATTCGCCATGCCCTGACCTTGCGTCCGGCGACGGCCGAAGATCGCGACCTGGTGATTCTGGTGGCGGCGTTCCTCGGCACCACGCGGTTGATCGATAACCTGCACCTGAATCTCGATACACCCGCTTAAAAACACTGCAATACCCCTGTGGGAGCGGGCTTGCTCGCGAATGCAATCTGTCAGATGACCAAGATGTCGACTGATATGACGCCTTCGCGAGCAAGCTCGCTCCCACAGTCGTTTGTGCTCAATTGAGGCTCGCTACCCTCCGTTTGTCGGCTCGTTCCCGGTATCAATGTTAAAAAAGTACAGGGATCGGGTCAGACAAAGTCAAGACAGAACGCAGCGCGAGGTTTACTGTATTCGCCCTGTGTCCAGAAACCGTGTCGACGCAGTTGGCCCATGCCCAACCATGGCGTGCTGGCCTGTTCCGTGTTCAAAAGGCCGTTCAAGTAAAAAGGAAAACCGCAGCGATGGCGTACTACCGCACTCCTCATGACGTTACCGCTCTGCCTGCCTGGCAAGCGTTGAAAGACCACCGCCAAGCCATGCAGGATTTCAGCATGCGCGAAGCCTTCAACGCCGATCCGCAGCGCTTCAATCAGTTCACCCTCAGCAGCTGCGGACTGTTTCTCGACTATTCGAAGAATTTGATCAACGCCGAGACCCGCAACTTGCTGGTGGGTCTGGCCAATGAAGTCGACCTGAAAGGCGCGATCAAAGCGCTGTTCGACGGCGAAATCGTCAACTCGTCCGAAGGCCGCCCGGCGCTGCACACCGCCCTGCGCCGCCCGGTCGGCGACAAGTTGTCGGTCAACGGCGTCAACGTGATGCCGGAAGTCCACAAGGTACTGAACCAGATCACCGATCTGGTCGGTCGCATCCACGACGGTCTGTGGCGCGGTTACACCGAGAAGCCGATCACTGACGTGGTCAACATCGGCATCGGTGGCTCGTTCCTCGGCCCTGAACTGGTGTCCGAAGCGTTGCTGTCCTACGCGCAGAAAGGCGTGCGTTGCCACTATCTGGCGAACATCGACGGCAGCGAGTTCCACGAGCTGACGCAGAAACTGCGCGCCGAAACCACGCTGTTCATCGTTTCGTCGAAATCGTTCAACACCCTCGAAACCCTGAAGAACGCTCAAGCCGCGCGTGCCTGGTACTTGGCGCAAGGTGGTTCGGAAGCCGAGCTTTATCGTCACTTCATCGCCGTATCGAGCAACAATGCCGCCGCCGTGGCGTTCGGTATCCGCGAAGAAAACATCTTCCCGATGTGGGACTGGGTCGGCGGTCGTTATTCGCTGTGGTCGGCCATCGGTTTGCCGATCGCCCTGGCCATCGGCATGTCCAACTTCAAGGAACTGCTGTCCGGTGCCTACACCATGGACCAGCATTTCCAGACCGCGCCGTTCGAACAGAACATGCCGGTGCTGCTGGCGCTGCTCGGTGTCTGGTACGGCAACTTCTGGGGCGCGCAAAGCCACGCGATCCTGCCGTACGACCACTACCTGCGTAACATCACCAAGCACTTGCAGCAATTGGACATGGAATCCAACGGCAAGAGCGTGCGTCAGGACGGCACCGCGGTATCGACCGACACGGGTCCGGTTATCTGGGGCGGCGTCGGCTGCAACGGTCAGCACGCTTACCACCAATTGCTGCATCAAGGCACCCAACTGATCCCGGCCGACTTCATCGTGCCGATCGTCAGCTTCAACCCGGTGTCCGACCACCACCAGTGGCTGTACGCCAACTGCCTGTCGCAGAGCCAGGCGCTGATGCTCGGCAAGACCCTGCCGGAAGCCGAGGCAGAACTGCGCGACAAGGGTGTGAGCGAGGAAGAAATCCACAAAATCGCACCGCACAAGGTGATCCCGGGCAACCGTCCGAGCAACACCCTGGTGGTCGAGCGCATCAGCCCGCGTCGTCTCGGCGCGCTGGTTGCCATGTATGAGCACAAAGTGTTCGTGCAAAGCGTGGTCTGGGGCATCAACGCCTTCGACCAGTGGGGCGTGGAACTGGGCAAGGAACTGGGCAAAGGCGTTTACAACCGCCTGGTCGGCAGCGATGAAACCACGGCTGACGATCCTTCCACCCAAGGCCTGATCAACTACTTCCGTGGTCGTCACCGCGGTTGATTTGAACGCACCGCTGTAACCCTGTGGGAGGGGGCTTGCTCCCGAATGCAGTGTGTCCTTCAGCAGAAATGTTGACTGACACACCGCATTCGGGAGCAAGCCCCCTCCCACAGTTATTTCCGGTGCATTCAACATCAGATTCCGAATCTGGCTTGAACCTGTTGACCGCTCGGCGCATCTTTATTCTTCGCACAACAAGAATAAGGAACCGTCATGTTCGATATCAGCACGTTCCCCAAAGCCGATGCCGTCCGCCGGGCTGCTCAGTTGAGTCAGGACGACTATCAGCGCCTGTACCGCGAATCCATTGAACACCCCAGCGCTTTCTGGGCCGAACAGGCCCTGCGCTTCCTCGACTGGAGCACACCGTGGCAGACCGTTCAGCGCTACGACCTGAAAACCGGTGAAGCCGCCTGGTTTGCCGGCGGCAAGCTGAACGTCAGTTACAACTGCATCGACCGCCATCTCGAACAACGCGGCGATCAGACCGCCCTGCTCTGGGAAGGCGACGACCCTGCCGAATCGGCGCAAATCACTTATAAAAAACTCCATCACCATGTCTGCCGATTGGCCAACGTGCTGAAAAGCCGTGGCGTCAAGAAAGGCGACCGGGTCTGCATTTACATGCCGATGATCCCCGAAGCCGTCTACGCCATGCTCGCCTGCGCACGGATCGGTGCGATTCATTCGGTGGTGTTCGGCGGGTTCTCCCCGGATTCATTGCGTGACCGCATCCTCGATGCCGATTGCCGCACGGTGATCACCGCCGACGAAGGCGTGCGCGGCGGTAAATTCGTGCCGCTGAAACAGAACGTCGATAAAGCCCTGCAAAATTGCCCGGCTGTCAGCACCGTCGTCGTGGTCGAGCGCACCCAAGGCAATGTGGACTGGGTCGAGGGCCGCGATCTCTGGTATCACCAGGCCGTGCGCGATGTCAGCGACGACTGCCCGCCAGAGCCGATGGACGCCGAAGATCCGCTGTTCATCCTTTACACCTCCGGCAGCACCGGCAAACCCAAAGGTGTGCTGCACACCACGGGTGGCTACTTGCTGCAAGCGGCGATGACCTTCAAGTACGTGCTCGACTACCGCGACGGCGAAGTGTTCTGGTGTACCGCCGACGTCGGCTGGGTCACCGGCCACAGCTACATCGTCTACGGCCCGCTGGCCAATGGTGCGACCACGTTGATGTTCGAAGGCGTACCGAGCTATCCGAACAGCTCGCGCTTCTGGCAGGTGATCGACAAACACAAGGTCAACATCTTCTACACCGCGCCCACCGCCCTGCGTGCGTTGATGCGCGAAGGCGCCGAACCGTTGAAGGAAACGTCGCGCGCGAGCCTCAGATTACTCGGCAGTGTCGGTGAGCCAATCAACCCGGAAGCGTGGGAATGGTATTTCAATGTGGTCGGCGAACAGCGCTGCCCCATCGTTGATACCTGGTGGCAGACCGAAACCGGCGGCATCATGCTCAGCCCGTTGGTCAGCGCACAGCGGATCAAACCGGGCTGCGCCACGCAACCGATGTTCGGCGTGCAGCCGGTGCTGCTGGATGAGCAGGGCAAGGAAATCAAAGGCGCCGGCAGTGGCGTGCTCGCCATCAAATCAAGCTGGCCGGCGCAGATCCGCAGCGTCTATGGCGACCCGCAACGGATGGTCGACACCTATTTCAAACCCTACCCCGGTTACTACTTCACCGGCGACGGCGCCCGTCGCGATGAGGATGGCGATTACTGGATCACCGGGCGTATCGACGATGTGATCAACGTTTCCGGCCATCGCATCGGCACCGCTGAAGTGGAAAGCGCGCTGGTGCTGCACGACAGCATCGCCGAGGCGGCCGTGGTCGGTTATCCCCACGACGTCAAAGGCCAGGGCATCTACGCCTTCGTCACCCCCATGAACGGCACCGATCCGAATGACGAATTGAAGAAAGAACTGCTGGCCCACGTCAGCAAGGAAATCGGCAGCTTCGCCAAACCGGACCTGATTCAGTGGGCGCCGGCCTTGCCGAAAACCCGCTCAGGCAAGATCATGCGCCGCATCCTGCGCAAGATCGCCTGCAACGAACTCGACAGCCTCGGCGACACCTCGACCCTGGCCGACCCGAGCGTGGTGCAAGGCCTGATCGACAAGCGCCTCAATCAGTAACACTTCGGGCGCGGTCAACCGGTCGCGCCCGCCCTTCATCACTGAGTGGTCATGGAATTCATCCGCAGCCGTATCGAAACCCAACTCATGAGCCTGACCGGACTGTCCCTCGGTCAGCTCGACCTGGAAAACCCCAAGGGCGATCCCGGTCTGTTCGGCCCGGACTCCGTCAGTTGGCAGGTGCACGGTGACTTCAGCAGCATGTTGATCGGCGGCATCAGTGCGCTGTTGCTGCAAGCACTGCATCCGCTGGCGCTGGCCGGGGTCTGGGATCACTCGAACTTTCGTCAGGACATGCTTGGGCGTCTGCGCCGCACCAGCCAGTTTGTGTCCGGCACTACCTTCGGTTCGCGCCGCGATGCCGACTGGCTGATCGAGAAAGTGCGCACCATTCACCTGCAAGTAGTCGGCACCGCGCCGGATGGTCGGCCCTATGCGGCCAGTGATCCTGATTTGCTGACGTGGGTGCATGTGGCGGAAGTCAGCAACTTCCTCGCCGCGCATTTGCGTTACCGCAATCCGCAGTTGTCGCTGGCGGATCAGGATCGTTATTACGCGGAAATCGCCCTGGTCGCCGAACGCTTGGGCGCCCGCGACGTACCGAAGTCACGGCAAGCTGTGGCGGATTATCTGCAACGCATGCGCCCGCAGTTGCTGTGCGATGAACGCAGCCGTGAAGTCCTGCGCCTGCTGCTCGACGCGCCAGCCCCCAGCCTGTTGGCGCGGCCCTTTGGCGATCTGATGATGAAGGCCGGTATCGACCTGTTGCCGGACTGGGCCAGCGACATGCTCGATGTGCGGCAGAGTTCGCTGCAACGGCAACTGATCCGCGCCAGCGTCAGGCGCAGCGCGCCGATGCTGCGTTGGGCGATGCGTAATGGCTCGGTGCAGAGAGCCAAACGTCGTATGGGCCTGCCGACCTGAAAAGCTTCGCGAGCAAGCCCGCTCCCACATTTGAAATGCATTCCCATGTGGGAGCGGGCTTGCTCGCGAAGGCCGCAACTCGATTGCCCGCCAAGCTGCTAAACTCCCGCGCCCCAATTCTCACCAGCAAGGCGCACGCATGTCTTCCTTGAATCAGGCGCTGCGCGCCGCCCTCGACCAACGCCACGATTTGCTCGCCGAGCTGAACAGCCAGGGCACCGATTGCTATCGCCTGTTCCACGGCAGCCAGGAAGGCGCCGGCGGCCTGACCATCGACCGCTACGGCCCGCAATTGCTGGTGCAGAGCTTTCACCAGACGCTGGAGCGTGACGATCTGTTGCAACTGCACGCCATGGTCAATCAGGCCCTCGGCTTCGAAACCCTGCTGGTTTATAACGACCGCTCCCGTGGCAACTCGCGTATCGATCGCGAAGACAGCGTCTATAAAGCCGAGGACGCCGCGCTGGCTGATCTGGTCGGGCACGAATGGGGGCTCAATTACCGCGTGCGCGGACGCCATGCCGGGCAGGATCCACTGCTTTTCCTCGACCTGCGCAACACCCGCGGCTGGGTCAAGGATCACGCCAAAGGCAAAAGCGTGCTCAACCTGTTCGCCTACACCTGCGGCGTTGGCCTGAGTGCTGCGGCCGGTGGTGCGCGTGAGGTGTGCAATCTGGACTTCGCCGAAGGCAACCTCGCGGTCGGTCGCGAAAACGGCCAGCTCAATCCGCAATTGCCCGAGATGGCATTTATCCAGTCCGATTACTTCCCGGCCATCCGCCAGCTCGCCGGCCTGCCGATCAGCCAGCGGCGCGGGCAGAAGCTGCCGAGCTACCAGCGCCTGGAACAACGCCAATACGATCTGGTGCTGCTCGATCCACCGGCCTGGGCCAAAAGCGCGTTCGGCACCGTCGACCTGTTGCGCGACTATCAGAGCCTGCTCAAACCGGCACTGCTGACCACCGCCGACAACGGTGTGCTGATCTGCTGCAACAATCTGGCGAAGGTCAGCATGGACGACTGGCGTGAGCAAGTGTTGCGCTGCGCCGAGAAGGCCGGCCGTCCGGTGCGCGAATGGAGCGTGATGACGCCGGGCGCGGATTTCCCGTCGATGGACCAACAGCCGCCGCTGAAAACCCTGATCCTGCAGCTCTGAACCGCTCGCGCGGCTGACAACTATCTAATGTGGGAGCGAGCCTGCTCGCGAAAGCGGTGTATCAGCCAACAAGTAGAGCGACTGATATGACGCCTTCGCGAGCAGGCTCGCTCCCACATGGAATTTGTTCCTACAGAAGAATCTGAACAATCCTGTGCCACGCCAAGTACTTCGGAACCGGAAACGCATGCCATACTCCAAGGCACTCCGATTCAGACAGATGAAGCCGCACATGCCCAAAGGATTGATTCGCGCGATTGGCGCCCTGTTGACCGCTCTGGCCCTCTACAGCTTGCTGGGGTTTCTGATTTTGCCGGGCATCGCCCTGCGTATTGCCAACCAGCAACTGGCCAATTACGCGACGGTGCCTGCGCACCTCCAGCGTATCGAGCTCAATCCGTTCAGCCTTGAGGTCACCCTGTGGGGTCTGGTCATCGGCGAACCAGGCAAGGAACAGGTCGGTTTCGAACGCCTCTACGCCAACCTGCAACTCGACAGCCTGTGGACCAAAGCGCTGCACCTGTCCGATATCGAGCTGGAAAAATCCAAGACCGAAATCCTCTTCGGCAAAGACGGCAAGCTCAACCTGCTCGGCCTGTTCAAACTGCCGGCCAGTGAACCGACCCCGGCCGACCCGAATGCCAAGCCATTCCCGCTGCGCATCGACCGCATCAAACTGGCGGATGGCACCCTGCATTTCGAGGATGCGCGCCCTAGCGAGCCGATCGAGTTCCTCTACGACAAACTCGACTTCGAACTGAAAAACCTCAGCACCCTGCCCGAAGACAGCGCCGACATGACATTGGTCGCCGTCGGCCCGGCCGGTGGGCAGATCGACTGGAAAGGCAACTTCAGCCTGATCCCGATTGCCTCCGAAGGGACGTTGAAAATCACCGACGGCCAGATGAAATCCTTCTGGCCCTATGTGCGTGACGCGGTGCCATTGGTGCTGGAAAACGGCGTGGTCAGCCTCAGCACCGAGTACAAACTCAATCTGTCGAAAGAAACCGAACTGCTTTTGAACAACGTCGCGGTCAGCATCGCGCCGTTCGCCATCAAGGCACCGGACGGGCGCCCGTTGGCGAAACTCGAACGCCTCGACATCAGCGACACCACCGTGGACCTGGCCAAGCAGCAAGTGGTGGTCGGCAAGATCCGCAGCAACAAACTGGAAACCTGGGCAGCGCTCGAAGCCGACGGCCAACTGGACTGGCAGAAACTGTTCGCCAGCCAACCGTCGAAACCCGCCGCCAAAGCCGCCGCCGAGCCGGCAAGTACGCCGGCCGCGGCCGATTCACCGAAAGCTGAACCCACCGCGCCAAGCAAGCCGTGGCAAGTGCTGCTCAAAGATGTGCAATTGCGTAACTACCAGGTGCATCTGGCTGACCGTTCGGCCAATCCGCCGGTGGCACTGGATGTCGGCCCGCTGAACGCTGACTTGCAGGATTTCGACAGCCTCAACGGCTCGCCCTTCAAGGTCAAACTCGATTCGGGGCTAGGCAAGCAAGGCAAGATCATGGCCGACGGCGTGGTCAATCTCGCGCCGGTCACCGCCCAACTCAATGTGAAAACCCAGGACATCGACCTGCGTGTCGCGCAGTCCTACATCAATCCGTTCATTCGTCTCGAACTGCGCAGCGGCATGCTCGGCAGTGACCTCAAGGTCAATCTCAAGAGCACCGATCCGCTGGCGCTCAGCGTGACCGGCCGGGCTCAGATCGATCAACTGCACACCCTCGACACCCTGAAAACCCGCGACTTCCTCAAGTGGCAGCAAGTGGTGGTGGAAGGCCTGAACTATCAGCACGGCGACAGCCTGTCGATCGACAAGGTCAACCTGTTCCAGCCGTATGTGCGCTTCATGATCAACGATGACCGCACCACCAACATCGACGATCTGCTGATCCCGCAACCGGCCGACAGCGGCGCAAAAACCGCCGCCGCCAAACCGGCGAGCAAAGACAAACCGCTGGGCATCCACATCGGCGGCATCGCAATCAATGACGGTTCAGCCAACTTCGCCGACTTCAGCCTGACGCCGAACTTCGCCACCGCCGTTCAGCAACTCAATGGCCAGATCGGCACCATCGACAGTCGTCAGGTGAAACCGGCCACTGTCGATATCAAAGGCAAGGTTGATCGCTATGCGCCAGTGACCATCAAGGGCGCGGTCAATCCGTTCGACCCGATGGCCAGCCTCGATATCACTACCAGTTTCAAACGTGTCGAGCTGACCACGCTGACGCCCTATTCCGGAAAATTCGCCGGTTACCGCATCCGCAAGGGCCGGCTCAACCTCGACCTGCATTACCTGATCACCAAAGGCCAGTTGAAAGCCGAGAACAAAGTGGTGGTCGAGCAACTGCAACTGGGCGAAAAAGTCGACAGCCCGGATGCCGTGAGCCTGCCGCTGAAACTGGCGATTGCCTTGCTCAAGGACGTCGACGGCAAGATCTCCATCGAACTGCCGGTCACGGGCGACTTGAACAACCCACAGTTCAGCGTGATGCCGATTGTCTGGCAGACCCTGCGCAACCTGATCGTCAAAGCCGCCGCTGCGCCATTCAAGCTGATTGGCGGGCTGGTCAGCGGCGGTGGTTCGCAAGACCTCGGCACGGTGTCGTTTGCTCCCGGCTCCAGCGAGCTGAACAAAGAGGCCGAAGCCGCGCTGGTCAAGCTGTCTCAAGCGCTCAAGGAGCGCCCGGCCCTGCGCCTGGAAATCGAAGGCACGGCCGCGAAAAGCAGCGATGGCCCACTGCTCGCCGAACAGCGTCTGGAACGTGAATACCAGTACAACTACTACAAAATGCTCCAGCGTCGCGGTGACAAGGTTCCTGCGCAGGCCTCCTTGATTCAGGTACCGGACGGCGAAAAAGGTCCACTGCTTGAAGGCATCTATCGCACTCGTTTGAAAACCCAGCCACCGGCCGAATGGAAGGACCTGGGCAAGGAAGAGCGCACCGCGAAGCTGCGCGCCGGCGTGATCAGTTTCTGGAGCGGCAGCGATGTATTGCTGCGTCAGTTGGGTCAGGATCGCGCCAGCAGCATCAAGGATTATCTGGTGGACAAGGGCCAGTTGGCAGACGACCGCGTGTACTTCATCGACGCCAATCTGGGTGAAGCCGAGAGCGACGGCCGAGTGGTCACGCAAATGCATCTGGATGCCGAGTGATGAAGCGCAAATGGCTGGCCGCGATGGCGCTGACACTCGCGGCCGGCGCTGCTTCGGCGTCCGATACGCTGCGCTGCGGCAGCCAACTGATCAGCCTTGGCGACCGCTCAAGCGAAGTGCTGCAAAAGTGCGGTGAGCCGGTCAGCCGCGATGTGCTGGGCTACAAGCGCAGCGCCAATCGCCGCGAAGAATTTCAGGTCGAAGAATGGACCTACGGCCCGAGCAACGGCATGTACCAATACCTGCGCTTTGAAGGCAATCGCCTGCGCCAGATCAACAGCAAACGCGGCAACTAAACCCACTCACTATCCCATGTGGGAGCGGGCTTGCTCGCGAAGGCGTCAGGTCCGTCACGACGAATTTGACTGACCTGACGCCTTCGCGAGCAAGCCCGCTCCCACAATTGTTTTGTGGTGCCATTTAATTCTCTCGTCCCTGAAATAAAACAGGCCCCGACACAAGTGCCGGGGCCCGTAATGGTCACCTCCGTGTGACCGTTCGCATGAACTCTAAAGTTGCGGCAGACGTATTGCTCGGCCCGTCTGTCGCGCCTTCTCCCGGTCCAGGCGAGAAGTCATGCCTTACTCGGCTTTCAGGCCGTCAGCGGAGACCGCTTTGACGCCTTTGATTTTCTTGGCGATTGCCACAGCAACGTCTTTCTGCGATTCGGTTACTGCAGCAGTCGACGACAGCGACACAACGCCTTTGTTGGTTTCAACTTTGATGTCAGTACCTGGGATGCCTTTTTCGGTGACCAGATCAGCTTTGACCTTGGTGGTGATCCAGGTGTCGGAAGTAGCTTCTTTTGCCTGAGTCACTTCACCGGCAGCCAGAGTCATTGGTGCCTGGGTAGCCTGGGTGGATTGTGCAAATGCACCGGAAGCCATGGTCAGGGTCAGCGCGGTAGCAGCAGCGGCAGTGATAGCGAACTTCTTCATACGAGTAACTCCTGTTTTTCTGGAAAGTCTGCTGGATGTCTTGTCAGCAGGGTTACTGGATATATTGCGAACGCTGTGCCAACTTTTCAATCGACACAAAAACCATATAAATCAATAGCTTACAAATAATGCAAAATTCCGGATTCATGCAAATTGCATGACCGGGGAAATATTCACATGCAAGTTGCGGTTTTTCGGAAAGTTCCTAAGGTGCTGAAATTATTGAAGCTTTTGAGAACCACTGCGCAATGAAAAATGCCCCGCAGTGCGGGGCATTCATCAGACATTGCCTGACATTACGTGCCGGTGGCAGTGCAGCCTTTTGGCGAGTAATCCGGAGCCACTGTGGTACCACAGCTCCAAACGCCTGCGCCCGTGCCGGAGGAACGAGTCAGCGTAATGGTTTTGCCCAACACTGGCGCTGGAGCATTGGCGATCGTACAAACAATGGTTCCCGCGCCATCAGCGGCCGTACCTGAAGCCGTCAACGCACAATTTGAAGTGGTCGTGACCGTATCCCCCTTCACGATGGCAAGCGTCGGGTTTGTCCCTTGATTGATGGTGTCCTCGAACGGCACTTTCAGCGCACTGATTTCCGCCAGCCCCGCCGTCACCTTGGACCGAGCCTGATACTTGGAATACTGCGGCAGGGCGATAGTCGCCAGAATCCCGATAATCGCCACAACGATCAGCAGCTCGATCAGAGTGAAACCTTGTTGTTTTGTCATAGACACGCTCCATGCATGAGTCGAAATCTCATGATCTGAGATGGACTCAGCATAGCCCATGCCAACAAGGTCAACGCCGCGAAGACTGAGTACGCCCCCTGACCCGCGCAGTTTCCTACAACCCGCAACCGCACTATCTGACACTTTTTGTCACCTGCACCGAGCGTGTTTGGCGCTGTCACTTGTCTAGGCTATAAGTCATGAACGGCAAGCGTGCGGAATCCCCATGAATGACATCGCTCTGAGCGGTCTGGCCAAACAATTGGTGCAGGCCGAACTGCTCACGGAAAAAAGCGCCCAGCAGGCTTGGCAACAGGCCCAGCGCAATCGTCTGTCGCTGGTCAGTTATCTGGTGCAGAACAAACTGGTAAAGAGCGCGCAGGTCGCCGAGATTGCCTCCGAGCACTTCGGCATGGCGTTCCTCGACCTTAATTGCCTGGACAAGGAAACCCAGCCTAAAGGCCTGGTCAGTGAAAAACTGGTGCGCCAGCACCACGCCCTGCCCTTGTGGCGGCGCGGCAACAAACTGTTCGTGGGCATTTCCGACCCGAGCAATCATCAAGCGATCAACGACATCCAGTTCAGCACCGGACTGAGCACCGAAGCCATTCTGGTAGAGGATGACAAGCTCACCGATGCCATCGAAAAATTCTTCGACACCCACACCACCGGTCTAGAGGAAATGGCCGACGTCGACCTTGACGGCCTCGATGTCGAAGCCATCGACGACAGCAAGCAGGACGCCATCGGCGTCATCGATGCCGACGATGCGCCGGTGGTGCGTTTCGTTCACAAGATGCTGCTCGATGCGATCAAGAGCGGCTCCTCCGACCTGCATTTCGAACCCTACGAAAAGAACTACCGCGTGCGGGTGCGCACCGACGGCATCCTGCGTGAGGTGGCCAAGCCGCCGATTCAACTGGCCGGGCGCATCGCCGCACGATTGAAAGTCATGGCCAGCCTCGACATCTCGGAACGGCGCAAACCGCAGGACGGGCGGATCAAGATGCGCCTGTCGAAGAGCAAGTCGATCGATTTCCGGGTCAACACCCTGCCGACCCTGTGGGGCGAAAAAGTAGTGATCCGGATCCTCGACCCCTCCAGCGCACAAATGGGCATCGATGCGCTTGGCTACGAGCCGGCGCAGAAAGACCTGTACATGGCCGCGCTCAAGCAGCCACAGGGAATGATTCTGGTCACCGGCCCCACCGGCTCGGGCAAAACCGTGTCGCTGTACACCGGGCTGAATATCCTCAACACCGTCGACATCAATATCTCCACCGCTGAAGACCCGGTGGAGATCAACATGGAAGGCATCAATCAGGTCAACGTCAACCCCAGGCAGGGGCTCGACTTTGCCCAGGCCTTGCGCTCGTTTCTGCGTCAGGATCCGGACGTGATCATGGTCGGCGAGATCCGCGATCTGGAAACCGCCGAGATCGCGATAAAGGCTGCGCAGACCGGCCACCTCGTATTGTCCACACTGCACACCAACAGCGCCGCCGAAACCCTGACCCGCCTGCACAACATGGGCATCCCCGGCTTCAACATCGCCACCTCTGTCAGCCTGATCATCGCCCAGCGGCTGGCGCGCAAGTTGTGCAGCCACTGCAAGAAACCCATCGAGATTCCTCGTGAGACCTTGCTCAAGGAAGGCTTCCCCGAGGAACGCATCGGCCATTTCACGATCTACGAGCCGGTCGGTTGCGATCACTGCAACGGCGGTTACAAGGGGCGCGTGGGGATTTATGAAGTGGTGAAGAACACACCGGACCTGCAACGGCTGATCATGGCCGAAGGCAACTCGCTGGAAATCGATATTCAGATGCGTCGCGACGGCTTCGACGATTTACGCACCTCGGGGCTGCACAAGGCCATGCAGGGCATCACCAGCCTGGAAGAAATCAACCGGGTCACCAAGGACTGAACATGGCGGTCAAGGCAGCGAAAATCAGCGTTTACGCCTGGGAAGGCACGGACAAGAAAGGCAGCAAACTCAGCGGTGAGTTGAGCGGGCAGAATCCGGCACTGATCAAGGCTCAACTACGCAAACAAGGGATCAATCCGGGCAAGGTGCGCAAGAAATCGGTATCGATACTGAGTTTCGGCAAACGCATCAAGGCTCAGGACATCGCCCTGTTCACCCGGCAAATGGCAACCATGATGAAGGCCGGCGTACCGCTGCTGCAGTCGTTCGACATCATTGGCGAGGGCTTCGACAACCCGGCCATGCGCAAACTGGTAGACGAGGTGAAACAAGAAGTCGCGGCCGGGAACAGTTTCGCCAACGCCCTGCGCAAAAAGCCGCAGTACTTCGACGAGTTGTATTGCAACCTGGTAGATGCCGGTGAGCAGTCCGGCGCCCTTGATACGTTGCTGGAGCGGGTCGCAACCTACAAGGAAAAAAGTGAACGCCTCAAGGCCAAGATCAAGAAAGCCATGACCTACCCCACCGCCGTGGTGCTGGTGGCCGCCGTGGTGACCGGGATTCTGCTGGTCAAAGTGGTGCCGCAGTTCCAGTCGGTTTTTTCCGGCTTCGGCGCCGAACTGCCAGCGTTCACCCTGATGGTGATCAGCCTCTCGGAATTCATGCAGCAATGGTGGTGGGCGATACTGAGCGTATTGGTAGCGACAATTTTCGGCACCCGTCATGCGCTGAAAACCTCCCAGGCCTTGCGTGACCGCAAAGACACCTGGCTATTGAAGCTGCCCTTGGTCGGCACGTTGATATACAAGTCCGCTGTCGCACGTTTTGCTCGAACCCTGTCGACTACATTTGCCGCGGGTGTACCGCTGGTGGAAGCCCTCGACTCGGTGGCCGGCGCCACCGGCAACGTGGTGTTCAAGCGTGCGGTGCTGCGTATACGCCAAGACGTCTCCACCGGCATGCAGCTGAATTTTTCAATGCGCAGCACCGGCGTCTTTCCGAATATGGCGGTGCAGATGACAGCGATCGGCGAGGAGTCCGGGGCACTGGACGAGATGCTCGACAAGGTCGCGGGGTTTTACGAGGAGGAAGTCGATAACATGGTCGACAACCTCACCAGCCTGATGGAACCGTTCATCATGGTGGTGCTCGGGGTCATTGTCGGCGGGCTGGTAGTGGCCATGTACCTGCCGATCTTCCAACTTGGCTCAGCGATCTGACATGCCTATCGACCAACTTCTCAGTCTGTATCCGCTGGCCTTTGTCCTCACCGCCCTGCTGCTCGGGCTGGTGGTGGGCAGCTTTCTCAATGTGCTGATCTGGCGTTTGCCGAAAATGCTCGAGCGCGATTGGCGCCAACAGGCCCATGACGTCTTGGGCTTGCCGATCGATACGCCGCAGCCGACCTACAACCTGATGCTGCCGCATTCCGAGTGCCCACACTGCCAGCACCGGATTCGCGCATGGGAGAACATCCCGCTGCTCAGTTATCTGCTACTGCGCGGACGCTGCTCGGCGTGCGCTGCGCCGATCAGCAAACGTTATCCCCTGACCGAACTGGCCTGCGGCCTGCTCTCGGCGTTCATCGCCTGGTATTTGGGCTTCGGGTGGCCGGCCTGTGTGTTGATCTTCCTCACGTGGGGCTTGCTGGCGATGAGTCTGATCGACACCGAGCATCAGTTGCTGCCCGATGTACTGGTGCTGCCGCTGTTGTGGTTGGGGTTGATCGTCAACAGTTTCGGCCTGTTCACGTCCCTGCATAATGCACTATGGGGTGCGGTGGCCGGGTATCTGGCGCTGTGGTCGGTGTTTTGGCTGTTCAAACTTTTGACCGGTAAAGACGGCATCGGCCACGGTGATTTCAAGCTGCTGGCGCTGCTCGGCGCCTGGGGTGGCTGGCAGATTCTGCCGCTGACCATCCTGCTGTCATCGCTGGTTGGCGCCATTGTCGGGGTGATTTTGCTGCGCCTGCGTGAGCAGAACACCTCAACACCAATCCCCTTCGGCCCGTATCTGGCAATTGCCGGCTGGATTGCCTTGCTCTGGGGTGGTCAAATAACCGACTTCTATTGGCAGTTTGTCGGTTTGAAATGAATACCCCTGTGGAAAAACCCTGGATTCTCGGCCTGACCGGTGGCATCGGCAGCGGCAAAAGCGCGGCGGCCCAGCACTTTATCGACCTCGGCATCCATGTGGTCGACGCCGATCATGCGGCGCGCTGGGTGGTCGAACCGGGACGTCCGGCGTTGGCGAAGATTGCCGAACACTTCGGCGCTGGCGTGTTACAAGCGCACGGAACGCTGGATCGCGCGGCCCTGCGCAAACTGATCTTTGAAGTGCCGGAGCAGCGCCGCTGGCTCGAAGCCCTGCTGCATCCGTTGATCGCCGAGGAAATCGCCCATCATCTGGCGCAGGCAAAATCGCCTTACGCGATTCTCGTTTCACCGCTGCTGATCGAATCCGGGCAATACGCGATGACCCAGCGGATTCTGGTGATCGACGCCCCGCAACAACTGCAGATCGAACGCACCTTGCAACGTGATCAGACCAGCGAACAGCAGGTTCAGGCGATCCTCAAGGCTCAGTCCAGCCGCGAAGATCGTGTGAGCCGTGCCGACGACGTGGTGGTCAACGACCGCGACCTCGCCTGGTTGCACAGTGAGGTCGAGCGCTTGCATGACTTTTACCTGACTTTAAGTGGAGGCCAATCATGAGCCAGATCCCAACCGTTGAATGCCCGACCTGCGGCGCCCCCGTGGAATTCACACCGGCGAACAAGTTTCGGCCGTTCTGCTCCGATCGCTGCAAACTCATCGACCTCGGCGCCTGGGCTTCCGAAGAACACAAGATTCCGGTCGCCCCGGATGCCGAAGATGAACTGTTTTCCGGCGATTTCGACCCGCGTCACTGATCCCACTCAAGGACGCATGAAGCCGTAGTCCTGATCGTCGTCGAGGTTTTCCGCCAGAAAGCGCAACTCGTCGGCCAGGTCTTCGGCATTGCGCACCGCCTTGCTCTGTTGCACCACCGCACTGAGCAGGGCGCGCAGGCTCAAGCCCGGATCGAACCCCACCTCCTGCGCCATCTCCAGACTCTGCCGGGTTTCCTGCCGCGCCCACTCGTAAACACTCATGCTGCTGCTCCTGAAGGGATTTGCGCGAGCATGAAATGGCCCGCCCGTGACGGGTTTGATATGGATCAAGACTTGGGATCGTCGTCCTTCCACGGCGCCGAAAGGTAGCGCGTGCGATTGAAGGTCTCCAGCCATTCCGGACTGAATACAACCAGCGCACTGATCACCATGCCGTTGATGAATGCTTCGGGAAAAATGATCAGCCATAGGTAACCGATGAAGTCTTCCAGCCATTCAGGCAAGGCGAAGAGGCCGTCGTACCAGAGCAGCGTCAGACTCAACAAAAGGCACAGTAACGCCGACAACGCCGCCGCGAGAAACCCCGAACAGAAGATATACACAAACGGATTGCGCGGCTGCGCACGCTCGACGAGGATCGCCACGCACTCGGTGATCAGCACCGGTAGCAAAATGAACAAGGCGCCGTTGACCCCAAACGCCGCGAGATCCTGACGCCCGAGCAGCAACAGGCCGACCTGCGCCACCAGGCCGCCGACTATCGCCAGTGGCCAGTCCAGCAGCAACGTCACCGCCGTCATGCCGATGAAGTGATAAGACACTCCGGTGTCAAAATCCCTGCGCACCAGCCACAACAGAAACAACGCGAACACCGTGCCGAACAGCAAGTGCTGGCGGCGGTTGTCACTGAACAATTCGACCCACGGTGCGCGAAAGATCGCCCAGAGCAGCACAGGCAAATAGATCAGCCAGCCCAGCACCTGGCTTGCAGTCGACAGCACCTCGGCACCGATCATGGCCGCGCCTTCTCCAGCGCCTCGCGCAACTGGGCAGCGTTGGCGTACTCATGTTGCTCGAGCAGCCGGCCGTCCTTGAGCTGTATCCACAACACCTGGCCCTCTGCGCCGGGATATCGCGAAGCGACCCGGCCCTCGCGGTCGAGCATGACCCGGTAGCTGTAATCACGCATGGCGGGCACGGCGAACATCTTGGCAATCAGCGCCGGCATACGCTGGATGTCCGCAACGAACACCGCGTGGCGCGCCTCCAGATAGCCCTTGGGCTGATCCTTCAAGGCTTCCTTGATCAGTTTGGCGCCATCCATGTCCCGCGCCACCAGCAGCGTCGTGGTGCTGTTGTCGAGCGTGTAGGCCTGATCGTACTGATCAAGCAACGTCCAAGGGGCGAGCCGTTCGCCATTTTCCAGGGCGTGAGCCCAGAGCGGTACAAGAACAAATACCAGCAACCAGCGAAATTTCACAATAAGTCACCTCGGTTTGACGGCATGATTCAGTTCCACTGAGTCTACACCGCCGTTCTTGACTGCCTACTGACGCACTTTGCCACGCAAGGCTTTCTGCTTGTCGCAATTGAACGCTAAGCTTGGGCCTATGGATGACTCCGATTATTTACGCCTGCTGACCATTGCGGCCGAGCAAGCCAACGCGTTCCTGTCCAATGCCCGCAAATGGGAGCGTGAGCGTTGGGTCTGCCAGCGCCTGCTGCAAGGCCTGAACATTCCCTACCGGGCCGATGAATTTGCGCCTGCCGGCGAGCCGCCGGATGTGCTGTTTCGTGATGCCAATTTCGAAGTGTTCTTCGTTCTCGACGAAGGCCGCCGACTCAACGACGAATGGCGCGATGAATTGAAGCGGCGGCGCAGTGCGTTCTCCCTCAGCCAACTGGTGCGCCGCGAAGCCAAGCCGCGCCGGATTCCGGCCAATGAGTTCCTGCTCAGACTGGCGCCGACCTTGCGCAAGAAAGCCCACAACTACAAGGAACGCGGCATGGATCTGGGCGAACTGGACATCATCGCCTTCGCCAGCCTCAAGCGCGAAGTGCTGGATCTGAACAGCCACTTTCCGCCACCCACCGAATACTTGCGCCAGGGCTGGCGCTCGCTGTCCCTCGTCGGCCCGACATTCGCCCGTGTACTATTTGCTCACCCCGATGCACCGGACTTTCTGCGCAGCAACCTGGGCCGCAGCATCGTTTTCGACGTAGGGATCAGCCTGTGACACCACTTCAACAATTGATCGCCGATGTGCCACAAAACGGACGAGTGCGCTGGATAGGCGTGCGCCCCGAATCCCGTGGGCCGATGATCGAACTCGATGCCGTGGAAGCAAGACTGGAAGCCGGACTGACCGGCGATCACGCCCGCCCCGGGGTGCGTAACGCGCGACAGGTGACGCTGATTCAGTGGGAGCATCTTGCCGTGATCAGCGCCTTGATGGGGCGCACGCACGATCAACCGGTCAAGCCTGAAGATCTGCGGCGCAATCTCGTTATAAGCGGGATCAACTTGTTCAGCCTCAAGGGCCGGCGCTTTCGCATCGGTCAGGCGATTTTTGAAACCACTGGTTGGTGCCAGCCCTGCGCACGCCTGCAAAACAACCTCGGCCCCGGCACTTTTCAAGCGGTGCGCGGGCATGGCGGAATCACCGCGCGGGTGTTACAAAGCGGGATCATTCGCCTCGATGACGGTGTGTCTGTCGAACCGGTTCCGGACAGCGGCTATGCTGCGTTCAACCCCGGTTGAAAACCGCTGTAGCTTCTGCACATTCAGCAACGTCTACCTGACGAGGCCTTTATGACCAGCCGCCTGAAACCCGAAGACCAAAAGCATGTCGAAGAGTACCTGCAACTGTCCCAACACCGTGTCGAGCGCCGGCCTTTCCGGCCGTGGATGCTCTTGGTGCTGGTGCTGACAGTGACCATTGGTCTGGGCCTGTTGAGCCGACTTATCAGTTATCTGACGCTATGAGCTGCCTGGCGCTCGCGAAGGTAACCGCACCGATTTCCTTTAAAAACCTTGCGAGTTATCCCCATGTCCCATCGTATTGTTATTGTCGGCGGCGGCGCCGGCGGTCTGGAGTTGGCTACCCGTCTGGGTAAGACTCTGGGCAAGCGCGGCACGGCCAGTGTGATGCTGGTCGACGCGAACCTGACGCACATCTGGAAACCGCTGTTGCACGAAGTGGCGGCTGGATCGCTGAACTCTTCCGAAGACGAACTCAACTATGTTGCCCAGGCCAAATGGAACCACTTCGAGTTCCAGCTGGGGCGCATGAGCGGGCTTGATCGCGCACAGAAAAAAATCCAGCTGGCCGCCGCCTACGACGAAAACGGCGTAGAGCTGGTACCCGCGCGCGAAGTGGCCTATGACTCGCTGGTGATCAGCGTCGGCAGCACCACCAACGATTTCGGCACTCAAGGCGCGGCACAACATTGCCTGTTCCTCGATACCCGCAAACAGGCCGAGCGTTTTCACCAGCAATTGCTCAACCACTATCTGCGTGCCCACGCGGGGCAAACCGATGTGGTCGAGCAGATCAGCGTAGCCATCGTCGGCGCTGGCGCCACGGGCGTCGAACTGGCGGCAGAACTGCACAACGCAGCCCATGAGCTAGCAGCTTACGGCCTCGACCGGATCAAACCGGAAAACATGCACATCACCCTGATCGAAGCCGGGCCACGGGTGCTGCCAGCCCTGCCGGAGCGCATCGGCGGGCCGGTGCACAAGACCTTGGAGAAACTCGGGGTCAATGTAATGACCAATGCGTCGGTCAGCGAAGTGACGGCCGACAGCCTGATCACTGCCGATGGCAACGAAATCAAGGCCAGCCTGAAAGTCTGGGCAGCCGGTATTCGTGCCCCAGGTTTCCTCAAGGACATCGATGGCCTGGAAACCAACCGCATCAATCAGCTGCAAGTGCTGCCGACCCTGCAAACCACCCGCGACGAGAACATTTTCGCTTTCGGTGATTGCGCCGCGTGCCCCCAACCTGGCACCGACCGTAACGTGCCACCGCGTGCACAAGCCGCACACCAGCAGGCATCCTTGCTGGCCAAATCGCTGAAACTGCGCATCGAAGGCAAGACCCTGCCGGAGTACAAGTACACCGACTACGGCTCGTTGATTTCGCTGTCGCGTTTTTCGGCTGTGGGTAACTTGATGGGCAACCTCACCGGCAGCGTGATGCTCGAGGGCTGGCTGGCACGGATGTTTTACGTGTCGCTGTACCGCATGCACCAGATGGCGCTGTACGGGCCATTCCGCACGGCGATGCTGATGCTCGGCAGCAAGATTGGTCGTGGCACGGAACCGCGCCTGAAGCTGCACTGATCTAAAAACTGTGGGAGCGAGCCTGCTCGCGAAAGCGGTGTGTCAGTCGACGTCATTGTTGAATGACACAACCCCTTCGCGAGCAGGCTCGCTCCCACATTTGTTTCTGCTGTGCCATCGGGAATTTTTTGCAGGCAAAAAAAATCCCCGTATCTTTCGATACGAGGATTTTTAATATGGTCGGGGTAAGGGGATTCGAACTCCTGACATCCTGCTCCCAAAGCAGGCGCGCTACCGGACTGCGCTATACCCCGGTAAAAAAAAGGCGACCTTTCAAAGATCGCCTTCTTCGATCAGCGCTTTTGGCTTCTGATCTTAAGATTCGATCCCAGCGCTAACTGGTTTCAAAAATGGTGGGTCGTGTGGGATTCGAACCTACGACCAATTGGTTAAAAGCCAACTGCTCTACCAACTGAGCTAACGACCCAAAAATGGTCGGGGTAAGGGGATTCGAACTCCTGACATCCTGCTCCCAAAGCAGGCGCGCTACCGGACTGCGCTATACCCCGGTTTGAAATTGGCTCCGTGACCAGGACTCGAACCTGGGACCCAATGATTAACAGTCATTTGCTCTACCGACTGAGCTATCACGGAACTACATATTTCAATTTACAACGGTGAAACTTGTTGCATCCAGTCACTCGTTCGCATCGCTGCGTTCGTGTGTCTGAGGCGCGCTATTCTACAACCTAGAACACCTCTGTCAACCCCCTAAATTGCTTTCAAGTTAATGATTTGCAACTTATTTCAGATTTCAACTCAGTGAGCTGAGACCGTCTTGGCGACTGACTGCGGGGCGCACTTTACAAGCCTTTTCCTTTGAGTTCAACAGCCTAACGAAAAAAAAGGCCCCACAATGTGGGGCCTGCCAATTTTCATTGGTGTCTGGACTTAGTTGAAAACGATTTCGTCGTTCTCGACCGTGCCGGTTGCCGTGTCGCCTGGCATGAAGTGACCCGAAAGGATCAACTGCGCCAGCGGGTTTTCGATCCAGCGCTGAATCGCCCGTTTCAAAGGACGTGCGCCATAGACCGGGTCGTAACCGACGGCAATCAACTTGTCCATCGCTTCCGGGCTCAGTTCCAGCTTCAGCTCGCGCTCGGCCAGACGACTGCGCAGACGACCCAACTGGATCTCGGTAATGCCCGCGATCTGATCCCGCGCCAATGGCTCGAAGATCACCACTTCATCGACCCGGTTGATGAACTCCGGACGGAAATGACTGGTCAGCGCATCCATCACCGCTGCACGCTGGGCCTCACGATCACCTACCAGCTCCTGGATCTGCGACGAACCGAGGTTCGAGGTCATGACGATCACCGTATTGCGGAAGTCCACTGTACGGCCATGGCTGTCGGTCAGGCGCCCATCCTCAAGCACTTGCAGGAGGATGTTGAACACATCCGGATGCGCCTTCTCGACTTCGTCCAGCAGGATCACCGAGTAAGGCTTGCGCCGTACCGCTTCGGTCAGATAACCGCCCTCTTCGTAACCGACGTATCCCGGTGGCGCACCGATCAAACGAGCCACGGAGTGTTTCTCCATGAACTCGGACATGTCGATCCGCACCATCGCCTCTTCCGTATCAAAGAGGAATTCGGCCAGCGCCTTGCACAACTCGGTTTTACCGACTCCGGTAGGGCCGAGGAACATGAACGAGCCGCTTGGACGATTCGGGTCAGACAACCCGGCACGCGAACGACGCACCGCATTGGAAACCGCCACGACCGCTTCTTCCTGACCGATCACGCGCTTGTGCAACAGGCTTTCCATCTTCATCAGCTTGTCGCGCTCGCCTTCGAGCATTTTCGATACTGGAATGCCGGTCCACTTCGACACGACTTCAGCAATCTCTTCCTCAGTCACCTTACTGCGCAGCAACTGGTTTTCGCTTTTGCCGTGCTGATCGACCATTTGCAGACTGCGCTCCAGATCCGGGATCACACCGTACTGCAACTCGGCCATGCGGTTGAGGTCGCCTTTACGGCGCGCGGCTTCCAGTTCCTGACGCGACTGTTCGATCTTCTGCTGAATCTGCGCAGAACCCTGAACCTCGGCTTTTTCCGAATTCCAGATCTCTTCCAGATCCGAATACTCACGCTCAAGACGGACGATTTCTTCCTGGAGTTTTTCCAGGCGCTTCATCGCCGCTTCGTCGCTTTCTTTCTTCAGTGCCTGGGATTCCACCTTCAACTGAATCAGGCGACGCTCCAGACGATCGAGTACTTCCGGCTTGGAGTCGATCTCCATGCGGATACGGCTGGCGGCTTCGTCGATCAGGTCGATCGCCTTGTCCGGCAGTTGCCGATCAGTGATGTAACGATGGCTGAGCTTGGCCGCTGCAATGATCGCACCGTCAGTGATCGCGACCTTGTGGTGAACCTCGTAACGCTCCTTGAGGCCACGCAGGATCGCGATGGTGTCTTCTTCACTCGGCTCATCCACCAATACTTTCTGGAAGCGCCGTTCGAGGGCCGCGTCCTTCTCTATATATTGGCGGTACTCGTTCAGCGTGGTCGCGCCAACGCAGTGCAATTCGCCGCGTGCCAGGGCGGGTTTGAGCATGTTGCCAGCATCCATCGAGCCTTCGCCTTTACCGGCGCCGACCATGGTGTGCAGTTCGTCGATGAACAGAATGATCTGCCCTTCCTGCTTCGACAGCTCATTGAGCAGCGATTTCAGGCGCTCTTCGAATTCACCGCGGTACTTGGCACCGGCAATCAGCGCGCCCATGTCCAGCGACAGCAGACGCTTGCCCTTGAGGCCATCCGGCACTTCGCCGTTGATAATGCGCTGGGCCAGACCTTCGGCAATCGCGGTTTTACCCACGCCAGGCTCACCGATCAGCACCGGGTTGTTCTTGGTCCGGCGTTGCAGAACCTGAATGGTGCGACGGATTTCGTCGTCACGGCCGATCACCGGATCGAGCTTGCCGTCTTCGGCACGCTTGGTCAGGTCGACGGTGTATTTGTCCAGCGCCTGACGCGACTCTTCGTGGTTGGCGTCGTTAACCGCTTCGCCACCGCGCAGATTGTTGATCGCGTTTTCCAAGGCTTTCTTGCTCACGCCCTGGCCGAGCAGCAACTTGCCGAGCTTGCTGTTCTCGTCCATGGCGGCGAGCAACACCAGTTCGCTGGAAATGAACTGGTCGCCTTTCTGCTGGGCCAAACGATCAGCCTGATTGAGCAGGCGCGCCAGATCCTGCGACATGTTGACGTCGCCAGTCGGATTCTGGATTTTCGGTAATTGGTCGAGCTCTTTGGTCAGCTCTTTGCGCAAGCTGTTGACGTCAAAGCCGACTTGCATCAACAGGGGTTTGATCGAACCACCCTGCTGTTCAAGCATGGCTTGCATCAAGTGCGCCGGCTCGATGGCCGGATGATCGTGGCCAACAGCCAACGACTGGGCGTCGGACAAGGCCAACTGTAGTTTGCTGGTTAAACGGTCTATACGCATGGGTCACCTTCCTTTTGAGCAGGCCGGACCTAAAAACCATCCTGAATAAAGAAACCTGCCAGATACCACTGTAGATGCGGTCGATTCTGCGAGATTCAAGCGGCGGAGAGTTGATGCAGGTCAGGCAAGTCTAGCGGGTGAGCCAGATGAGGGAGGCAAAGCGACCGGTGCGCGACGCACGGCGATAGGAGAAGAAGCGCGGATCGGTCACGGTGCAGAAACCGCCACCATAAACAGCAGTGACACCGCGTTCAGCCAGACGCAGGCGCGCCAGCAGATAGATGTCAGCCATGAACTTGCCGGCATTGTGGCTCGGCAAAAAGGCTTCGGCCGCTGCGGGCAATTGATTGATGAAGACTTCCCGTACTTCCGGGCCTACTTCAAAGGCTTTCGGGCCGATGGCCGGGCCGAGCCAGACCAGCACCTCTTCAGCCGGGACATCGAGCGTGTCGAGCGTGGCTTCGAGTACACCCGCCGCCAGACCGCGCCAACCGGCATGGGCCGCCGCCACACGTGTGCCAGCACGATCGCAGAACAACGCCGGCAAGCAATCCGCCGTCATTGCCGCGCAGGCAATACCGGGCGTTGCTGTCCAGCTGGCGTCTGCTGTCGCAACAATGCCTGGGTCAGCATGTGCCACGGCAATACCGTGCACTTGCTGCAACCAGGCAGGCTTTATAGAGAAGTGATCAGTCAGGCGCCGACGGTTCTCGGCAACAGCCTCAGGACGGTCATCAACATGATCGCCCAGATTGAGGCTGTCGAACGGCGCCTCGCTGACACCACCCTCGCGGGTGGTGACGCAGGCTTTGACGCTGGCCGGCGCAGGCCAGTCCGGCGTCAGCCAGTTCATCCGACGAAAGCCTCGCGATCCTGCTTGAGCAGGGTCAGCAGCCAGACGAAATCTTCCGGCAACGGCGATTCCCAGCTCATGCGCTCACCGGTCGTCGGGTGATCCAGCTCAAGGAACCGCGCATGCAGAGCCTGCCGCGGGAAGTTCTTGAGGGTTTCGACCATGTTCAGGTTCGCAGCAGGCGGTATGCGGAAACGACCGCCGTACGCCGGATCGCCGACCAACGGGAAGTTGATGTGCGACATATGCACGCGAATCTGGTGAGTACGACCGGTTTCCAGTTTCACCCGAACATGAGTGTGAGAGCGGAAGCGCTCCAGCACGCGATAGTGGCTGACGGCAGGCTTGCCACCTTCCATCACCGCCATGCGCTGGCGTTGCTGGCCGTGACGACCGATCGGGGCATTGATTTTGCCACCGGCGGTGACAACACCGATCACGATGCACTCGTAGATCCGGCTGACGCTGCGACTCTGCAATTGAGTAACAAGCTTTGTCTGCGCCTGAATGGTCTTGGCCACCACCATCAGACCGGTGGTGTCCTTGTCCAGACGATGCACGATACCGGCGCGTGGGACATTGATAATGTCCGGCACATGGTGCAGCAAGGCGTTGAGCAGGGTGCCATCGGCGTGACCGGCAGCCGGGTGCACCACCAGGCCCGCAGGCTTGTTGATCACCAGGATGTCGTCGTCTTCATAGACGATGTCGAGCTCGATGTCCTGGGCGATCCACTCGCCCTGGGCTTCTTGCTCGGCAGTCAGTTCAAGGATGGCACCGCCGTGCACGATGTCGCGCGGGCGGATGACCGCCCCGTCCACAGTCAGGCGACCTTCTTTGATCCAGGCGGAAAGGCGCGAGCGTGAGTGCTCAGCGAAGAGTTGGGCAGCGACTTGATCGAGGCGTTGGCCGCCCAAATCGGACGGCACCTCTGCGCGAAGTTCAATTTTATCGGACATGCTCTGACTGTGCGTCGGCACAGCTTTTGGTTTCGGCTGCGCGCTTGTGGTTAAATACGGCGTCTTTTGCCCCGAGGCTTTTCAACGGGGCGCTCATCATAACAGGACGGCCCCGCCCAAGACAGCGGCCGTCATAGGGACGCAAGCCGCCATGCAAGTGAAACACCTGCTGCTGATCGCCATCCTCGCATTGACCGCTGCTTGCTCATCGAAGGAAGTCGTAGACGAAAACCTCAGCGAAGCCGAGCTGTATCAGCAGGCTCAGACTGACCTGGACAACAACAGCTACACCAGCGCCACAGCCAAGCTGAAGGCTCTGGAGTCGCGTTATCCGTTCGGTCGCTACGCCGATCAGGCACAGCTGGAGCTGATCTACGCCAACTATAAAAACGCCGAACCGGAAGCTGCAAAGTCCGCCGCCGAGCGTTTCATTCGTTTGCATCCGCAGCACCCGAACGTGGATTACGCGTATTACCTCAAAGGTCTGACTTCGTTCGACCAGGACGTCGGCCTGCTGGCGCGCTTCCTGCCGCTGGACATGACCAAGCGTGACCCGGGCGCCGCGCGCGACTCCTACAACGAGTTCGCCCAGCTGACCAGCCGCTACCCGAACAGCCGCTACGCGCCGGATGCCAAGCAGCGCATGATCTACCTGCGCAACCTGCTGGCCGCCTACGAAATCCACGTGGCCGACTACTACCTGACCCGTCAGGCCTATGTAGCCGCTGCCAACCGTGGCCGTTACGTGGTGGAAAACTTCCAGGAAACCCCATCGGTCGGCGACGGCCTGGCGGTGATGACTGAAGCCTATCAACGTCTGCACCTGGACGAACTGGCAGCCACCAGCCTCGAAACCCTGAAGCTCAACTACCCGAATCACCCGAGCCTGCAAGACGGTCAGTTCGTGCCACGGGTTGCCGAAGCCGACAACCGTTCGTTCCTGAGCAAGGCGACTCTGGGCCTGATCGAATCGCGTCCACCGCTGCCGCCGGGCGAAACCCGCGCCAATCAGGACGTGCAGAAGCAGTTCCAGGACGCGAAAGACGCGATCCCGAACGAGCTCAAGCCTAAAGACGAGAACGGCGACGTGATCGAAGAGCCAGAGCCTGAGTCGAGCAACACCGACCGTTCCTGGTTCAGCTACATGACTTTCGGCGTGTTCGACTGATCACACCGGCAGTACAGAAAAGGGAGATCTGCGGATCTCCCTTTTTTATTGCCGCGCATTAATAGGCTGTGCGCTTGTCGGGTCCTTGGCTAAACTGCCGGATCATCAGTCGAAAAGCCGCTCATCATGCTTCGTTTATTGTTCTGGATCGTCGTGATTTTCGCCGCGATATGGTTGTGGCGTAAGTTCAAGGCGCCCGCCGCGTCCAATCAATCCAATCGCGCCCCTCGTGAACAGGACGCGCCACCGATGGTGCGCTGCGCCCATTGCGGCGTACATTTGCCGCGCGACCGTGCGCTGAGCGTGCAACAACAGTGGTATTGCAGCCAGGCTCACCTTGAGCAAGGCCCTGGTTCCAGTGATCGCTGAGGCCACCCACGCCAACAGCAAACAGGCTCAGCGTCTGCTGCGCCTTTATCATCTCTACCGTTTAAGTGTCGGCATCACGCTGGTGCTGCTGATCTCCAGCAACATGGACAACCGCCTGCTGACGTCGGCCAACGACGATCTGCTGCGCGGCGGCAGTTGGCTGTATCTGGTACTGAACATTCTGCTGGTGGTGTTCCTCGAGAACACCCGGCGACCAGCGCAGTTGTTCAGCCTGGCCCTCGTCGATGTCCTGCTGCTGTGCGCTCTGTTCTTTGCCGCGGGCGGAGTCGCCAGCGCCTTCGGCAATTTGCTGGTGGTCTCGGTTGCGATCAGCAACACCCTGCTGCGCCGCCGCATCGGCCTGCTGATCGCTGCCATTGGCGCTCTCGGGATTGTCGGCCTGAGTTTCCTGCTGAGTTTCAGCCATCCCCTGAGCGCCAATGAATACCTGCAGGCGGGCACCCTCGGCGCATTGTGTTTTGCCGCCTCGTTGCTGGTGCAGGGGCTGATCCGACGCCTTGAAGTCAGTGAAAACCTGGCTGAGCGGCGGGCCAGCGAAGTGGTTGGCCTTGAAGCCCTCAACGCGTTGATTCTGCAACGCATGCGCACCGGGATTCTGGTTCTCGACGAACAGCGCCGAGTACAACTGGCCAATCACAGCGCCCAAACCCTGCTCGCGCAATCACACCTTCAAGGGCACTTGATCGACGACTACTCGAGCGCTTTGGTCGATCGTCTGCAACTGTGGATGAACAACCCGACCCTGCGCCCACAGAGCCTGAAAATACCCGGCAACGGTCTGGAATTGCAGCCCAGCTTCATCGCTCTCGAACAGAGCCCCAATCAACAGACCCTCGTATTTCTTGAAGACCTGGCGCAAATCGCCCAACAGGCACAGCAACTGAAGCTTGCCGCGCTCGGGCGCCTGACCGCCGGTATCTCCCACGAAATTCGCAATCCACTGGGCGCCATCAGTCACGCCGCACAGCTATTGGCGGAATCCGAGGAACTCGATAGCGCGGATCGGCGTCTGACGCAGATCATTCAAGATCACTCCCAGCGCATGAATCGAGTCATCGAAAACGTCTTGCAACTGTCCCGCCGCCAACAGAGCGCACCGCAACGGCTGGATCTCAAGCCGTGGCTGGAACACTTCGTCAGCGAAAGCCGCGAACAGGCCACCGAGCGCCAGCGCATTCATCTGCGGATCAATTCAGGTGATTTCACCACCCTGATGGACCCCAACCAGCTCACGCAAATTCTCGACAATCTGTTACGCAACGGCTGGCGTCACAGCGCCCTGCTGCACGATCAGGCCGAGGTTTGGCTGGCCTTGTTTATCGACACCGACAGCCAGTTGGCCGTGCTCGAAGTGCAGGACAACGGCCCCGGCGTGGCGCTTGATGAACAGGCCCACCTGTTCGAACCGTTCTTTACCACCAGCAACCAGGGCACCGGCCTTGGGCTTTATCTGTCCCGTGAGCTGTGCGAAAGCAACCAGGCGCGCCTAGACTTCAAACCACGCCAAGGCGGCGGCTGCTTTCGCATCACCTTTGCTCACGGACGGAAACAAAGTTGAACACGAGCCCACGGCAAAAGATCCTCATCGTCGACGACGAACCGGATATCCGCGAACTCCTGGAAATCACCCTGGGACGGATGAAACTCAACACTTTCAGCGCTCGCAATCTCGGCGAAGCCCAGGCCCTGCTGCATCGCGAGACCTTCGACCTGTGCCTGACCGACATGCGCCTGCCCGACGGCACGGGGCTGGATTTGGTACAGCACATCCAGCAACGCTATCCACAACTGCCGGTAGCGATGATCACCGCCTACGGCAGCCTCGAGACGGCAATCAATGCATTGAAGGCCGGGGCGTTCGACTTTCTGACCAAACCGGTGGATCTCACGCGCCTGCGCGAACTGGTCGCGACCGCCCTGCGTATGCCGACGGCAGGCAGCGCGGCGGTCTCGATTGATCGACGATTGCTGGGCGACTCGCTGCCGATGCGCACGCTGCGCAAGCAAATCGACAAACTCGCTCGCAGCCAGGCACCGGTTTACATCAGTGGTGAATCCGGCAGTGGCAAGGAACTGGTCGCGCGCCTGATTCACGAACAAGGGCCGCGCGCCGGCCAACCGTTCGTGCCGGTGAATTGCGGGGCGATACCGTCGGAGCTGATGGAGAGCGAGTTTTTCGGCCATCGCAAAGGCAGTTTTACTGGTGCAGTCGAAGACAAGCCGGGACTGTTCCAGGCGGCACACGGCGGCACGCTGTTTCTTGATGAGGTGGCGGACCTGCCGCTGTCGATGCAGGTCAAGTTGCTGCGGGCGATTCAGGAGAAAGCCGTACGCAGCGTCGGCGGCCAGCAGGAAAGCGTGGTCGATGTGCGCATTCTCTGCGCAACCCACAAGGATCTCGATGCGGAAGTCGCCGCCGAGCGCTTTCGCCAGGATCTGTATTACCGGCTCAACGTGATCGAGTTGCGGGTGCCGTCCCTGCGCGAGCGCCGCGATGACATTGAAGCGCTGGCGGAACACATGCTCAAGCGTCTGGCCAAAGACTCGGGCCAACCGGCGGCAAGCCTGCATCCACAGGCGTTGGAAGCGCTGAAGAATTATCGCTTTCCGGGCAATGTGAGGGAGCTGGAGAACGTGCTCGAACGCGCGCACACGCTGTGCGAAAACCGCATGATCGAGGCTGAAGACCTGCGGCTGAGCGAAGGCAACTGTGCGGCGGATGGCGGGATTGCAGACCTGACACAGATCGACAATCTGGAGGACTACCTGGAGAGCGTCGAGCGCAAACTGATCTTGCAGGCGCTGGAGGAAACCCGCTGGAACCGCACGGCGGCGGCGCAGCGGTTGAGTCTTTCGTTCAGGTCAATGCGTTATCGCCTGAAAAAACTCGGTCTGGATTGAGGGCTCCTTCGCGAGCAAGCCCGCTCCCACAGTGGATCGGCGGTGAACACAAAATGTGTGAGCAGCCGAGATAACTGTGGGAGCGAGCCTGCTCGCGAAAGCGGTCTGTCGGACTCTGGAAATGTCTGACTAGATGCGGCCTTCAGGCGCATACGGCGCCGGATCAATAATCGGCGCCCGCCCCAGCATCACATCGGCAAACAACTGACACGACGCCGGCGCCAGCACCAACCCATTGCGGTAATGCCCGCAGTTCAGCCACAAACCGTCAAACCCCGGCACCCGACCAATGTAGGGAATCCCCTCCGGCGAGCCCGGGCGTAACCCTGCCCAATGCCCCACCACTTCGGCATCCGCCAGTGCCGGCAGCAACTCCACCGCCGAAGCCTTGAGGCTTTGCAGCGCTACATCGGTCGGGGTCTTGTCGAAGCCTTCATGTTCCAGCGTACTGCCAATCAGTATGTGCCCGTCGCGACGCGGAATCGCATAACGCCCCTTGGCCAGCACCATGCTCGGCAGAAAGTCCGCCGCACACTTGTAGAGAATCATCTGGCCTTTGACCGGCTCGACGGGCAGCGTCAGATCCAGCGTCTTGAGCAGATCACCGCTCCACGCGCCAGCCGTTAGGACGACCTGATCGCCAGTGATCACGCCAGTGGAAGTCTGTACGCCAACAACCCGCTCGCCTTCACGAACAAATCCACTGACCTCGCACTGCTCATGAATGATCACGTTCGGCAGCGCCAGCAACGCCGCTTTCAGCGACTTCACCAGCCGTGGATTACGCACGTTGGCCACATCGGCCATGTAGATAGCCCGCGAGAATCCACCACCGAGCACCGGCACTGCATCGTGCGCCGCCGAGATATCCACCGCCCGCAGCGGGCGGCTCTCCCGTTCAGCCCACGCAAGCGCTTCGGCCTCATCATCCAGATCCAGCCAGTACAACCCCGTGGTGTGGACTTCAGGATCAACGCCGGTATCGGCAAACAAGCGCGCGCCGAGCTGTGGATAAAAATCCTGAGACCAATGCGCCAGGGCGGTGACTGCCGGGTTATAGCGCCACGGATACAGCGGAGAAACGATACCGCCACCCGCCCAGGACGATTCCTGGCCGACATTCGAGCGGTCCAGCAGCACCACGCTGCGCACTTCGGAGGCGAGATTGTAGGCCGTCAGCAGGCCAATCACCCCGCCACCGACAATCACCACTTGCTGTTGCCTGGTCATGTTTGATCCAACCGTAAAAAAGACAGTGGGCGCAAAAGGCGCCCAAAAATAAGCGCCTCAGCGGCCCCAGCAATCCTTGGTGGTCAGCCCGGTGGTCGCGTTGTTCATGCTTCTGACACCGGTGTTGGTCAGGGTGAAATCCCCGCACTTGTCGGTGGCCATGGCCGTGCCCGTTTTACGGGCGGCCGTCAGCAGGAAGGTCTGATCTGTGATCGTCGGCGTAAGGGTGTAGAAATCATTGCCCGCGCTCAAACCGGTGATACCGGTGTAGACATTGTTCTTGGTGTAGAAACGTTCGAGGCTCTGTGCCTGCTCCGAAAGCAGCGACACCACTTCGGCGCGGCGGCCTTTCTTCACGTATTCGTTGTAACTTGGAATGCTGATGGTGAGCACAATCCCGATGATCGCAATCACGATCATGATTTCGATCAGGGTGAAACCTCGGTTGGATCTGCGCATGCCTCAAACTCTCACTTACTGTATTTGTCGCCACATGATACGACGACTGCCGCCGCCGCCCTTTTCTACAATGATGGTGATGGTGCCGCTGGTGTCGGTCATGCCTTTGCGTTTGCCGTCACTGGAGATGAAGTTCAACGTCGGAATGCCGCCAGTGAATATCACGCCACTGGAGATCGTGTCATTACTGTCGACCAGGCTGTCGGAATTGGTGTCGAGCACGGCGTAGTTGAGCATCTTACCGCTGAACGCATCGAGTTCGACCAGTTTGCCGGTACCGAAACTCGCACAGGGATCGGTGGTGTCGACGCTGGCCGTGGTGAAGACGATGCGGCCCAGCACGATACTCGCTTGATTAATCACCCGCTCGCCGGTCAGCACGTTGTTATACACCAGCGGCAAGTACCAGCCCTTCTCCCCCGGATACGTCGTGTCATTTTGCGATGTGGTCAGGAATTGCCCGGTGCTACCGGAGAATGAGCCAGTAATTGCCTGCGGCTGCAAACTGCTGACGGTCAACTGCCCGGCCCCGCCATCGGCATCCCACACTGAATAGAACGCCTGCAAATCCTTGTTGGTCTTGTCGGCGGTTTCGTTGAATTTACCGGTACCGACAAAGATCTGTTTGCCGCCGGCTGCGTTGTCCGCCAGCAAAGGTTGCGCCGTGATCGGCTGCGTCGCCCCGCCCGCCGTGGTGAAAAGCGGTTTGCCGGAAAACGCCACGCCCCAGCTGTCTGGCGCAGTGGCGCTGAGGTCGAATTTCCACAACCGCCCTTTCAAGTCACCGCCATAGGCAGCCTGCACCACGTTTTGCGAGTTGACCTTGAGCTTCACCGAGGACAAACCGTTGCTGGTGTCCGTACTGTCGACAACGATCTTTTTGATCAACGAACCGTCGCGCACATCCAGCACATACAGCGCTGCCAACCCCGAATTGCTGCCATAACCATTGGAGATAAACGCCGCCCAGCGACCATCGGCCAAGCGTGCCACTTCCGGTCGCGCATAGGCATAACCCAGATCATTAAAGACGTTGGCGGTGTTGGCGATGGCCGGCGCGCTGACTTCCCACAACGCACGCATGACGTTGCCTGCGGAGGCATCGAACAGTTGCAGCGCATAGAAGGTTTTGCCACCCGCACCGGTGCCGCCAATGGCCAGGGTTTTCCAGGCGTTGTTAAGTTGCGCGTCATACACGCCGACCTGGCCGTCGACCAGAAACTTGTGGCTGACGCCATTGATGTAATTCGGGTCGGCGATCAAGCGCAACGACGGCAACACACTGGATGGCATGTAAGCGTAACGCCGGGTGCCATTGGCCGAGTTGATGACGTTGACGAAACCATCGTTGGCATTCACCACTAGGCTGGCGCTCATGTTCGCCGCTTTGGTCGTCAGGTAAGCGCTGTAAGTGGTGTCGTTCGACAGGTCCGAGGCGGTTTTGTCCGCAGGCGAGGCCAGCACCAGTGGCGAGTTGATGATGTCGCCGAGCAATACGCTGCGAACCTTGAGCCCGCTCTTGTTGGTGCCCTTGCTCCACTCCACCAGATCAATACCGGTGATGCCGGTGGGCAAACCTCCACTTAGCGTCGTCTGCTGCGCCGCGGAAAAATTACCGTAGGCCAGGGCGACGGCAGCGTTGCTTGAGGTGTTCCAGGATTGGTAAATCGGCGCGGTGGCCCCCGGAACAACTGTGGTGTCGGTGTTCCAGAGTGCCGTCGACGTATTAACGGTTCCGGCCGATGTGAAGCCGAATGCCTTGATCGTGCCGCGCCAATCCTTGGGATCATAGGTGGTCTGATAGAAACTGCTGCTACTGCTGAGGGTGGTCCCGCTGACAATACCGGCACCACCGGAACCGGCCTTGGAGGTGATGTCGCTCAACGCCGATGACAACGCCGCATTGAGGCCAGCGCTGTCGGTTGCCTGATAGTAGCGACCCTGCCCGTAACTCGCCGCGTCCGAGAGCATGTCGTTGTCAGCGGCGAAGCCCACAGTGTAGGTGTTCATGTTCTGCTTGGGGAAATCCACTGCGCTCCAGCTCTTGCCTGCTGCGTCGGTGCCGGTGGAGCGCATGTCGATGTCGTAAGCAAATTTGGCGATGTCATCCAGATACAACGTGTCACCCTCACCGTCGCCGTTGAGGTTGTCGCCGTCATTGTTGACGCCGTCCCAGTTCGGCAAACGGTTCGTGGCCAACGGATCATTGGTCGGAAAGGTACGGTCGAACGTCGGCAAGCCGTCAGTGATCACCACGCCGTAATTTTTCTGGCAGCGGTACTGGATCGGGCTGGTGTAGGTGCTCGGCGTGCTGTTGTAGAACGGCGCCATGCCGCGCATGTAGCGAGTGACTTCGTAATAGGTTTCCGCCAATGGCGTGTTGGCCACGGCGCTCAAGTTGTTGATCGAGGAGATCAGCACGTTGTAATTGGAGTCAGCCTGGGCCTGGGTCACGCTGCCGGCGACCGGTGACAGATCAGCAATGGAACGGGCAATGTAACCACCACTGCCGAAATTGCTGCTGGTCGCCGGGTTGAACGTCGACAGGCCCATGCGCAAAGTCCGATTGCTGCTGACCAATGCCGTGGAAACGTTGCGTGCAACGTTGATGCGGTAATCGTTGGGGATCGCTCCTGTGGTGAAGTCGCGGGTGCCATTGTTGATCGCAAGACCGACCACGTAAGAAATGTAATCGTCCGAGTAACGGGTATTGCCGCCACCTACCGGATCCGGCAGTTTCAGGCACAACGGTGTCAGGCTGTTGTTGTAGAAGGCGTAGGCACCGCCGAAGCAGCCAGCAGTCGGCAAACTTGAGAGAAATATTGAATCACCGGTGATTGTCGTTGAGTTGAAGCACAGTCCAATGAAGGCATCACACTGGCGAGCCGGGGTGCGCGGCAGAGTCGGGTCGAACCCCACGGCGTAGATGATGCTGTTCATGCTCCCCGAATCGTCGATCAGCAACATAACGTTCGGTGGCACCGCCGCCGCACTCAGCAAGGGCGAGTCAGACGGCGTGAACGCATAAGCCGGTGCGGCCAGATAGAAAGTCAGCAGCATGCCGGCCAGCAGAGATGCGCAGCGTTCAAAACTTCGCATAGATACTCTCCACAACGCTACGCGAAGTACCGGCGATGCCGACAGCGGTCACCCGGTAAAGGGTCGCTGACGTGTTGCTCGGCACATTCACGGCCGTCAGCGTCGTACCGATGTTCTGTACGCCATAGAAGCCGTTGCCTGTGGCGATCCAGAGTACCCCCGAGGTCGAATTGAGCCCCGCCGCACTCACCACCGACGACTCGGCCGGCGGCGCACATTGCGTCGTGCCGCTGCACACTGCCAAGGCAAAACTGTCCAGTTGCACCGCGCTCTCGCCCACACGCAACGCCGCTTCGGCGGTCTGAAATGATTGATTGCGCAGGCCTACGCTGCCGGCCATTTTTTCCTGCAGGTTGGCACTCTGCATCGATGACAGGCCGATCATCGTCATAAGCAACAGAAACACCAGGCTGACCAGCAGCACCATGCCGCTTTGCGTCTGACGCTGATGGAGAGAAATCCTCATCACCCTGGCCCTCACTGCAAGCGGTTGCGCAAAGCGGCAACCACATTGAAGGTTTGATTACGCACCCGGTTGTTGGGGTCGGCGAGGGTCAGGCTCAGGCGCACACTGCGAATACGCGCTGGATCACTTGGGTTGGTGCTGTAGGTCAAGGCTGCGACATCCGTCGCGGAACTCGCCAGACCGAACGTCACGTTGAAAGCACTGACGTTGTTCACCAGCACCTGTTGCGCCGGGTTGCCGCTGCCAGTACCCATCAATATCTGGTTGTTGCTGAAGCTGTAGATCAGACGTCGTATCGGGAAAGCGATCTGCCCGGTTGCCGGGCTTCGCAACCCGGTGTAGGCCGTCGCGCCGTTGCGGCAATCAGACAGCACCGTCCAGGTGGGTGTGCCGCCGCTGCCGCCGATATCCGCCGTGACCAGCGTCAACTTGAGATTGGCGTTATCCCAATTGATCGGCGTGATCTGCGCCGCATTGAAGTCCCCGGCATTGCTTGAATCGGTGATGGCGCCAAGGCAGCCGAACATTCCGACCATGCGGATTTCCTGAATCATTTTGCTCAACACAAAGCGCGCGTCTTCCTGCATGGCAGCAGCGCTGTTCTGGCTGACATAGGTATTTTTCGCCGCGATGAAAATCTGCACCACGCCCAAGACTACGATCAGTCCCAATGCCAGAGCGATCAGCAACTCGATCAGACCGAAACCACGTTGATGACGCGTCATGGTGTCGCCACCGGATCAACCGCTGCACGGCTGGTCAGCACAAAACTGCGCTGAGCGCTGGCGGTGTTGGCTGCCCGCGCATCACTCCAGGTAATGGTGATGGTGTACACGCGTTGATTAAGGGTAATGCTGCCGGTGGCGGTCGGACCGCCGAAGTTGACGATACTGGTGGTGAAATCGTAGAGATCCTGATCCCGGGCGTTGCCCAGGTTGGCCGAGGTTGGCGGCGTAATGGTGTAATTTGCACCGGAGTTGGCGCGTATGCGATCCATCATGTCGTAGGCGATGAAACTGGCCTGACTGGTCATTCGTGAACTGTCGGTGTACTTCAGTGCATTCAGTTGCACGGCTGCCGCGCCCAACAGCCCGACTGTCAGAATCAGTAACGCGACCAGTACTTCGATCAGCGTCATGCCCTGCTGAACGCCTTTGCTCCCTGCCCTCATCCGCAACTTCCACCCAATTGAATTCGTCCGTTCAAACACACGTTAAGCGTCCTGCTTTGCGTTCCCAGCGTGTAACTGATAACCACCGCTGTCGAGGGTGCGGCCAGACCGCCGAGGTTGTTGAAATCCAGCGCGGTCACTCCAGAGGTTAGCGTCAGAGTCGCACCGCTGCTCATCGCCGGAACAACCCGCAACACATTGGCCGCAGTGCCAGTACCGTCGTAGACCGCCAGTTCGCCGGTCCAAGCGCTGCCCCCGGCGGTCGGACGCAGGCGCAGCGTCGTGCCGCGGTCAATCGCTTCGAGCCTGGCGAAATTGATCGCCCGCTGCAGATCGCCCATTTCGGTATCGGCCTTGCTGCTTTGTATCGATCGGGTGAAAGCGGGCACCGCCAGTGTGACCAGGACCAAAAAAATCGCGATGGCGACCAGCAACTCGATCAGCGTGAAACCTTTTGTACGATGATCCATCGATGCCCTCCGTTGCCGTCGGCTATACCTGCTTCTACACGCTAGAACATTCAACCGGCCTGTGTCGGTTGATTTGCCCTGCCCGGCGCACCGATCGCGCCAGCCAACACACTCCATGGAGGGAGTTTTCATGCCGCAACAGGGTTTCAGTCTGATCGAACTGCTTATGGGACTGGCGATTGGCGCAATTGTTCTGCTGCTGGTCAGTCCGGCGTTTGCGGCGCTCACCGAATCCAATCAACGCGACCAGGCCGCGCAGGCGCTGCTCGACGGTATTCGCAATGCCCGCAGCATGGCGATTACACGTAACCAGAGCGTGGTGATTCACGGCATCAACGGCGACTGGGGTCAGGGCTGGCGGATCATTCTGGATATCAGCGGCAAGGGACCGGAGGACAGCAGCAATCCAATCCTGGCGGAACGCTCGAGTGATGCGAAGGTGCCGATCGTCGGCAATTGGTGGGTGAGTCGTTACGTGCGGTTCAGCAGCCTGGGACAACCACTGATGCCGGGGAGGAAGTTTCAGGCAGGGACATTACATATTTGCTCGACCCGCGAGCCGGTCAGCCAGCGCCAGGTAGTGCTGGCGGCGACCGGTCGAGTGCGCCTGAGCAGTGAGAAGACTGAACAGGCGCTGTGTCAAAAAGCCCAGCGCGTCAGATCGAACGCACGCGCAGCTCTTTAGGCATCGAGAACGTGATGTTCTCTTCGCGTCCGGCCAGTTCATCGGCACCGGTCGCACCCCAGGCCTGCAGTTGCTGGATCACGCCACGCACCAGCACCTCCGGCGCGGAAGCACCGGCGGTGATGCCGATACGCTCGACGCCATCGAACCAGCTCTTTTGCAAGTCTTCGGCACCGTCGATCAGGTAGGCCGGCGTGGACATGCGCTCAGCCAGTTCACGCAAGCGGTTGGAGTTGGAGCTGTTCGGGCTGCCGACTACCAGTACCACGTCGCACTCGTCGGCCAGTTGCTTGACCGCGTCCTGGCGGTTTTGCGTGGCGTAGCAGATGTCGTCCTTGCGCGGGCCGCCGATGGCCGGGAAACGCGTGCGCAGGGCATCGATGACGCGGCTGGTGTCGTCCATCGACAGTGTGGTCTGGGTGACGAATGCCAGTTTTTCAGGGTTATGCACTTGCAGCTCGGCCACGTCTTTCTCGTCTTCGACGAGGTAGATCGCGCCGCCATTGCTGGCGTCGTACTGACCCATGGTGCCTTCTACTTCCGGGTGACCGGCGTGGCCAATCAGGATGCATTCACGACCGTCGCGGCTGTATTTCGCGACTTCGATGTGCACCTTGGTCACCAGTGGGCAGGTGGCGTCGAATACTTTCAGGCCACGGCCGGCAGCCTCGGTACGCACGGCTTGCGACACACCGTGAGCACTGAAGATCACAATGACGTCGTCCGGCACCTGATCCAGTTCTTCGACGAAGATCGCGCCACGGCTGCGCAGGTCTTCGACCACGAACTTGTTGTGCACCACTTCATGACGCACGTAGATCGGTGGCCCGAAGACTTCCAGGGCGCGGTTGACGATTTCGATCGCCCGGTCCACGCCGGCGCAGAAGCCACGGGGGTTGGCGAGTTTGATTTGCATGCTGTGCCTCGTGTCTTGCGCGCGAAAAATATGTACGTCCTGCTGATCAAGCACATTGCTCAAAAACAGCAAAAATCTAATGTGGGAGCGGGTTTGCTCGCGAGAGCGGTGTGTCAGACAACGTCTATGTTGAATGTCAGTCAGCATTCGCGAGCAAGCCCGCTCCCACATTTTTGACCGCGTGCGGTCAGTTACAGCGCTTTGACGTTGATGATTTCCACGTCAAAGGTCAGCGTCTTGCCAGAAAGCGGATGGTTGAAGTCAATGGTCACTTGCGCGTCATCGAATTCTTTTACCACGCCCGGCAATTCAGTATTGGCCGCATCGTTGAAGATCACCAGCAAACCCGGCGACAGCTCCATGTCGGCAAACTGCGAGCGCGGGATCACCTGCACGTTCTGCGGGTTCGGCTGGCCGAAAGCGTTTTCCGGCTCGATGGTCAGGGTACGCTTATCGCCGGCCTTGAAGCCGAACAATGCCGCTTCGAAACCCGGCAGCAGGTTGCCGTCGCCGACCTTGAAGGTCGCCGGGGCCTTGTCGAAAGTGCTGTCGACCGTGTCGCCATTCTCCAGGCGCAATGCAAAGTGCAAAGTGACTTCCGTGTTCTGGCCAATGCGTTGCTCAGCCAATACCTGTTCAGTCATGAACGGCCTCTTCGGTTTTCTTGGATTTGAACATGTCCAGTGCCAACATCACCGCACCAACGGTGATGGCGCTGTCGGCGAAGTTGAACGCCGGGAAGTACCAGCGGTTCTGCCAGTGCACCAGAATGAAGTCGATCACATGGCCCAGGGCAATGCGGTCATACAGATTGCCCAGCGCACCGCCCAGCACCAGCGCCAGAGCAACGGCCAGCCAGGTTTCGTTGCGGCCCAGACGCTTGAGCCAGACCACCAGCACCGCACTGATCACGATGGCGATCAGGGCGAACAGCCAGCGCTGCCAGCCGGAGCTGTCAGCCAGGAAGCTGAAGGCAGCGCCGGTGTTGTAGGCCAGCGTCCAGCTGAAGTAATCGGGAATGATCACGATCTGCTGGAACATTTCAAGCTTGTCTTCGAAGTAGAACTTGCTGGCCTGGTCGATGACCAGAACCAGCAAACTCAACCAGAGCCAGCTCAACCGTCCGAAACGGCTAACGGTATTAAGCATAGTGACGAACCTCGCCAGCGCCGCTGATGTTGTCGACGCAACGACCGCAGATTTCCGGATGCTCCGGGTTCACGCCGACGTCTTCGCGGCAGTGCCAGCAACGGGCGCACTTCGGGAAGGCCGATTTGACGATCTTCAGCTTCAAGCCGCTGACCTCGGTCGCTACCGCGTCGGCCGGAGCCTGCACGAACGGCGCAACACTGGCGGTCGAAGTGATCAGGACGAAGCGCAGTTCGTTACTGAGCTTGGCCAAATCGGCGCTCAGGGCATCTTCGGCGTACAGCGTCACTTCGGCTTGCAGGTTGCCACCGACGGCTTTGGCCGCGCGCTGGATTTCCATCTCTTTGTTGACCGCTACCTTGACCGCCATGACGCGTTCCCAGTATTCGCGGCCCAGTTCGACGTTGTCAGGCAGTTCGGTCAAACCTTCGTACCAGGTGTTGAGCATCACCGATTCGTTACGCTCGCCCGGCAGGTATTGCCACAGTTCGTCGGCGGTGAAGGCGAGGATCGGCGCGATCCAGCGCACCAGCGCTTCGGAGATGTGGAACAGCGCGGTTTGCGCCGAACGGCGGGCCTTGCTGTTGGCACCAGTGGTGTACTGACGGTCCTTGATGATATCGAGGTAAAAACCGCCCAGCTCCTGCACGCAGAAGTTGTGGATCTTCGAGTAGACGTTCCAGAAACGGTATTCGCCATAGTGCTCTTGCAGCTCGCGTTGCAGCAGCAAGGTGCGATCCACCGCCCAACGATCCAGCGCGAGCATTTCTTCGGCCGGCAGCAGGTCGGTGGCCGGGTTGAACCCGGTCAGGTTGGAAAGCAGGAAGCGTGCGGTGTTACGGATACGACGATAGGCATCCGCACTGCGTTGCAGGATCTGCTCGGACACAGCGATTTCACCGGAGTAGTCGGTCGAAGCCACCCACAGACGCATGATGTCGGCGCCCAGCGTGTCGTTGACTTTTTGCGGCGCGATCACGTTGCCCAGCGATTTGGACATCTTGCGGCCAGCCTCGTCGACGGTGAAGCCGTGAGTCAGCAGCTCGCGGTATGGCGCGTGGTTGTCGATGGCACAACCAGTCAGCAAGGACGAGTGGAACCAGCCGCGGTGCTGGTCGGAACCTTCCAGGTACAGGTCGGCACGCGGGCCGGTCTCGTGGCCCATCGGGTGCGAACCGCGCAGGACGTGCCAGTGCGTGGTGCCCGAGTCGAACCAGACGTCGAGGGTGTCGCTGATCTTGTCGTACAGCGGCGCTTCATCGCCCAGCAGTTCGGCGGCGTCGAGCTTGAACCAGGCCTCGATGCCTTCGACTTCAACGCGCTTGGCGACTTCTTCCATCAGCTCGACGGTGCGTGGGTGCAGCTCGCCGCTTTCCTTGTTCAGGAAGAACGGGATCGGCACGCCCCAGTTGCGCTGACGCGAGATGCACCAGTCCGGACGGTTGGCGATCATCGAGTGCAGGCGCGCCTGGCCCCAGGCCGGAACGAACTTGGTCTCTTCGATGGCTTTGAGCGAGCGCACACGCAGGGTGTCGCCGCTGGTTGGCTCTTTGTCCATGCCGATGAACCACTGCGCGGTGGCGCGGTAGATCAGCGGGGTCTTGTGGCGCCAGCAGTGCATGTAGCTGTGTTCGATGATAGTGGTGTGCAGCAGCGCACCGACTTCGGTCAGTTTCTCGACGATGGCCGGGCTGGCCTTCCAGATGAACTGACCGCCAAAGAATTCCAGCGACGGCACGTAAACGCCGTTGCTCTGCACCGGATTGAGGATGTCGTCGTTGACCATGCCGTACTTCTTGCAGGTCACGAAGTCGTCCACGCCGTAGGCCGGAGCGGAGTGAACCACACCGGTGCCAGCGCCCAGCTCGACATAGTCAGCCAGATACACCGGCGACAGACGGTCGTAGAACGGGTGACGGAAGTTGATCAGTTCCAGCTCTTTACCGGTCGTGGTCGCGATGACCGAGCCTTCCAGGTTGTAACGAGCCAGGCAGGCTTCGACCAGCTCTTCAGCCAGCACCAGCAACTTGTCGCCGACATCAACCAGCGCGTAGTTGAATTCCGGGTGAACGTTCAGCGCCTGGTTGGCCGGGATGGTCCACGGGGTGGTGGTCCAGATCACGATCGAGGCAGGTTTGCCCAGCGACGGCAAGCCGAACGCGGCAGCCAGTCTGGCTTCATCAGCGATCGGGAATGCCACGTCGATGGTCGACGACTTCTTGTTTTCGTACTCGACTTCGGCTTCGGCCAGCGCCGAACCGCAGTCGAAGCACCAGTTCACTGGCTTGAGGCCCTTGAACACGAAACCGCCCTTGACGATTTCGGCGAGGGCGCGGATTTCACCGGCCTCGTTGGTAAAGTTCATGGTCTTGTACGGGTTGGCGAAGTCGCCCAGCACGCCGAGACGGATGAACTCGCTCTTCTGCCCTTCGATCTGCTCGGTGGCGTAGGCACGGCACAGTTCGCGGGTCTTGTCCGCGCCCAGGTTCTTGCCGTGGGTCACCTCAACCTTGTGCTCGATCGGCAGGCCGTGGCAATCCCAACCCGGAACGTACGGCGCGTCGAAACCCGAAAGGGTTTTCGAGCGGATGATCATGTCCTTGAGAATCTTGTTCAGTGCGTGACCGATGTGGATCGTGCCGTTGGCATACGGAGGGCCGTCGTGCAGAACGAACTTCGGACGATCCTTGCCAATCTCGCGCAACTTTCCGTACAGGCCAATACTGTCCCAGCGCTGCAGGATCTGCGGTTCGCGCTGTGGCAGGCCGGCCTTCATTGGGAAGGCGGTGTCCGGAAGGTTTAGCGTGGCTTTATAGTCGGTCATTTAAGGCTCTTCATTAGCGATGGGCGCTAGGTGCGGCTAGTGCACGGGCGGTGGCGACATCCGCATTGATCGCCGTTTTCAGCGCCTCCAGGGAGGCGAATCGCTGCTCTTCACGCAGCTTTTGGTGGAAAACCACCGTCAAACGCCGGTCATACAGATCGCCGGCAAAATCGAGAAGATGGACTTCAAGGTGGGCCTTGCCATCACCTTGCACCGTGGGCCGTACGCCGATATTGGCGACGCCGGGCCAGGTCTTGCCGTCGATGTCCACATCCACCAGATATACCCCGGTGAACGGCACGCGACGACGCTTGAGTTGAATATTGGCAGTGGGCGTACCCAGTTGCCGGGCCAGTTTCTGGCCATGCAGCACGCGACCGGCGATGCGGTACGGGCGGCCGAGCAGGCGTTCGGCCAAGGCAAAATCGGCGGCGGCCAACGCGTTGCGCACTTGCGTGCTGCTGACACGAATGCCATCCAGCTCGACGGTTTGTGCAGCTTCGACGCTAAAACCGTGAACCTGCCCGGCCTGCAGCAGGAAATCGAAATCGCCGAGGCGGTCGCAACCGAAGCGGAAATCGTCACCGACCTCAAGATGCTGCACGCCGAGACCGCCTACCAGAATGGTATCGACGAACTCACTGGCGCTGAGCTTGCTCAGACGCTGGTTGAAGGCCAGGCACAAGACCCGGTCAACGCCTTCGGCGGCCAGCAGTTGCAGTTTGTCGCGCAACCGCACCAAACGTGCCGGCGCGGTCTCGGGTGCAAAGAATTCCCGTGGCTGCGGCTCGAAAATCACCACGCAGCTGGGTACGCCCAACTCGAGCGCACGCTCACGCAGCCGGGCCAGGATAGCCTGGTGACCACGGTGAACACCGTCAAAGTTGCCAATAGTGGCGACGCAGCCCCGATGCTGGGGGCGCAAGTTGTGGAGGCCTCGAACCAGCTGCATAACGCGCTTCTTGCTCATAAAGTGGCCGATTATAACCACACCCGGCGACAGACGACAGGCAACACCGTAACGCAAAGTGATCGAGCCGACAAAACTGCCGGCCCGTGCCCGCTTATAAAGGGTAAAACCTCAGCTCAAGGCCTTGCGATTGAAGTCGCGCAGACGGAAACCGAGCAGCAGCAACATACCGAAATACGCCACCACGCCCGCTGCCACCAAAGCGCCCAGACGCAGGAAGCGCTCAAGCATGTGCCCCTGATCCCAAGCCGGCATGAAATGCATGCCGACCAACAACACCACCGACATCACCGCCACGGCCACAACCAGCTTGAAGCCGAACTTGGCCCAGCCTGGTTGCGGCTGGTACATCTGCTGTTTGCGCAGTTGATAGAACAGCAACCCGGCGTTCAGACAGGCGCCGGCACTGATCGCCAACGCCAGACCGGCATGGGCCAACGGGCCGATCAGCAACAGGTTGAACAACTGAGTCACCACCAGCGTGAAGATTGCGATTTTCACCGGCGTACGGATGTTCTGTTGCGCATAAAAGCCCGGCGCCAGCACTTTGATCACGATGATCCCGAGCAGACCGACAGAATAGGCAATCAATGCGCGCTGGGTCATCTCGGCATCAAAGCCACTGAACTGACCATACTGGAACAGCGAAACAGTCAACGGCTCAGCGAGAATCCCCAAGGCCAATGAGCACGGCAGCACCAGCACGAAGCACAGGCGCAAGCCCCAGTCGAGAATCCGCGAATACTCGTGGCGATCCTTGCTGGCATAGGTTTTGGCCAGAGTCGGCAACAGGATTGTGCCCAGTGCCACGCCGAGGACGCCGGACGGCAGCTCCATCAGGCGATCGGCGTAGTACATCCACGACACCGAGCCTGCAACCAGAAACGAGGCGAAGATGGTGTTGATGATCAGCGAAATCTGGCTCACCGAGACACCGAGGATCGCCGGCAGCATCTGCTTCATCACCCGCCAGACGCCGGTGTCGCGCAAATTCAGGCGCGGCAGCACCAGCATGCCGATCTTTTTCAGGTGTGGCAGTTGATAGAGCAATTGCGCCAGACCGCCGACCAGCACCGCCCAGCCAAGCGCCATGACCGGTGGATCGAAGTATGGCGTCAAAAACAACGAAAACACGATCATGCTGACGTTGAGCAGTGTCGGCACGAACGCCGGCACCGAGAAACGGTTCCAGGTATTGAGGATCGCCCCGGCCAGCGATGACAGGGAGATCAGCAATATATAGGGGAAGGTCACCCGCAACAGATCGGAGGTCAGCTGGAATTTTTCCGGTGTATCGGTGAAACCGGGGGCTGTAGCCCAGATCACCCAAGGTGCGGCGATCATGCCCAGCGCCGTTACCACGGCCAATACCAGGGTCAACAAACCCGATACGTAGGCGATAAAGGTTCGAGTCGCCTCCTCGCCCTGCTGACTTTTATATTCGGCCAGAATCGGCACAAATGCCTGAGAGAACGCGCCCTCAGCGAAAATTCGCCGCAGCAGATTGGGCAGTTTGAAGGCGATAAAGAAGGCGTCCGTCGCCATCCCGGCGCCAAATGTGCGAGCAATGAGCGTGTCACGAACGAACCCCAAAATCCGGGAAAGCATCGTGATAGAGCTGACGGCGGCCAACGATTTGAGCAGATTCATTGAGGAAATCAGGGCCTTTCGATAAACAGCAGGCGAACAATGCGCCCACTTGTGCGATACTCCGCGCCGCAACAGCACAGAGCCAAAGCTCGCGAGTTTACAGGTCAAGCGCCGGAAATAAATATCCCGCCTCTTTATACCTACCACTTAGCGGAACGATTGAAGTGCCCTTGACAAGAGAACTCTTCATCGGCATGATTCGCGGCCTATTTTGTTTGCTATTTCCTAAAAAGTCTTTCGAGGAGCTCGACGGTGGCCAACTCACCTTCCGCCAAAAAACGTGCAAAACAGGCTGAGAAGCGTCGCAGCCACAACGCCAGCCTGCGTTCCATGGTTCGTACCTACATCAAGAATGTAATTAAAGCCATCGACGCAAAAGACGCTGAAAAAGCTCAAGCTGCATACGTTCTGGCTGTGCCAGTTATCGACCGTATGGCCGATAAAGGCATCATCCACAAGAACAAGGCTGCTCGCCATAAGAGCCGCCTGAATGGCCACGTCAAGGCACTGAAAGAAGCTGCCTAAGCGACGTAGTCATTAAAAAACCGACCTCAGGGTCGGTTTTTTATTGCCTGCGATTTAGCAAATCCAGCGCAAAAAAATGTGGGAGCGAGCCCGCTCACGAATGCGATCTGCCAGTTGATAGCTCTATCGACTGACACGACCTCTTCGCGAGCAGGCTCGCTCCCACACTGGTATCTGCGGTGTTATTGCTGGACTGGCACCCACGGCAGGATCGGGATTGCGGTTACCGCATTCTGCGGGCTACCCTCGATCAGGCGATCGCTGTAGACCAGGTACACCAGCGTATTGCGCTTCTTGTCGAGGAAGCGCACCACCTGCATGGTCTTGAATACCAGCGACGTGCGCTCCTTGAACACCTCATCGCCATCCTTCAACTCACCCCTGAACTTGATCGGGCCAACCTGACGACAAGCGATGGAGGCCTCTGCACGATCCTCGGCCAGACCCAGACCACCTTTCACGCCGCCGGTCTTGGCGCGCGACAGGTAGCAGGTCACACCCTCTACCTTGGGATCATCAAAAGCCTCGACCACAATCCGGTCGTTCGGCCCGACAAACTTGAACACCGTCGACACCTGACCGATTTCTTCGGCCGAAGCCAGCAATGGCATCGCCATCAGCAGACCCAACAATCCTTTTGCTACACGCATCGAGCTTTCCTCAAACCAGAATCAGATTGTCACGGTGAACCAGTTCCGGCTCAGCCATGTAACCCAGCAAACCGACAATCGCATCCGACGACTGACCGATGATTTTTTGTGCTTCCAGGGCACTGTAGTTGGCCAGGCCACGGGCGATCTCACGACCGTCCGGCGCCACGCAAACCACCATTTCCCCGCGACGGAAGCTGCCCTGCACCAGTTTGACGCCAACCGGCAAAAGGCTCTTGTTGCCTTGTGACAACGCCGACACCGCACCATCATCCAATACCAAAGCGCCGCGGGTTTGCAGATGCCCGGCCAGCCACTGCTTGCGCGCCGCCAGCATGCCGCGCTCAGGCGACAGCAAGGTGCCGATGCGCTCACCCGCCTTCAGACGATCGAGCACACGCTCAAGCCGACCACCAACGATGATGGTGTGCGCACCAGAGCGCGCCGCCAGCCGCGCAGCGCGCAACTTGGTCTGCATGCCGCCGCGACCCAGCGCACCACCCGTGCCGCCCGCCACCGCATCCAGACTCGGATCATCGGCGCGCGCCTCGTAGATCATCTGCGCTTCAGGATTGTTGCGCGGATCAGCGTCGAACATGCCGTCGCGATCAGTGAGGATCACCAACAAATCAGCTTCGACCAGATTGGCCACCAGCGCCGCCAGCGTATCGTTGTCACCAAAACGGATTTCGTCAGTGACCACGGTGTCGTTTTCATTGATGACCGGGATGACTTTCAGCTCGACCAGCGCACGCAAGGTACTGCGAGCGTTCAGGTAGCGCTTGCGATCGGACAGGTCGTCGTGAGTCAGAAGAATCTGCGCCGTGTGCCGGCCATGCTCGGCAAAGCTCGACTCCCAAGCCTGCACCAAGCCCATCTGACCGATCGCAGCGGCCGCCTGGAGTTCGTGCATCGCACTGGGTCGTGCGGTCCAACCCAAACGACTCATCCCGGCCGCCACCGCCCCGGAGGACACCAGCACCAACTCGACGCCAGCCTCATGCAAGGCCACCATCTGCTCGACCCAGACACTCATTGCCGCACGATCCAGCCCCTTGCCATCAGCTGTCAGCAAAGCGCTGCCGATCTTCACGACCCAACGCTGCGCACCTGTCACCTTGCTCCGCATCATCTTCAACCTTAGCTTGAGGACAGCGCGACCCAGCGCTGCCCGTGACGTTATTTGTGACTTGCGATTTCCAGATACTAAAACGCCGCTCGATTGAGCGGCGCCTTAGAAAAAACGGCTTGCGGCGATGATAACACCACCCCGAGGAAGGCTCAGCACACACCAGCGATCTTCTGAAGATCAAAAGATCGCAGCCTGCGGCAGCTCCAACACAACGAATCAGTCACGCACGTAAATGATTTCCGGACCGTCTTCGTCATCCACATCTTCTTCATCCCAGTCATCGTCGCCGATGTCATGGACCGACTTCACGCCGCTGCGACGCAGGGCACGCTTATCGTCCAGCGCCTGCAATTGCGCGCGAGCTTCGTCTTCGATGCGCTGATCGAGATCGGCCAGCTCTTCCTTGTAAGCCGGGTCATTGGCCAGGCGATCGGCACGATCTTCCATATAACGCATGATGTCGTGGCACAGACGCTCGGTACCGATCTTGGCGATGGCCGAGATCACGTAGACCGGACCCGTCCATTCCAGGCGATCAACGATTTCCTTGACGCGCTCATCGTGCTCTTCTTCAAGGATCTGGTCGCACTTGTTCAGCACCAGCCAGCGATCACGCTCAGCCAGGGACGGGCTGAACTTGATCAGCTCGTTGACGATCACCTCAGCCGCATCCGGAGCACTGGAGTCATCCAGCGGCGCCATATCGACGAGGTGCAGCAACAGACGCGTACGCGCCAAGTGTTTGAGGAAACGAATACCCAGGCCAGCACCGTCGGAAGCACCTTCGATCAAGCCCGGAATGTCGGCAACGACGAAGCTCTTCCAGCGATCGACACTGACCACACCCAGGTTCGGCACCAGCGTGGTGAACGGGTAGTCGGCAACCTTCGGCTTGGCCGCCGAAACCGAGCGGATAAAGGTACTTTTACCGGCGTTCGGCAAACCCAGCAGACCGACGTCAGCCAGTACTTTCATTTCCAGTTTCAGGTCGCGCTGCTCGCCCGGCTTGCCCGGCGTAGTCTGACGCGGCGCACGGTTGGTACTGGATTTGAAACGGGTGTTGCCCAGACCGTGCCAACCGCCCTGCACCACCATGAGCTTCTGACCAGCCTTGGTCAGGTCGCCGATGACTTCCTGGGTGGCGGAGTCGATCACCGTGGTACCGACCGGTACGCGCAGGATCAGATCTTCACCTTTCTTGCCGGTGCAGTCGGTGCTGCCGCCGTTGGAGCCACGCTCGGCATCGAAGTGCCGGGTGTAACGGTAGTCCACCAGGGTGTTGAGGTTTTCGTCGGCCATCATGTAGATGGAACCGCCATCACCGCCATCACCACCGTTAGGGCCACCGTTTTCGATGAACTTTTCCCGACGGAAACTCATGGCACCATTGCCACCGTCACCAGCCTTTACGCGAATCGATACTTCATCAACAAACTTCATAACCAACGCCTCTCGCCATACGGACGAGCCGAAAAACAATCAAGACATAAGACTCTTGCAAAAATGAGCGCAGCGACCCCAAAACACGACCTGCTTCGCACGCCGACAGCCCATACAAACAGCTTTGCAAGAGACTCACCCCACAAACGAAAAAGCCCCGTCGCAAGACAGGGCTCTTCCAGCGATTGCGCAATTAAGCTGCGACAACGCTCACGTAACGGCGGTTGAACGCGCCTTTTACTTCAAACTTGATCACGCCTTCGATTTTCGCGAAGAGGGTGTGATCTTTACCCATGCCAACACCGTAACCGGCGTGGAATTGGGTGCCGCGCTGACGCACGATGATGTTGCCCGGAATGATTTTCTGGCCGCCATACATCTTGACGCCAAGGCGTTTGGCTTCTGAGTCGCGACCGTTACGGGTACTACCACCAGCTTTTTTGTGTGCCATGAGTTCAATTCTCCTAGTGAGGAATTAGGCTGAAATTAAGCCTGAATACCGGTGATTTTGATCTCGGTGTACCACTGGCGGTGGCCCATACGCTTCATGTGGTGCTTACGACGACGGAACTTGATGATGCGGACTTTATCGTGACGACCTTGGGAGATCACTTCAGCCACAACAGTAGCGCCAGCAACAACTGGAGCGCCGATGTTTACGTCGTCGCCATTGGCAACCAACAGAACGCGATCAAAGGTAACGGATTCGCCGGTAGCGACTTCCAGTTTTTCGATCTTCAGGTATTCACCTGGGGCGACTTTGTACTGCTTGCCGCCAGTAACGATTACTGCATAAGACATGGTATTTCTCCGATAATCCTGCTCACCCAGCTCTTTATAAGAAGAGGTATTGGCTGGCATGGCTGCATGAGGCTGGAAGGCCCGCTTGCAATTGCGTAAGGCAGGTGCTGCCCAGGAAGTTCAGGGTGCGCGATTGTACGCAAGGCGCGACAGGCTTGCAAGTAGCCGTCTATCGCGCCTTGACAGGTCTGGACGGGGGTCCTAGCATGCCGCGCAACCCTTCTGGAGCGACTCTCGCTGATGCAACCCCAAGCTTTCTACCGCGCGGTGGCGGACGATTTTAGCGCCGTCGACGGCATCATCAAGAAGCAGCTGACTTCCCGAGTACCGCTGGTATCGAAAATCGGCGACTACATCACGTCGGCCGGCGGCAAACGTCTGCGTCCTTTATTAGTGTTGCTGTGTGGCAAGGCCTTGGGTCGCGAAGGCGACGATATGCGCCTGCTGGCCGCCACCATCGAATTCCTGCACACCGCCACTCTGCTGCATGACGACGTGGTCGACATGTCCGGCATGCGCCGTGGCCGCTCGACCGCCAACGCCATGTGGGGCAACGCTCCGAGCGTGCTGGTCGGCGACTTCCTGTACTCGCGCTCGTTCGAAATGATGGTCGAACTGGGCTCGATGCCCGTGATGAAGATCCTGTCCCAGGCCACGCGCATCATCGCCGAAGGCGAAGTGTTGCAGCTGTCCAAGGTGCGCGACGCCAGCACCACCGAAGAAACCTACATGGAAGTCATCCGCGGCAAGACCGCGATGCTGTTTGAAGCCTCAACCCACAGCGCTGCTGCACTGGCCGGCGCCACCGCCGAGCAGAGCGAAGCCCTGCGTACCTTCGGCGATCACCTGGGCGTGGCGTTCCAACTGGTCGACGACCTGCTCGACTACAAGGGCGACGCGCAAACCCTGGGCAAGAACGTCGGTGACGATCTGGCCGAAGGCAAGCCGACCCTGCCGCTGATCTACACCATGCGCGAAGGCACGCCTGAGCAGGCTGCATTGGTGCGTCAAGCGATTCAGAAAGGCGGGATCGAAGACCTGGAAAGCATCCGCGTCGCCGTTGAAGCCTCCGGTTCGCTGGAGTACACCGCGCAACTGGCCCGTGATTATGTGGCCCGTGCAATCAAGTGCCTCGATGCGCTGCCGGCCAGCGAATACCGCGATGCACTGGTTGAACTGAGCGAGTTTGCGGTCGCCCGTACGCACTGATTCTGCCCTTTGTGGGAGCAAGTCGAATCGTCGCACCGTCGCTCCCACAGTTGTTTCTGCGCTATGCCCTCCTTCGCGTAAAACCCTATACAATGTGCGACTTTTAACGATCCACACCCCAAGGAGCCTTAGTGAGCACGTTGCCACCCTGCCCGAAATGCAATTCCGAATACACCTACGAAGACGGTGCCCAACTGATCTGCCCGGAGTGCGCCCACGAGTGGTCTGCCAATGGCGAAGCCGAAGTGGCCTCTGATGATGCAGTGAAGAAAGATTCGGTGGGTAACGTCTTGCAAGACGGCGACACCATCACCGTGATCAAGGACCTGAAGGTCAAGGGCACCTCGCTGGTGGTCAAGGTCGGCACCAAGGTCAAGAACATCCGCTTGTGCGATGGCGACCACGATATCGACTGCAAGATCGACGGCATCGGCCCGATGAAGCTCAAATCCGAGTTCGTCAGAAAAGTCTGAGCCAGTTGTCATCCATCCCGCGCCAGCCGTGGGATGGAGCTGCACCCTCCTCGCTTTCCCCCAGAAAACCACGCAATAGCCAAACGCCAGCCGTTTTGACCTTACGCAATCTTTACCCGGAAAAATTCGCAATCTGCCAATAGGCGCTTGCTATTTGATGAATAAGAATTATTCTCATTGAAACCCTTCAAGGAGATGAGAACCATGACTTATTTGATCGACGCCTGGCTGGATCGCCCACACCCTTATCTGAGAATCCTGCATCGGGAAACCGGCGAAGTCTGCGCTGTGCTGGAAGAAGAAGCGCTGCATGAGTTGCAGGATCAAGGGGATCTGGATGTCAGCAGCCTTAATTCCAGCGAGCCGCTGGTGCTCAAGGAGCTGGTGCGCAATCTGTTTCTGTTCTGCTATGCCCGGGCCTTGCGCCCTTCGCATGAACTGCACCATAAGATCGAACTATGAAAATGCAACATGTCGGAGCGAGCCCTGTGGGAGCGGGCTTGCTCGCGAAGAGGCCATAACATTCAACATCATCGTTGAATGACACACCGCTTTCGCGAGCGAGCCCGCTCCAACAATGAGGTCTTACAGAACGTCGAGCAGCTCGACGTCGAATACCAGAACGCTGTGCGGCGGGATGCTGCCAACGCCTTGAGCGCCGTAAGCCAGTTCGCTTGGCACGTACAGACGCCATTTGCTGCCGGCATTCATCAATTGCAGGGCTTCGGTCCAACCGGCGATCACGCCGCCAACCGGGAATTCTGCAGGCTGGCCACGATCGTAGGAACTGTCGAACACAGTGCCGTCGATCAGCATGCCGTGGTAGTGAGTGCGCACGGTGTCTTCACGGGATGGCTTGGCGCCTTCACCTTGGGTCAGCACTTCGAATTGCAGACCGGAAGCCAGCGTGGTGATGCCTTCTTTTTTGGCGTTTTCAGCCAGGAATGCCAGGCCTTCGCCGGCAGCGGCTTCAGCTTTTGCGGCCGCTTCGGCTTGCATGATCTCGCGGATCACCTTGAAGCTGGCGGACATTTCTTCCTGACCCACACGGCTTGGCTGGCCTGCAAAAGCGTCGGTCAGACCGGCCAGGATCGCGTCCAGGCTAACGCCCGGTGGTGGGTTGTCGCGCAGCTGGTCACCCAACTGACGGCCAATGCCGTAGCTGACGCGGGTTTCGTCGGTGGACAGATTTACTTCGGACATGACACTGCTCCGCTGTGCGGACGGCCAAAAGACTTGCCGTGCGTGCACAGCGCGTCCCGGCGCGCCCGGAACCAAAAGGGCGAGCAGACTAGCACAGATGTTCCGGCGATGGCGCGCAACGCCTACAGGGCAGAACGCCAGGCCAGCGGCACTTTCAGGCTTTCCTCGCCACTGGGGCCCAAGCCACACATTTCATCATGTACCGAGGTGTGTACGAGGTTGAAGGGCAATACCGGAAAGGCATGCAGCAAATCCCGCGCATGCTCAACCGAGCGCAGCGTCAGCATGTTGCCCTTGAGATCACTCAAAGGATACGCCGCGCCATGCATACGTGCTTCGAGCAGATAAATCCCGCCCTCCATGGAGATCAGGTTCAGCTCATCGACCTTTCTGGCGATAGCAAAGGCATTCAACTCTTGCAGGTTCATGAACACACCTCACGCAATGGCGAGCCAAGACCTCTACAGGGATATGCCCGCACGCCACAAAGCACAAGCCACAAACGACACCGCCCGTCTGTTTCGCAACAGACGGGCGGTGTTTTTCAGCTTAAACGTTGATCAGTGCTTGGTGACTTTGTCCAGGTAACCCATGGCGAATGCCGAGACCACGAACGTCATGTGGATGATCACGTACCACATCAGGTGCTCGGGATCGACGTTCTTGGCGTCCATGAAGATCCGCAGCAAGTGGATCGAGGAGATCGCCACGATCGAGGCCGCCACTTTCATCTTCAGCGACGAAGAGTCCATGGTGCCCAGCCAGCTGAGTTTTTCCTTGCCTTCGTCGATGTTCAGTTCGGAAACGAAGTTTTCGTAGCCGGAAATCATCACCATCACCAGCAAGCCACCCACCAGCGCCATGTCGATCAGCGACAGCAGCACCAGAATCAGCTCCGACTCGGCCATCGAGAATACGCTGGGCAGGATGTGGAAAACTTCCTGGAAAAATTTCAGCGCCAACGCCAGCAGCCCGAGAGACAATCCGATGTAGATCGGCGCCAGCAGCCAGCGCGAGGCGTACATTGCATTTTCGATAAAGCGTTCCATTGAATCTCACACAAGGGGGTTGTAATGGGTGGCGAGTATACCAGCGACCTGTGACAGCCAGAAACCGCCCGGAAATCCGCCACCTGCGTGTGTGTCTCAAAGTTTTTCTGCTAGTGTCCAAACCATTGACAGCCCAGCGACAGTGGACAGGACGAGTGGAAATGGATCTGCGATTGCCGATAACGATTGCCGCAATTGGCTTTGCCCTGTTACTCGGCGGTTGCTCGCCCGGCGACGACAAGCACGCTGCCAGCCTTGAAGAAAAGACCACAAAGTTCGAACAGTCACTGGACGCCATCACCGACCCGAAGCTCAAGGATGCCATCACCGAGCTCGGCGGATCGCTGCTGCTGCTGGAACGCGCACAGCAGAAACTCGAGAACAATCCGGCAAGAACCGAATACGGTGAAGACGCGCTTGGCGTACTCAAGCACTACCCTACCCCGCAGGCACTGGTCGAAACATTCATCAATGGCCTTTTCGTGCTGCACAAGGACGCCAGCTCCGATTACCTCACTGATCTGCAACCGGTATTCCCCTTCCACCTGAATATTCCCGGCGGCTTCCTGTTCCCCCATCGCGTGGAATGGCAATCGGTGACCCTGAGCAACAAGCGCGTCATCGCTTATCAGCCGGAGTGGTCGGAAACCGATCCCGGCATTCAGTTGAGCCCGTCCAGTTCCAACGTCACCAACCCCGATGACCTGACTGTGACCTACCCGTTTATCGACGGCCTGAATGTGGACAAGAAAACCCAGCCGCAACCGGTGAGCCTGCAAGGCCAGGTCGAAGTCATCGCACCGCGCCGACTCTACAGTTTCGACCTGACGCAGAAAGACGTCGGCCAGACCCGGACCAATGACAACCTCAGCGTCAAACTGCTGAAACTGGCGAAGAACTACGCCGAAGTCGAATTCAGCAACAGCCTGCCGCTGGCGCCGGAAGTCGCCGACGCTCAGCTCAACCCATTGATCGTCCAGGCCCGCGACGCCACCGGGCAATACCTGGTGCGCGCCGGCTCGATCAACGAGAGCCCGGAACAGGTGGCGTTCTACGAAAAACAACTGAAGCAGTTGCAGCAGCTGAAAACCTGGAGCGAGCCTCTGGAAAAACAGCTCAGTGACGAGCAGCAAGCCTTCGAGCAGCAACACCCCAAGCGCTACAACAAGGTTTACTTCAACGGCCCGATCGAGACGCTGGAAGTCAGTGTGCTGGATTTTTCCTCGGCAACCGTAACGCGCAAAAACCTGGATCTGCCGATTCGCGCCTTCAACCAGCACACCACAGAAAAATCCATCCAGCCGCTGGATCTGCCGGTGGTGGTGGTGTACGACGATATGGCCGTGAACTGGCTCAAAGGCGCGAGCCTGACCGAAGACCAGTTGAAAGCGGGGATCCGAATTCATCAATCCGTGGAAGACCCTAGCGCTGCGCGAATCGAGTTCTCTCACCGCCGCACCTTCAATGATGAATTGCTCGGCGATGACTTCAACCCCGGCGTCAGCCCGGTGACGTTCTTCACCGAAAAGCGCAGTGGCAAACTTGATGAACCGATCGAACTGCCGCCCGAGGCGTATCAAGTCGATCCGCTGCGAGCGACGATCACCTACGATTTGAATCTGTTCCCGGAAAACCCGGCAATTGCCGTCGGTTCGATGCCGTTGTTTCTGGCAACGGTCGACAAGAAAACCTACCAAGCCAAGGCTTTGCCCAAAGGCCTGGAGATCAAAAACAACACGCTGGTAGTAGACCTGAAGCTATTCCCCGCCAACGAATGGCGGTTCTTCGTCAAGGACGATAGCGGTAAGTACCTGAAGCAGATCCTCTCGGTCAGCCACGATGCGAGCCCAGAGGGCCCGGCGCTGTTTGGCGTGCATTACTTTTACGGCCGCCCGACTCACGTAGAAACCTATCAGCGAACCGACCTCGCCACCGTGCAATATGGTTTTGAGGTCAAACTCGACAAGACGCAAACGCCTGACGCTGCGCCCTAACTGTTGAGGCTGCGCCCCCGCCCGCCGTTGATCTGCCGAAGCTGAGCCTGCAGGTGCAGGCTCCAGATTTGCGGATCGTCGGCCAGTTCATAGCCGTGCAGGGTCAGACTTTCGACGATGGTATCGAGGATCGACTCGGCAGCGACCGGGCCGTGAAACGGGCCTTGGGCTTTGATTGCGGAAGGTTGTTCGCCGGCCATGCCGGCAGCGAAGAGCAGCGTCCACATGCCGGTATCGCCGGCCAACGGCTTGATGGCGCATTCGATACGGGTCACAAGACCCAGGCATTGACGGGTGAGGCAGAGGTTGCGCGACATGGCGGCGACCCTCGGTGAAGCCGGTATTCAGCCCTCACGGGAGGACTGGCTCGATCCAGTGATACTGTCGATATCCTTGAGCTGAGAATAGAAGAAAAGTTCGCCGCGCAAACTTTATGGAACCAGAAGGCGCCGAATGGTCATTGTGTGAATATTGACGTCAGAGTTGTGGCGAACTCCGATGAATTTATACAAAAACACGGTGGGAGGGGGCTTGCTCCCGAAGGCGGTGCGTCAGGCAACAGATTCGTTAACTGATACACCGCCTTCGGGAGCAAGCCCCCTCCCACAATTTCCAGCCCGGTTTTTAACTGGGTTAAGGCTTACGCCGGTTTGGCTTCGGCCAACGCCTCCTGCGCCAGTTCCTTCTCGGCTTCCTTCAGATCTTCTTCGCTGATCATCTCGGCAATCACCCGCAGACGCTCAACCACCCGTGCGTTGACGCTGCCTTCAGGGAACTGACCGTCTGCATCCGGTTCACCGGCCGGCTCGCCGACCAAAAGGCTCAACGCCTCGTCGGCCTGACGCACCGCGTAAACGTGGAACTGCCCGGCGCGCACCGCCGCCAGCACTTTCTCATCCAACATCAGCGTCGCCACGTTGGCCTGCGGAATGATCGCGCCCTGCTCGCCGGTCAACCCGCGTGCTTCGCAAAGACGGAAGAAGCCTTCGATTTTTTCGTTGACCCCGCCCACCGCCTGCACTTCGCCGAACTGGTTGATCGAACCCGTGATCGCGAAGCACTGCTTGAGCGGCGTCTTCGACAGCGCCGAAATCAGCGTACACGCCTCGCCCAGCGACGCACTGTCGCCATCGACGTAACCGTAGGATTGCTCCAGCGCGATGCTCGCGGAAATCGCCAGCGGGAACTCCTGGGCATACCGGCTGCCCAGATAGCCGGTGAGGATCATCACGCCTTTGGAGTGAATCGGCTGGCCGAGGTTGACCTCACGCTCGATGTCGACAATACCGCTGCCGCCCGGGTACACCGTGGCGGAAATCCGCGCCGGCACACCGAACGCCGAGTCGCCGACTTCCAGTACGGTCAGCCCGTTGCACTTGCCGACCGCCGCGCCGTCGGTGTCGATCAGGATGATGCCGGCGAGCATATCGTCGAGAATCCGCGCCGACACACGTCCGGTGCGAGTGGCCTTGGCTTTCAGGGCGCGTTCGATGTGCCCGGCATCGGTCATCTCATCGCCGGCCAGGTGACGGATGAAATCCGCTTCGCTGACCAGTTGGAACAGATCGCCAATGCGCGCCGACAAGCGCCCTTGGTGTTCGGCCAGACGTGCGCTGTAAGTCGCCAGACGCGCCACCGCATCGGCGGTCAGCGGTGCCATGCCTTCTTCCGAAGTACGGGTTTTCAACAGCTGGGCGAACTGCTCCAGGCTTTCGTCGACCATCGGGATGTCTTCGTCGAAATCGACCAGGACGCGGAACATTTCCTGGAAGTCCGGATCAAGGTCTTGCAGCGTGTAATACAGCGACCGCGCACCGATGATGATGACTTTGACCTGCAACGGAATGTGCTGCGGGTTGAGGGTCACCGTGGCGAAGCGGCCCATCTCGCCCAGCGGCGATTCCATTTTCAGCTTGCGTGATTGCAGAGCGCGCTTGAGCGCATCCCATACAAACGGCTCGCTGAGCATTTTTTCGGCTTCAAGAATCAGGAAACCACCGTTGGCGCGGTGCAAGGCACCCGGACGCAGCTGGCGGTAAGTGGTGTAGAGCGCACCCTGATCGGTGGTGTATTCGATACGGCCGAACAGGTTTTCATAGGTCGGGTGCGGCTCGAAGACAACCGGCGCACCGCCACTGACCGGATGACCGACCACCAGACTCGGCGCGTATTGTTCTTCCAGCAGCTTGCGCGCGACGGCGTCAGTCTTGCTGTCGTCGACCAGTTGCTCGACCACGGTTTTCAGCAGGTACACCTGCATGGCTTGCAGATAACCGCAGACAGCGGCGTTTTCCGCGTACTTTTCCGACAACGGCGCCAGCAGCGGCTGCAAGGCCAGGGTGATGGTTTCTTCGTTGAGCGAACGCAGTTGGTTGTTCGACTCACGCTTCCACTGCGGCAGGCTGGCGAGTTCTTCGTTCAGGCGCTCTTCGAGGCCGGAAATGTCCTCGTGAAAACGTTCGCGATCGGCTTCCGGCAACTGCGAGAACTCGGCTTCATCCAGGGCCTTGCCGTCGAGCATCGGCGTGAAGGCGATGTTGCTGCTGTCGCGGTACAGGGCAACGTCTTTTTCCAGCGCCAGACGCTCGATGATGTCCAGGGCCTTGTCATAGCGCTGGTTGAAGGCGCGGTCGATGGCGCTTTTCTTTTGCTGGTAGGACGGGTGTTCGAACACCGCCGGGAAAGTGGCCAGCAGGTTGTCGATCAGACCGTTGATGTCGCCGATAAACGCGCCTGCCGTGCCCGATGGCAACTCCAGGACGCGTGGCTCGCGTGGCTCATCGAAATTATTGACGTAGACCCAGTCCGCCGGGGTCTGCAGGCGCTTGCCTTCGGCTTTCAGGTAGCGTTTGACGAACGAGAAGCGACCGGTGCCGGGCTCGCCCATGACGAATACGTTGTAACCGGGGCGTGGCATGGCCACACCGAACTGCAAGGCTTCGACCGCACGTTCCTGGCCGAGCACACCGCGAAAGGGCTCCAGATCATTGGTGGTAGTGAAGCTGAACTGTTCAGCGGAAAACGGACGGGTCAGCGCTTCGGGCGCTATACGCAGGCTGGCAGCAACAGGATCAGGCATCGGGCTTCCTTAACAATCAGGCGGGGCAGATAGCGGCATTCTGGCGCTGCCCGTGCCCCACTGGCAAGGCGCGCCATGTGACAAAGCATAGACAACCGCCCGCCCCTGCCCTGCCCCCCTTGAAATCAGGGTTATCGCCAAATCTTTTATAAAAACTCACGGAACCCCGGGAACGTGCCTAAACTCCAAACTGCGCGGCTGGAACTAATACTGGCCCACTGGCACCGTCAGGTGTCAGAACCCTGTCCATTGGTATGCACATAAAGAGATAAAAGCTATGAAACGGATTCTTCTCGGTACTCTCTTCACCGCTGTATCCATCAACGCAATGGCGCAAGCTCCAGGCGGCCCGGATTGCGGTTGGGGCAACATGCTGTTCGAAGGTCAGCGTGGCACCCCGGCTCACTTCCTGGCATCCACCACCAACGGCACTTCCGGTAACGCCACGTTCGGTATGACTTCCGGCACCAACGGTTGCTCGACCAACGCGTCGCTGACCTATGGCGGCAAATCCTGGTTTGCCATGAATGGCATGATGAACGAGCTGTCCGAAGACATGGCAAAAGGTAACGGCGAAGCGCTGACCACCTATGCCGTGGTACTGGGTGTGGCGCCGGAAGACCGTGCGCACTTCGCTGCAGTCACTCACGAGCACTTCCAGCAGATCTTCAGCAAGGCTGACGTGACCGCTGAAGACGTGCATACCAACACCCTGGCCGTACTGAAATCGGACCCACGTCTGGCCAAGTACGCCACTCAGGCTTAAGCTCGACCCCGCCCGCTTCCTTCGGGGAGCGGGTTTTATTTTTTCGGCCCGCCCCTCCTTGGGTCTTTATTTCTTTCCTGTTCAAGTTGCCGACTATGCTCAAACGCCTTGCCTGGCTGGCGCTCTGTGTCTGCGCCCCGCTGTCCGCCGCGCCAAACATCGACCCTCAACGTTTGCAGCAACTGGCCAACGACCGCTTCTGGATTTCCCTCGGTCATTACGAAACCGCCAAGCTCGGCGGCTGGCGCAGCTATGTCAGCGACCAGAAATTCTTTCTCGCGCCCGATGGCAACGAACACCCCGATCACGAACTCGCCGCGACGGTGCAAGCGTTGTACGCCCCGGCAAGTCTGGGCGAGCAACACGCGCAATGCGTCTACCCGGCGCGCAGCCGCTGGCTGAAAGCGCAGCTCAACCTGACCGATCTGCCGACGCCTGCGTGCGCCGAGTACAAGCAGTGGTTCAAGGACGTCTCGCCGCATAGCGCGGTGATGATCTTCCCGGCGGCTTACCTCAATAGCCCTTCGTCGATGTTCGGCCACACGTTGCTGCGCATCGATCAGGCTGACGTGCAGGCCGACAAGACGTCGCTGCTCAGTTACGCGATCAACTTCGGCGCTTACATCGAGGGATCGGACAACAGCATCCTCTACGCCTGGAAAGGTTTGATGGGCGGCTATCCCGGCCTGTTCGCGCTGGTGCCGTATCAGGAGAAACTCTCCGAATACCGCAGCCTGGAAAACCGTGATCTGTGGGAATACCGGCTGAATCTGACGCAGGAAGAAACCGCGCGCATGGTCGAGCATGTGTGGGAGCTGAAGCAGATCCAGTTCGACTATTTCTTCTTCGACGAAAACTGCTCCTACCGCTTGCTCGAATTGCTGCAAGTGGCGCGGCCGAGCCTGCACCTGACCGAACAATTCCCGCTGACCGCGATCCCCACCGACACGGTCAAGGCCGTGAAAGAAGCCGGGCTGGTGGAAAGCATCGAGTACCGCCCCTCGCGCGAGCGTGAACTGCTCAGTCGCGCCGAGCCGTTAAGCGATGAAGAACAGCAGTGGGTGCTGAAAGTCAGCGCCGATCAGCAAGTCTTGCAAGACCCGACCTTCAAGGCCCTGCCCCGCGCCCGCCAAGCCTTGATCATCGACGCGGCATATCGTCTGGAGCGCTACCGCGCCAATGGTCAGGAGCGTGATCCGCAACGGGCGCAGCGCAGTTTCGAACTGCTACGGGCGATCAACAAGAACCCGGCGCCGGAGCTGGAAATTCCACAACCGGGCTTGCCCGAAGATGGCCACGAATCGCGGACATGGCAGGCCGGGCTCGGCACCCGTGGTGATCGCGCGTTTGGCGAGTACGGCTTGCGCATGGCCTATCACGATCTCAACGACAACGCCGAAAGCTTCCCGCTCGGTGCGCAGATCGAAATCCTGCAAATGAAGCTGCGTCAGTACGAAGGCAATCACTGGCAATTCCAGCAACTGGATCTGGCGACCATTCGCTCGCTCACGCCGCGCAATGAGTTGCTGCAGCCGCTGTCGTGGCAAGTCACCGGTGGTCTTGAGCGTGTGCCGGGCAAGCATGATGACGAGACGCTGGTCAGCCACGTCAATGGTGGCGGTGGCGGCACATGGCAGTTGGGCGACGATGTGCTCGGTTTTGCTCTCGGTACGGTGCGCGTCGAACACAACAATGACTTCGCCGAGTTCGTTTCCCCGGCGGGCGGTTTCAATACCGGCGTGCTGTGGAAAAACCCGCTGGGCAATCTCAGCCTGGAAGCCAAAGGCGATTACTTCTTCAATGGCGAAGTGCGCCGCAGCCTGAGCCTGAATCAGCAGTGGGAACTGTCGCGCAATCTTGGTTTGCGCTTGAGTGCGCAGCGCGAGTTCAGTCACCTCGCGACGCCTGAAACCGAGGTCATGCTCGAGGTGAAGTGGTACCACTACTGATCTGAATCCAATGCAACTCTCCTGTGGGAGCGAGCCTGCTCGCGAAAGCGGTCTTCCAGTCAGCCTCAATGTTGAATGACAGATGGCTTTCGCGAGCAGGCTCGCTCCCACATTGGTTTTGCAGTGTTCAACGAATTACTCACATGCCTTTCACCAACATCCAACGAATCCCCTTCTAGACTCTCCCTATCAGCCGAGAACCGGCGTGGGAGTGTGCGATGCGGCGGTGTGCGGGTTTGCTGGGGGTTTTGCTGTTGCTGGGCGGTTGCCAGACCACTCATGAAGATTTGATCGCCAAAGGTTACCCACCGGCCTTCGCCGACGGTTTCGATGACGGTTGTGTCAGCGGCCGGCAAGCCGCCGGTTCGATCAGCGGTGAATTCCGCAAAAACGTGCCGCGCTATCTCAAGGACAAGCAATACGCCGAAGGCTGGACCGACGGCTTCCGCCAGTGTCAGGCGATGCTGGAAAACAAAGGTCGCGAAGACTATCGCAACGAACACTGGGATGAGCGCGAACGTGCCTGGCAGCAACAGAAAGACCAGGGCGCCGGGCGGGCTTATCGCTCGCAGTAGGTCGCTTCCAGACATCCAGTGAAACCAAATGCCAGCGACCATGGCCCAAACTCTATGAAGAGGAGGACACCATGAGCCGCGCTTTCGTCAACGAAGACAACGCCGCCGCGCAAGCCGATCAGCCGGTTGAACGGCAGGTCAGCACGCAGCCCAATTACGTCACGCCGCAGGGACTGACGCAGTTGCAGGCGAAAGTCGCCGAGCTGCAAGCCTTGCACGCCGAGCAATCGGCCAAGGGCGAACAGGCTGACAAACAGCGTCTGGCCGATCTCGAACGGGATCTGCGTTACTTCAACCAGCGCCTGGGCAGCGCGCAGGTCGCCGTCGCCGCGACCTCCACCGACAAGGTGCAAATCGGCAGTTGGGTCACCTACGCTGACGAACACAGTACCGAACGCCGGGTGCAACTAGTGGGCGAAGATCAGGCCGACGCCGCCAAAGGCCTGATCAATTGGGGCTCACCTTTGGGCCGGGCTTTGCTCGGTGCGCGTCTCAACGACGAGGTGCTGTGGCAACGCCCCGCCGGTGATCAAGTGATTGAAGTGATCCGCGTCGAACCCGCTTAAACCACGCCCTGCGCCAGCATCGCATCGGCGACTTTGACGAAGCCGGCGATGTTCGCGCCTTTGACGTAATTGATCCGCCCGTTCTCTTCGCCGTAATGCACGCAAGCGTGGTGGATCGACTGCATGATCGCGTGCAGCTTGCTGTCCACCTCGCCCGCCGTCCACAGCAGACGCATGGCGTTCTGCGACATCTCCAGACCACTCACGGCCACGCCGCCGGCATTGGAGGCCTTGCCTGGCGCGAACAGAATCCCCGCCTCGATAAAGATATCCACAGCCTCCAAAGTGGTTGGCATGTTCGCCCCTTCGGCCACGCACACGCATCCGTTGCGCAACAGCGTGCGGGCGGCTTCGGCGTCGAGCTCGTTCTGCGTGGCACAGGGCAGCGCGATGTCGCACGGCAACGACCATGGGTGCTGACCAGCGCGGAACTCCAGACCGAACGCCGCAGCCATTTCACTGATCCGCCCGCGCTTGACGTTCTTGAGCTCCAGCAGCGCCAGCCACTGTTCTTCGCTCAAGCCTGCCTCGCAATACAACGTGCCCTCGGAGTCGGACAAGGAAATCACCTTACCGCCCAGATCCATGACCTTACGCGCCGCGTACTGGGCGACGTTGCCGGAACCGGAGATTGCCACGCGCTTGCCTTCGACCCGCCGCTCACGGCGCTTGAGCATTTCCTCAGCAAAGTACACGCAACCGAACCCCGTGGCTTCCGGGCGAATCAGGCTGCCGCCATAAGTCATGCCCTTGCCGGTCAGCACGCTGGTGAACTGGTTGCTCAGGCGCTTGTACTGGCCGAACAGGAAACCGATCTCCCGCGCGCCAACGCCGATGTCACCGGCCGGCACGTCAACGTCCGCGCCGATGTGGCGGTACAACTCGCTCATGAACGCCTGGCAGAACCGCATGACTTCTGCGTCACTTTTGCCCTTCGGATCGAAGTCCGAACCGCCCTTGCCGCCGCCCATCGGTAGCGAGGTCAGGGAATTCTTGAAGGTCTGCTCGAAGGCGAGAAACTTCAGCACCCCCATGTTCACCGATGGATGAAACCGCAGACCACCCTTGTACGGGCCGATGGCGCTGTTCATCTGGATACGGAAACCGCGATTGACCTGGACCTTGCCCTGATCGTCGACCCACGACACGCGGAACACCACCGCCCGCTCCGGCTCGCAGATGCGCTCCAGAATGCCGGAAGTCAGGTAGTGCGAGTTGGCTTCGAGAAACGGCCACAGGCTGCGCAGGACTTCTTCAACGGCCTGGTGGAATTCGGGTTGATCCGGGTCGCGTTTTTTCAGGCGGGCGAGGAAGGATTCGACGGATTCGATCATGGGAAAAGTCTCGGCAAATTTATTGTCGTTGGAAGAGATTGAGCCGGACTGTAACAAACGATTTGCGCACAGGAACAGCGCAAAATGTCGCAGTTATGAAATTAAATGGTGCACAGGATATAAATCAGGGGTTTTTTTTGGCCTGTTTTGCACCCGAATGGTGATTCACAAAACAAATTTCGCACTAACAGTTATTCCGCTTTCGCGAGCAAGCCCGCTCCCACATTTGGAATGCGTTCCCCTGTGGGAGCGGGGTTGCTCGCGAATGCCGCGACTCGGTCTAACTGAAAAAAACCGGGCAAAAAAAACGGAGCCCCGCTTACCTGACAGCACGCAATGTACTAAAAGCGCGTATACCTAGAGATCACGGGCACCTCAGGGCATCCAAGCTTTAGTACATTACTAAAACTAAATACTATTCCCAATTTGTAGTTATCAATGGAATGACGATTGGAAATCACCTTGACCAGTAGAGAGGGTGGCGACCACTGCCTGTCGCCACCGGCGGCACTGGGCCAAAGCAGGCACTCCGCTTCTATCCAAAACTGGGACGATCAGTTTCCGGTAGCGTTTGAAAAACGATAAGCTGCAAGCTTGGAAAGTATTTAGAATACCCAAGGCAATTCATTACATTGAGCTGTTGACTTTGTTGGGAAGAACGGCTCGCGTCTGCCATTATTCTTGGCCCACCCTACCTAGGGCTTACTATCATGATCCAATTGCAAGATTACTTTCGCAGACGTGTTTCACAGGCAGCCTATGATCTGTTCGCGGTTTTCTCTCGCTTTGAATACGCGATGAAAAAAAGAGGTTTTCGGCGTGGTGAAAGCACTGATGCGGCATGGACCAAATTCGCGAACCATCTGCCAGTGGATATTTTTCCCCGCTTGCGAGCGACATCCGAGGTGGCAATTTATTTCGACGCGCCACCGGATCGATTGGTGGCCGATGCAGGTGAAGGCGTTCAATGGTCCGGAAAACCCACTACGCCGACTACAATGCCAGAGTTGCTTGATTGCATAAAAATCGCCAGGAACAATCTGTTCCACGGTGATAAACGGCATGACAACCGAAGGGACACTGAACTAATGGTTGCAGCTTTGTTCGTGCTCAACCACATTTATGAATCTATTGAGCACGATCCAAAATTTGAAGATTTCATCTCCGAAATGGAATATGGCCTTTGATTCTGAAGCAGTTCCCCTTCGACCTAGACCATCGGATTTTGTTATCTTTTCAATATCACGATGTATACATATCTAATTAATAAGACCTCCATAGCTCGCTTCATTGATATTGATCCTGCCCTAGCCCACAAGGAGGTCAGGGTTGCGACCATAATGATCTGTTAGTGGCATTCGGTTGCTCACGAACGTTCACTGCTAAAGTTACTAACTGTGGCCAGTGCAGAAATCCTATCTCTTGACCACGATAACCAATTAGGAATGGAATATGGCATTAGCTGAGGATCTGAAAAATGGGTAGACGAAACCTTCACAGCTGTTTGGGAAGTTCAAGAGACGACCGGAGTTCCTAACCCAGCAGACCTTCGCCTAAACTCAAATCACGCAAAAGATCTGAATTCAGCGACCGTATTATATGCTGATCTGGACGGTTCTACAGATATGGTGAATATGAAAAAATGGGAGTTCAGCACCGAAATTTATAAAACCTTCCTCAAATGTGCTTCCGACATCATTAAAAACGAAGGTGGGATAATCACCGCGTACGATGGGGATCGCGTTATGGGGATTTTCACCGGTGAATATAAAAACACCTCCGCAGCGCGCTGCGCTTTAAAAAAAACTTCGCTGTGCAAAATATTATTCAACCCGCCATTTCAAAAGTATGGACCACAGATTTTGTCTTAAAGCATGTTGTAGGAATCGACACCAGTCAATTGAAAGCAGCACGAATTGGCGTGCGAGGTGATAACGACTTAGTTTGGGTGGGCCGCGCAGCAAATTATGCCGCAAAACTTACAAATCTGGCTAACAAACCAAGCCGCATTACCGAAGACGTTTATAAAAGGCTGGCATCAGACTTGAAACAAACCAACGGTACAGACATGTGGGTTCGCGCATATTGGGAGGAGATGGGGATTTGGATCTACTCCTCCACCTGGAAATGGCAGGTGTAAATTCATAAGCACGCCTAGAGGGCAGGAACAAGCCGTAGGCGTGAGAAAGACCCTAGTGTCGTGAGCGGTTAGTTTGTTTTCTAACATGTAAAGATATACTGTGCGCCCCCTCGTCCCGAGATGGTTCCACGCATGCCTCGACCAATTGCTCCTTTTGCACAGCAGCCCGCCGACGTCATTACGCTTCAAGACTGGTTGCGCATGAGTACGCTGGAGCAAAGCCTCAGCCAGCGGGCGCGGATGCTCCTTTTGCTCGCTGAAGGGGTGACGCCCCTGGCCATCTGTGCT
>NZ_FYDT01000062.1:0-32990 GCF_900187585.1 Pseudomonas sp. Irchel 3E19
GGGCTGGAGCACGATCTACATCACAGGCAAAAAGCCTAAGGAGCTGCACGGCTTCCAAATCCCTCCCTCGATGATCAGTCGAGAACTATCGCTCCTGATGGAGCGATAGTCGAGATACAAGGAGCTGCCGAAGGCTGCTACAGGGGGTGGTGATCAGGCCTGCGGGATTTTACGGAAGCCCACCGCCAGACGGTTCCAGCTGTTGATGGTGCTGATCGCAACGCTCAGATCGACCATTTCCTTGGGCGAGAACTGCGCGGCGACGACTTCGTAATCTTCGTCTGGGGCATGAGTCAGGCTCAGTTGGGTCAGCGATTCGGTCCACAGCAGCGCCGCACGTTCGCGGTCGCTGAAGAATGGCGCTTCACGCCAAGCGGTCACTGCGAACAGGCGACGTGGAGTTTCGCCGCCCTTGATCGCATCAGCGGTGTGCATGTCGATGCAAAAGGCGCAGCCGTTGATCTGCGAGGCGCGCAGCTTGACCAACTCGATCAGGGTCTTTTCCAGCGGCAGTTTGGAGACGGCGGTTTCCAGGGCCATCATCGCTTTCAGGGCGTCTGGGGAAGCGGTGTAGAAATCGATACGTGGTTTCATGTTGGTTACCGGGGCGAGTGAATGTGTGACCACGTTAGTCCCGGCGCATGCTTCGGCAAATAGCCAATATTGCCGAAGAACAGGAGGCCACTCACCTGACCGCTCGTCACCCTGCCGGCACCAAGCGAGAACGGCGTCAGACCAATATCAGGTAAATCCCCTTTTTGGAGACGTACCATGATGACGCGCAAACTCACCTCGTTATTCCTCGCCGGCCTGCTCGCTACCGCATCGGCTTCCAGCTTCGCGGCCAACGACGGCGCGGACGCCACCGGCACCAAATCCGGTGCCACCAGCGGTTCGACCATGCCACCGGACAACACGCCGGGCGCGCCTTCTGGGGGTAACAGCTCCGACGGCGCAGGTTCGGGCACCGGCACCAATGGCGGCGCCAGCGGTTCGGGCTCGGGCGCGGGTGGTGGCACCGGGTCAGCCGGCGGCGGTACTGGCGGTGCCGGCGGTGGCACGGGCGGCTGAACGAACAAGAGCCATCCCGGATAAACGCATTGCCCTCCCCGGCATTAATGCGAAATCCTGTGGGAGGGGGCTTGCTCCCGAATGCGGTGGGTCAGGCAACGATGATTTGACTGATCTACCGCATTCGGGAGCAAGCCCCCTCCCACAAGGATGGGTGGTTATCGGTCGGAACGCATGAGCTCCGCTACAGCGTCCTCCAGCGACAACACCGCTGCCCGATTGCGCCCGGCATTTTTCGCCTGATACAACGCCGCGTCGGCGCGCTGGATAAACACTTCCGGATCATCATTGCCTGTGGGAATAAATGAGTAGCAACCCAGGCTGACGGTGAGGTAACCGGTAGGTGAACCACTGTGGGTAATGTGTTTGTCGATCACACTGCGGCGGATCTGCCCGGCAATCGCCAGCGCGCCGTTGATATCAGTATCGGGTAACAGCACCGCGAACTCTTCACCGCCGTATCGCACGGCCAGATCCGACTTGCGCTGGCAGCAGCTCCTCAGCACCTGGGCAACCTGGGTCAGGCAATGATCGCCGGCGACATGTCCATAGGCATCGTTGTAACGCTTGAAGAAATCGATATCGAGCATGATCAGGCTGACCGGGCTGACCTGGCGCGCCCCCCGGGAAAACTCGATCTCCAGCGAGCGCTCGAACAAGCGCCGGTTGGCCAGTCCGGTGAGGCTGTCGTGGGTGGCGATCTGCTCCAGCGCCCGTTGTGCCTTGCGCAGATTCTTTTCGATGCGCTCGCCGCCACGCACCTGATGAATGAACACCCAGCCGAACAATCCGACGCCCAGAATCACCAGCGCCACAATCACGCTGGACTGAAATGCCCGCTCGTACCACCCCTTGAGAATCGTGTCCCGCGAGGTCCCGGCAGACACCACCAGCGGATATGACACCAACTGCCGGTAACCGTACAAACGGGTGACGCCGTCGACCACCGAATTGATCATCGCCGTGCCAGCCGCCGCACTCGGCAGCAATTTCCGATAGATCTCGCCTTGGGCCAGTGACGTACCAATCAGCGATTGATCGAAAGGTCGGTGGGCAAGCAAAGTGCCGTCGGTCAGCCCGAGAAACATGATCCCATTGTCGTCGAGGCTGAAGCTTTCGAAGAACTGGTCGAAGTACGCCATCTTGATCCCGGCCAGCAAGACACCCTGAAAATTGCCGGCGCGGTCATTGACGCGCTTGGAGATCGGGATGATCCATTCACCGTCCTCGCGATTGCGAATCGCCGGGCCGATGTGCGCCACGCTCGAGACGTTCTGCTGATGGAACTTGAAGTACTCGCGATCAGCCACGCTGATGCCAAGGGGCTGATCCGGGAATGAGGTAATCACCCACTGCCCCTGCTTATCGAACAGGAACATGCCGTGCAACTGGCCAAGTTGCTGCACCCGGCGGGCAAAGGTTCTTTGCAGACGCGGCCTCTGCGCCGCCCCGTAACCGTCGTCCTGAATCCAGTCGACCAGGCTGGTCATCACCAGATCCGCCGCGAGAAATGTGTCCTCTGCCTGTTGCGCCATCGCCCGGGTCAGGTTGCTCGACGCCATCTGCGCCACCGCCAGATCCTGACGCCGCGACTGTTCCAGTTGCAGGTACAGCAAACCGAACAGACACAGGCTCACCGCAACGATAAACAATGCCGCTGCTTTACGCAGAGGCAGGCGTTTAAGCGTGCCGGGAGCCTGTTGCGGATCGTGAATTGGGATAGGCAAAAGCGTGTCCTGGGCAGGTACGACAAGGGCCCGATGCCCGAAACCCTTATATTTTGTGAGCGTAGCCCACCGGGATGCCGGGGGCAAACGCCCCGCTCCCGCCTCGTTGTATCGGCGCGCGGCGGATTTGGATGATCGCCGTTCGAAGATTTATTTTCGCTGTCTGGTTTCGGCGTGTTGCCAGAGCATGAGGTGTATACGGATTTGCCGGCATTGGCACCGACGGAGTCGGGGTGGATGCGAGGGATTTACTTGAAATCCCCCTTTTGTACTACCGGAGTTTGTTGATTTCTCGAAGCAAATCAGCGACGGGGATATTCATGGTGTTTGAGTAGTAGGGTTTGTAGCCGTAAGCAGTGATGACGACTTTGCAGGGGATATGTTTTTTGTTGGAAAGGAGCTGGTTCATTTCTGCGACCGACAAATCTCTTTCCGAACTACGGTTATCAGAGGTTTCAACGACAAACGCATGGGTAAGGTACGAAAATTTCGTATTGTTACCTTGATCTTTTTCAGACCTGATCAAGCCGACTGCAGAAAACCGTATAGCTTTGCCGACCGAGAAGTCCTGGTCATCTGCCAAGGCACACTTGAGCATGCCTGAAGCCATGCCTTCTCTTTCCCCGCGATCAAAAAGATTGAGTACATCGACATCCGATTGATATCGGATTACATATAAAAGAGACTTTTCTCTTTCAACAGACACGAAGTTCAAGTTTGCTGCCGGCTTTACATGGTCTTTTGCACACCCTGAACAAAAGACGAAAAGAAGACAAAGAAGGAACTTATACATTACGAAAATTCCTTCATGATCGCGTCAAGCAGCAGGTCGCTTGCTGACTTGCTTCCTGCGATACGAGCAGTGAAAAGCCCTAATGCGTTGGCATGATTGGTGTCTACATTCGCGTTTACGGAAGGCCCGCAAGGGATCAGCCACTTTTCTCCAAAATCAGCGACCCCGTCTGATGGATCCCTTTTGGAGGGCATCGCCTTGATATTGATCCAGTCGGCAGCGACCGGCTCAGGGCGGTCGAAATAAATATCCGAGCCAAGCCAGACAAAAGCTCCCTCACCGACGGGGTCAAGTGTAATCAGCATTTGAACCCGATAACCCCATGCCGACATGATCTTTGTCAGATGCGCCCCGTTCCATCCGCCGAGGCTATGTCCAACGATATAAACAGGGCAACTCTTGTACGGAATCAGACTGAGAACATGCCTCTGAATATCCTGTTTCCCTCTAACTTCGTTATAGCCTAACCACTCCGATTTATATTTACCCTCATTTTTTAATGTTCGTGTGCGCTCATCGAAGTCCTTTCGTGCCTCCAGAATATTTTCATAAGGACCTGAAAAATAATACCGCTCCTTATCTCCAGCGCCCCCAATGAAGACAACTATTGCCTTCGTACTCTCCACCGGCACAGCCTTCACACTGACATCTTTCTTATCCGTCAGCGCATGCTCCTTGTGCAGTTTATAGTTATTGCCCTTCTCGCACGTCACCGTTTCACCAGCCACACCTCACTCCTCCAGAAACAGCTTGATGGTTTCAGGAAGGTGCGAGCTGACGGTGTGAGTGAACCCGCTGGCGTCAGACACACCATGCTCCATACGGCCGTCCGCGCGCTGTATAGCATAAGGATGATTTGACATCGGCTCACCGGTCACGTCGTTGACCAGTTGCAGCTTGTCAGTGAAATGCACCGGCATCGGCAGCAAGCCACTAAAAGGAGCAACGACCACGGTGTCTCCAATGATGACCGTGCCGGAACCACCGATAACCACATTACCGTGGCCACCGGTGCTGTCGAGGGTCGCGGCGTTCAAGCCGTTGATCAACACGGTCGAGGCAACACCGCCGGTAATCGGGCTGCCGCACGCTGATTTATCAGTCATTCGCGCAGCCGCCAGACCGTCGAAATTCACATTCGGCGAGCCATTGGCGATCGGATTGGTGCCATGTCCCGGAAGTGGGCAGGCGGTGGGATCGGTGACGCGGGCGGCGGGTTTTCCGCTCATGATCAGCTCCTTGCAGTGTTGCGTGGTCATCCTTTTGGGGGAGCTAGCATGCGTGAATTTGTCAGGTGCTTCAAATCTTCAAGAAAAAAAGGCGCCCATTCAGGCGCCTCTCTTTGAACAATTGCCGAACACATCACCGCGACGGTGGCACCCGGATATCGCCCGCCCGGCACTGAGTTTTCACACCCTTGCCACATGCGCCAGGCTGCAAGTCTTTCCCCATGCACACTCGCACCTCCGACAGCTCAGGGCCGCTGCAAATCACCGCGATGCCATCCGCCGGAATGCCCGGATTGGCCTTACGGAACAGATCGGAAATTTCCTGCGCCTCGAAGTAATACGACGTACTGAACGGTTGCAGCTCCTGCGGAATTTTCACCGCGCCAACGGCTTTATCCGCTGCATCCAGATACCCCATCGCACCGAGGCCGCTGCACGTACCGTGCTTGGACCATTCGTGGTCGAGCAGTTTTTTCGTCGGAAACAGGGTCATGCCCTTGCTGCTTTCTGCTGCCGACAGCGTGGTCAGTGGCGGGCAGGATGCCGGCCAGCCACCCTTGGCGTATTGCGGCCACAAACCGTGCAGGACAAAGCCGTATCCCTTGCCGGAACACTGCACGTCGTCCTTGTGCGTCAGGCAAAACGTCGGCGACCAGGACAACGACAGCAGGTAGTAATCGAACACCCCCGCCACCGATTCCGCCTGCACTTTGCCGGACTGGGACTGGCGCGCCGAACTCAGGCCGATGCTACCGGCCGTCAGCGCAATCACCGCCAAAATTGTAAACAGCTTTTTCATGTACCCGCTCCTTGGGACGCCTGCGTCCGTGGTTTTCGTTCCTGACCAGACTTGGTCAGGGCTGATTTGGACACGCCAGTGTTGCAAGCACATGACGCAAGGCAAGGCCGTACCCCGTTGAAAGGTCTACGATTAATAAGCAGACATCAAACACAGGGATCCGAAATGAGTAAAGCAGACGAATTCGCCGCGAAGCTCAAGCAAACCCGGCACAACCACGCGGCCGACATCACCTGCGCGGAACTGGAGATCGATTGCTGGCCGGCGCAGGTCTACGACCTGTACCACCGCATCGAGGCGTGGCTGCAACCGGTGACCGAAGTCGGCCTGAAGATTCGGCGCAATCCTACGCATATTTGCGAAACGTCACCGGATGGCGAATCCCACGATTACGCCATCGACCAACTGGTGATCGAGGCGAATGACCAAAGCCTGACATTTGATCCCATTGCACGCTTTACCGAAGACGGTGCGGGGCGCGTGCAAATCACCCTGCCGGACAGAAACACTTATCTGTTGCGCACCGTCGATGAACACCACGAAAGCCACTGGTGGCTGCAAACCGTGGAAACCGGGCAGGAGCTGGATGCGATTGCGTTGACGGAGAACAATCTTTTGCAGGTGGTGCAGGAAGGATTGGGCCTATAAGTGCACTTCGACGATAGGGATCAGCGCCGAGAACGTGGTTAACTTCTCGCTCCGATCTCTTTGAAGCCCGACAGACATGAAAAAAATCAGAATCTTGCTCGGTACCTTTCTGGCCCTGCCCCTGACCTTGAGCGCGCAGGCAGCGGAACAACCGTCACACCTGGACACCATCCAGCAACAAGGCCAACTGCGCGTCTGCACCACTGGCGACTACAAGCCCTACACCTTCAAACGCGACGACGGCGACTTCGAAGGCATCGACATCAGCATGGCCCGCTCGCTGGCCGACAGCCTCGGGGTCAAGGTCGAGTGGGTGCCAACCACCTGGAAAACCCTGATGCCGGACATGCAGGCCGGCAAGTGTGACATCGGCATGGGCGGCATTTCGGTGACGCTGGAGCGGCAGAAAAAGGCTTACTTCAGCAACACCCTCGACGTCGATGGCAAGATCCCGCTGGTGCGTTGCGCCGATCAATCCAAGTATCAAACTATCGAACAGATCAACCAGCCCAACGTGCGTCTGGTGGAACCCGCCGGCGGCACCAACGAAGCCTTCGTCCACGCCTTCCTGCCAAAGGCACAACTGGCCCTGCACGATAACGTGACGATCTTCCAGCAACTGCTCGACAACAAGGCCGACGTGATGATCACCGACACCTCGGAAGCGCTGTATCAGCAAAAATTGAAACCGGGGTTATGCGCGGTCAATCCGCAACAGTTCATGCAGTACGGGGAAAAGGCCTACCTGCTGCCGCGTGATGACATCAGCTGGAAACTGTACGTTGATCAATGGCTGCATTTGAATAAGGTCACCGGCAGATATCAGAAAGTGCTTGGCGAATGGATTGCCGTGCCACCTGCGCAGTAATCATTCATGCGCTAACTTGAGCCTTTTTTATCGACAGCGTCGGTTCACAATCACCTCCCCGCCAGACAAGGACATCACCATGCAATTGCTCCCCCTGACCGACGCCAGCCCCGCTCTCCAGGCCCATGTCCGCTCCCTTCGTAATCAGGAGGAGGTGCGCAAATTCATGTACACCTCCCATGAAATCAGCGAACAGGAACATGCGAACTGGCTGGCTTCTTTGCAGGGCAATCCACGCCAGCAAGTGTTTGTGGTGGTGAAGGATGAGCAGGCAGTTGGGGTTGTGTCGTTGAATGCGATTAACGATCTGCACAAAACGGCTGATTGGGCGTTTTATCTGGACGTTGGCTTGCAGGGCAAAGGCTTGGGCAGCGTAGTCGAGTTCTGGATGCTCGATTACGCATTTGATGTGGCGGGGTTGGAAAAGTTGAACTGCGAAGTGCTGGCGATGAACTCGGCGGTGGTGAAGATGCACCAGAAGTTCGGGTTTGAGATTGAAGGGGTGAGGCGGCAGAACGTAGTAAAGGATGGCATTCGGATTGACGTCGTTCTGTTGGGCATCACCAAAGCTGAATGGCAGAACAAACGCCAGGCGCTGGCCCCCGTAATCGAGCGGCTCAGTGCGAGCTGAGAGAAATCATCTCTTCAGCCACGCACCCGCGGGAATCTGCGCCAGTGATTTGAAAGCAGGCTTGGCGAACCAGTAACCCTGCATCAGATAAATGCCGCAATCGGCGAGAAAGTCTCTTTCCTGGGCATCCTCTATGCCCTCGGCGATCACCTCCACACCCAACTCTCTACACATATTCACGACGTTACGCACGATGGTCTGGCGTACACGGTCAAGGTGAACATCCCGGACCAACGCCATATCCAGCTTGATCAGATCCGGCTGAAAATCCGCCAACAGATTAAGACCGGAATAGCCTGCGCCAAAGTCATCGATCGCCGTCTTGAAACCAAACTCGCGGTACTCACGCAAGATGTTCGTCAGATGGCTGTTCTTCTCAACGTGCTCGCCCTCAACAGCCTCGAAGATCAAGCGATCCAGCGGGAACCCATGAGCGCGCGCCGCTTCAAGCGTGCTGCGAATGCACAATTCCGGGCGGTAAACGGCATTCGGCAAAAAGTTGATAGACAGGTACTCGGTCATACCCAACTGAGCAGCGGTGGAAATCGCCCGCACACGACACAGTTGATCGAATCGATAACGGTTTTGATCGTCCACCTGCTCCAGGACTGACAGGGCGGTCTCACCATTCGCGCCGCGAACCAAGGCTTCATGGGCAAAAGTCGTCTGATCGCGCAGATCCACAATGGGCTGGAACGCGAAGGCGAAATCCAGATCCGGCGCGCCTTTGTTTTTACAACCCTGGCAGCCTCCGGGCGAGGCGGATGATTTTGGAACGTCGGTCATTAGACCCCCTGATAACGGGTAGTAACCGTCCATGGTGATAGATAAACAGCGGTTCGGCTTATTTGCTGACCCGCCATAACTCTAGCCCAATGGCGCCTGAGTATTTTGAAGGCGCCGTGGGCTCATGGTTCACAAAATCAGGTGCGGAAATGCGCGGTCATTCGCTGCAAGTCCTGCCCCAGTGACGCCAACTCAATCGTCGCGGCTGCACTCTCTTCGCTGGCAACCGCCGACTGATCGGCCACATCACGCACGCTGACGATGCTGCGATTGATTTCGTCAGCCACGGCACTTTGCTGTTCGGCAGCGGCCGAGATCTGCAAGCTCATTTCCTGGATCGTGCCGATGGACTGATTGATCTCGGTAATCGCCAGCTCGGCCTTCTGCGCCAACACCACCGTATCGAGGGTGCGCTCGCGGCTGGAAGCCATCAGCGTCGAGGCCGCTTGCGTGCCCTGTTGCAGGGTGACGATCAGCGCTTCGATTTCCTTGGTCGAGTCCTGCGTGCGCTGGGCCAACGAACGCACTTCATCTGCCACCACGGCAAAACCACGGCCCTGCTCCCCCGCCCGCGCCGCTTCGATAGCAGCGTTCAACGCGAGCAAATTGGTCTGCTCCGCGACGGCTTTGATCACATCGATCACTTTGCCGATCTGCTCACTGTCCTGCGACAGCACGTTCATCGCACCGCCCAACGCTTCAATGGCCACAGCGAGCTCGCTGATCTGCACCGTTGCCTGTTTCACCACCGTACTGCCATGGCGCGCCTGCTGATCGGCCAAGGTCGCGGCAGCAGAGGCATCGGTGGTGTTACGCGCAACTTCCTGCACGGTCGAGGCCATTTCATGCATCGCCGTGGCGACTTGATCCACTTCACTTTTCTGCTGACGCACACCCGCGCTGGTCTGCTCGCTCATGGCCGAGAGTTTTTCCGCAGAAGTGGAAATATGCGTGACGCCATTGCCGATACCTTGAACCAGCGTGTTCAGGTTCTGCGCCATGTCCTGCATCGCATTTTGCAGATCGCCCAACTCATCTTTACGGTTTGATTTGGCTTGTACCGTCAGATCGCCTTTGGCAATACGCCGAGCCAGATCAACCGTCAGCGCCAGCGGCGAAGTGATCTGCCGCGAGATGACCACCGATGCAAACAGCCCGATCACCAGCGCCAGCACGGTCAACACCGCGATCTGGATAAAGGCTGAATGCTGATCTTCACGCGCCAGGCGCTGCTGGGTGTCCATCAGGCCGTTCATGATGCTGTCCATCGCCTTGCTTTGCTGATCGACCTGCTCGCGCATGTTCTGCTTCTGCTCGAACAGCCCGGCCACTTCCACCAAGACTTCGCGATAACGACGCATCCCGGCGTGCGCTTCTTCCAGTTGACTCGACAGGGCCGTCGGCAGGCTGGTACGCGCCTTGGTGATATCACTCAGAAACGTGTCGATGGTCTCCATCAACACGCTTTTGTTCGCGTCGTTGGGCACCGCAATATAACGACGCAACATCAGGCGAAACAGGGTCATGCCATTGCGCAAATCGGCCACCGTGCGCAGCTCCCGAACACGCTCGCCATCGGCGGACGCCAGAGCACTGGTCGTGGTGCCTTCAAGCATGCCGGCAAAGGTCTGCGCGTACTTGTCCGACAGCGCACCCAACGGTTTCAGGGCATCGGTGGTCGACTGATCGGCAGCGATCAGCCGCTTTACCTTCTGATCATAGGCAACAATCGTGGCTTGCAACGCCTTCAAGGCTTGCTGGTTTTCAGCGCGGGTCAACGTTTCCAGCGCCTTGCTCACCAGACCCTGCAGCACATTCAGTTGAGCGTTATAGGAATCAGCGAACGCAGCGTCAGCGGCGGCTTCGTACTGTTTCTCGGACAGACGCATATCCTGCGTAGCGTCATTCAGCGTGCCGATCAGACGCGTTGTACTCAAGCGATCAACAAGCACGCGGTTGCTGCTATAGCCAATGAAAGCAACCGCCAAAACCGCCAGCAGAAGAATGCCGAAACCGGTGCCCAGCTTGCGGGAAACCTTGATGTCACCCAGAAAATTCGATGCAACTGCCATATTCAGCCTCAAACGCCCTGACGCGAAACGCCAGGCACAAAAAATAGATCTTCGGCAACCGCAGTCACCGTCCAGACATTCGGGGGTCGTCATCCAAGGCGTGTTACGGGACGCTCTAGCTGTCCCGGAAATGCAAAATGCGATGCTGCTGATGCGTCGAAGAAAAACCCGACGCGAGCATCGGCAGACAAACCATCACGTCGCAAACAGAGCATCTGCACGCACGATTTATCGATTCAGCAAAGGTGTCTGGAGGGATGCTATAAATTTTGCGAAAACTTGTACAACTTTTTATTTTTGTACAATCGTTGAACTTTTAGAGCGGCGTGATGACGCATTGCCATCACCACCTGCGGCACATCGCTACTGGCGCAAAACGCAGCTGAAAATGCTGATCCAAACGCCTGGCCCTCTGCGGCAACGGCGTGCCGCACGCCACAGAGGGACGCGGGTTTTACGGCGTGATTTCGACCTTATCCAACGCCTGGTTCACCGCCAACTCGCCCAACATCACCACCTGCGCAATGCCTAGCGCGGTCTTGCGGTGCGAAGGATCGAGCATCGCGGCGAAGTTGTTGAGCATCTCGGAAGCAGAACTCAGGGTTTCGCTGGCATTGGCCAGCAGGGATTCGGAGTCGTACTTCGGGTTGGCGAGGTACATACGCTCGGGCTCATTGGTGCTGGCCATGATCTGGCTGGCGGGAAGGAGATAGTGATCGAGCGCGCGTTCGGCGGCTTCGTGGAGTTTTTTGGGGTTGAGGGAATCGTAGGGGGATGCGGGATCGGTTTCTGGTGGGTTGGGTGTTGGTTTGAACATAGATGGAACCTCTAGCGCGATTACTAAAAGAAGCCATCACCCACGCTACCAAACGATGGGTGGCGGCCATACGCGGGTTGGTAGACCGGTCGCACTAGAACCCGGCGCCCACGAATGGGCCCCACGCATGACCACCATGAAATCCGAGTCCTGAAAAAGCGACTGAACAAGGTGACGCATGCATCTAGACACGAAGCGGGCTACCAAACCCGATCACTGGGTTTCAGTGACCAGAGGACGATAGAACCTGCGGTCTAGACGCACAAGCCGGGGGATTCTGTCTTAGGTGTAGGGGGAGGCGCAAGGTGGTGTAGGTCAGCGACTACACCTATATGACCAATCTAAACATGCGAGTTTTTCTATGTTTAAAAAGGTCAGTATGCGCAGTGATCGAACCCAAAACTGGCGCATCGCATCAATGATGGATTGGAACTGCTAATCCTGTAGGCCGCGTATTCATTACCCTACAGAGCCGATCTGAAGCTGTGTGCCACTTTTGTAACAACAGTACTTCCACGCAGTAACGCCCGCCCCTCACGGACAGGCGGCAATCGGCCGATTCTGTTGAAAAAGTCGACCTCGGTTTCCACGGAAGAAAAGTACGCGTCTGAGATTGAAATCCTTACTTTTGGCTGAGGCTTCCGGGATCAGATTTTACGTAGCAACGTGCAAAAGTTGCATTTTCCCCGGTCAATGTCCCGGCAGTTTGAGCGGAGCGACTTTTTCAACACAATCGGCCAATAGCAGCTGCTCAAAATGTCTTCTAAACCAGGAGCGAGAACGGCAGCCATACGATTGCGCAAATGGTCGAGCAACGTGCCACATCACTGCGGCAAGTTGCGTCAGATGCTACAAAGTAAATGACAACGCAGAGAAAACCATCCCACCGCTACCCGCCCAGCCCATGCAAAACTGCCCTTTCTCAGCTTCGCCCCGACTCATAGCGTCAAAGATCCCGAAGGGTATGGACGCTGTAATAATATTACCTGTCTTATGCCCAACGTGATGTAGCTTGTCATCAACACCGATCTGCTGGCCAATATGCTCCCACATCTTTGGTGAACCCGTATGGATAAATACTTTATGAATATCCGCCGCAGAGATGTTCTGTAGATTGAATACTTTTATCGCTTCATTCCGACCATCTTCATGCAAAGCGGCAGCGTAGGAATTAAACTGATACTGCCCGCCGGTGGGTGAAATGCGAGCAATATCTTCCTCATTGCAAAACAGTTTCCAATCCGGCAAGGAGATCGTCGACAAATCACTCAAGTCCGGCCTATTGATGTACGAAAAATTAAAGTTCCCTGGTGCATCATTACTGAGGATGGTGACGGTGGCCGCTTCGCCGATGGTAAAACTTGGAAACTTATAAGCCAGCTCTGCCGGCGACCGCAATGAGAAGTTCTTGGGCATTACTGGCCCGCCAACAGACATGCCAAATTCCATATTGACAATAGCTGCGTAGCGAATCTCGCCTGCTTGCATTTTACTATTGATTACATCGATGGCCGTCACCCATCCATTGCACGCGTCTACTACATCAAAATTTCTGCAGTTCAGGCCCAACGCCTTTGCGATGAAGGTGCTGTTGGCGGGTTCGATAAAACCTCGTGTGACGTTCGGATAGATCAACAGATCCAAATCCGCCTTATTAATATTGGCCTGCGCGAGCGCCGCATTAAATGCTGACTCCATTAATTCCATCGGCTTTTCGTTGGCATCTAACCAGTGGCGCGTGCCGCTACCGCTTTTTTCAAGCAGCTTTTTTATTGTCTTCAATGTTTTTGGCAAGTCATCCTCAAATGTGTCTTTAGAGTGCTCCTCGACCAAGTTTACTACATCCTGATTGCTGACGATTCGTGACGGAAGAATCCCAGACAGTCCAATTATCTTCATATTACGTCCTTGTTAAAAGTATACATTCAGCCGTAATGGCTGCGCATGAGCAAAGCTTTACTCATTTTTTTGGCAGTCACTGGCGCCAATACTTTTAGCACAAAAAAACAGCAGATCAAGTTCGTTGTTAAGCGCTTTTTTTCTTTCGGATTTAATCATGATCTGGATCAATGTTCAGGCAAATTAAGTGGTTTCCGGGATCTAATTGCCGACGACTGCTGGAATGAAGGGTAGCTTTTGGCCAATTCCTGCCCTCCGTGAGGGGCAGCTTTGGGTCGATTGTGTTGAAAAAGTCGCTCAGCTCAAACTGCCCGGATATTAACCGGGGAAAATGCAACTTTTGCACGTTGCTACGTGAAACCTGAGCCCGGAAGCCTCAGCCAAAAACAAGGATTTCAATCTCAGACGCGTACTTTTCTGCCGTGGAAACCAAGGTCGACTTTTTCACCAGAATCGGTCGATATCTGCCAGCCGGGCGCAAAATCCACAGCTTTATCAGTGATGGATTGGACCATCTAATTCTGAAGGCCTTACAAATAAAGGCCATCAGAGAATCTGTTTTTTCCGCGTACCTCTTTCGTACCACCGCGCGCCCACTTCCAGCCTACCCAAGCACATCTTGTCGTCAGTAACTGTCGCTCCAATCCAGATTGCACCGAAACGACTCGCTCGCCGCCCAAACTGGGTATCTTACCTCCATCAGATACAGTCGTAGCTTCATGCCATCAGGAAGCTAGACATGGAAATTGTGACCATCGCGTACGTCGTTCTTCATCGCCTAGCTTCCGCCCAGGGCAGAGGGTTTGGCCGCCATAAATCGATAGAGATCACGAAAGAAGTGGTAGACGATTCCCCCGAAACCTTACGGAAGCTTGCCGTTTCTATTGCCGAGAAAAACGGACCCCGCTGGATTGCCCCCGCCCGCTACCCCCTTATTCCCGAACTCTGTTCCAGCGATTGTTGACTGTCGAGCTTATGGGCGAGTAGTTCAGTACCCAGTTCAATAGCACGCTCCAAGAGCAGCAACAAACTGTCGACCGTCAAATGATCTAGCCACTCCCGGCTCCAAAGCAGAGTCTCACCCTGAGGTGTCCGATCCAACAGAAACACAGTGTCGCTGCAGAACTTTGTCAGCAAGGGGACATTAGGCATCACATGGCCCGGTAGCAGCAGATAGATGGCCAAATGATCGTCGTCTTCCGCCAACGTCAATACCAGCTCATCGTTGACAGCAAACGTTGTTATGGTTTGCCCGGCATCCGGAGTGGGTAGTCCAAGGTGAGTAAAGAGTGCGGTGACGAGCGAGTGATACATAGCCAAGCCTTGTTCAAAGGAGAACGACACTCTATTTGGCCGCCAGGCTGTTGCTTACTAGCTGTCGTCGTATTTTTTTAGCACATGGGCGCTAATGCATGGCCTACCGCTGAACAAGAGGGACCCGCTCTCCTCTCATTCGGGTTGGTCTGAATCCTAAAAAAGAGAGGCTATCTCTGACAAATTGCTTCTGGGTAAAGGCGTAAGTTAAAGGTCTTTCTCCCCATTGGCAACTGGGTAATTACATGAAGGCAGCCCCCCATAATCCCAACATCAGCCAGCTCCCCCCGTCTCAATCCAGGCCGCAACAGCCGACGGTCATCACTCTGGGTAACAACAGACTGCGCCTTCTTGATACCGGAAACCGTGAGTTTGAACGAGGGATCCGCCGCGGCATAACTCACCGCCAGAGTAAAGAACTAAAGGCTGTCATTCAGGCAGTACGTAATTATCAGGCCCAGAAAACACCTTCGCTGCCCGCATTGGCGAAAATCGATAACGCGTTGCAGTTTTGGCTCAAGTCAGGAAGGAACCGATCCCGTCAGCAGGATCCGGTACTTCAACGACTGGTGAATGACATCGCCTCTCGACGTCAAGCGTTCAGCCAAGGAGGGCAGGCCCCATCCTTTCAACGGGCATGGGTCTGTAATGAGCAGGGGCGAATTAATCAACCCATTGAGAGTAATCATCATATTCGTCAATGGATAGGGGAACTCACTCACTTACGGCAACAGGGGGCTCATGATCTGTTCAAACGAGAACTGCAGAGTGGACTCGACCTGATGTTCGGCGTAAGTGAAACGATGACAGCCTGCCGTCTAGAGCGTGCTCCCACCCAAGAGGAAGTCGCCGGTAGTCATGAGTGGAAGGCATTCTGTGGCGCACTGCGCCTGCAATTACCAACTCTTGGGGCGCTGCAGCCACAAGCCACAGCCGAAGAGAACGGTCGTGACATTCTGATAGCCCACAGCCACCTCCTGGAGATGGGCCACCTCAAGGAAGTGCTAGCTCTGAGTCTGGCCCAGAAGGTGAAGCAGCAGGGTGAGATTGGGCTACTAAGGACCGAATTACTGACAGCGCTGGTGGATGGACTGGACGCCCCCTATCAGGCCTTGGCTGAAGAGAAAAAATTACTCTGGCAAGGAGAAAGCAAGCAAAAGATGAGCTATGAGCTCGGTGTACGAGCTGAGCTCAAGCGTCCTCTTGATGTTGCCAGTCACGAGATCAAGCCCGGACAGCCTGTCAGTCAGAAGGAGTTCATCGATATAGGGCTAATCAACGCCAGCGTGTTGGTTGAAGCATTTGCCAAAATCGAGATCGGTAAATGGGAAGCTCGCAGCCAGAGCCCTATTGGCGAGTTTTCCACAAAAGCGACCCTGGTCCAGGAGAACATGGCCGGAGCCAAGGCCGAAGCGATGATCGGTAAAGTCGAAGGGTCACTAGCGTTCAACTCCGCCCCCCGGATCCTCAACGAAACTGAGGGTGAGCGCTATAAGCCTGGCCCTCACGATGTGAGCCTGCTGCGCATCGGTGCCAGCGCCGAGCTGGTCAGCAAGCTTGGGCTGTCAGTCGAGGGCAGTTGGACTGTCGGCAACCTGCTTAATGCCAAACTCGAAGGCGCTGCCGAGGTTGGCGTCAACGCCAAACTGGGGGCAGAAGCCGCACTGATGATGACCCCAGCGGGACCGATGGCCCGCGTGACAGCTAATGCCTCGGCTTTCGCCGGCCTGAAAGCAGAAGGGAGCGCTCAGCTCAACTTGTTCAAGAGCCAATACGCCAATGCATACAGCCTATCGGCCAAGGTTCGCGCTGCCGCTAATCTGGGCGTTGGTGCCACAGCAGGTGCAACAGCAGCTATAGGCTCGGCAGGCGTCAAACTACACACGACCCTCGGTGTGACCCTGGGTGTTGGCACCGAGGTGGGCTGGGAGGGCAGCGTCAATGCGATGGCCACCAAGGCCTATGCATTGGAATTAGCTGCACGTGCCATGAGCAGATTTGACCAAAGCAAGGGGCAATATCTTGACAACCGAGCGATGGCGATCGGCATAGAGAGCCGCCTCTATGAACTGGCCCAACGGATGGATAGCAGGATTGCGACCCTTGCCAGCGAGCTGGATGAGCTGCAGTTGGCTGTCAGTGACAACCGGCTTCGCCTCCAGGAGAGTCCAATCGATCCGCATACGACGGCTGGTCGTAGTGCCATGGCTCAAGCTATTGATGATGCTTTCGGCCAGGAGCGGGTCGATGAGAATGGGCTCATTACTTTTCCTGAGCGAGCAAGCGAGCGTAATGACAAACTCGAACTCACTGCCCGCCTGCTACAAAATCACGCCATAAAAGTCTGACTGTTGACACTGACAGCAACATGACTGACGTGATGTTCTATGGAATACCCAGGCGATCACGCCAGATTCATTGCGAACGGGAATACGTATTCACGATGCAAGCTTTCCGTTCTTTCTCAAGCCCTTTGATCACACCATTTGGGCCTAGCGCTGACAATTGCTGATTGCCACCACCGACCGAAACTGGCTTTACTACGAGGTGCTTTGAAGCATTAGCGATATCGGCACACTCGCCAAACAGGCCATCAGCCTTTGCCCTCCAAGCACTATGAAAAGCCGCATCAGCCTTTTCATTCTTTGATTGCAGGATCTAGTCCCGTAACGAGGAATTGGTTACACAGAAATTGAAAAGGTGATCTCCCATCTCTTCTAGGGTGCGTGCATTCCAGGTTCGGCCGGCCTCTCGAAATAGCTTCAAGGCGATATCACGCGGGCACTGAAACACGGGGATCACAGGACTGATTGTCACTTTCTTACCTTGACGGTCGGGAAGGTGAAATAGGCGCTCCTCTACGTCCTCGGCCCCGGAATTTTGACGGCCAGGGCTTGAGGGTGCATCTGAGCGTTTTACTACTTCTCGTCGACGATCAGATCAACGTGCTTTCCCTGTGCCCTGTGAGCGTGGTAACCCGTGATAGCCGTGCTGATAGCGAAGGCAATCACAGCGCCAATCAGCACGTCACCCACGGGTTGAACCTTCGCGAATATCGCCCAAAATACCAGCGCGCTCATTGTCGCAATCCCCTGGTTGATGGTCAGCTTAATCACCACAGCTACTCTGGTTGCTTCGTGTTCGTATTTCACGAGTTATGGGTCCTCAATAATCAGCCCAGGGATAAACATCACCCTGGGCGTCGCGAAGTAGCTCATATACACGTTTGTAATCCACTTCCTCATCAGCCCCGACGAAGTAGAAGCCGTTTTCGCACTTGACCCAGGTGTCGCCCACGACCCACAACACGGATTCAGGTATGGCAAGCACCATCTGCATCACAGGGACAAGCATCAAAGGGTGATTGCCATACGGCGCAGGGATAGCCATTCTCGCTTTCCCCTGAAGTGCGTGACCGCGCGGTTCGGCTGGTGTTTGATACCGGGAGTCAGCACGGCTCCCGATGGCAGGCGATCGTATCGATTGCGGCGAAGATCGGCTGACCGGCGAGATGAGGTGCTTCGGCCCATCGGAAGCTTCCCGCCTGCGGAGGCCGAAGCAAACCACTGCACCGCTCTGGAAACTCCAGCCATAACCCCCGTCACGAAGAGCAATCAGCCCCCGGCAAAACCGGCGCGTTCATCACCCGTTGGTGAACAGAATCTGCTGCACGAGGGTCGTATACTTGCCAATATCGATCACCGTCTGCCGGTTTCTGACCGTATCATAGGTATGATATTCATCCATCAAGGACAGGCAACGTCGGGCCACGCGCATATCCCTGAGAAGCGCCAGGGTCGGGTAGAGTTCCATGTGATCGATCACGTCCCAATTGATGGCGGGTTTCAATGATTCCGTCCAAGCATCATAGGTGTTCGCGGTGACGGATCCGCCAATCTTGGTCAGGGACGTATTCTTGTACTTGCTGGTATTCGATTCCGATTCCTCATGGCCTTCGCTATGGGTGTAGTCCGAGCCACCACCAAAGCCCTTGATGGCCAACTTGAAGCCGACCGAGAAGTCCTTTTCCTCCGACCGGGATTCCGTGTATTCCGATACCTCGGCGGTTTCCTCGCTGACCAGCATGCCGCCCAGGGTGAAGGCCCGAGCCACATAGTAGCCGCGGCTGTTCAAGGTTTCGATCAAGTTGACATAGGCGTCGATTTCGTAGCTTGGCGAGATGGCCGTGGCGATGGCGCTTTCGAAATCGGAAACCAGGACGAGGTTCGCGCGCTCTTGGGAGAGGGCGACCTTATTCACCATGTACTTGCCAAGCAGGTACTGTTTTACTTTTTTCGATGTCGTCGTATGGGATTGGGCATAGGAGAAGTCGGTCTGGCCTCCGCCGATGGGGGTCGTCACCGATACCGAGCTTTTGTCGGAAGTGGTCTGGGCCAAGGTGTTCCCCACCTCGGAAAAGGTGGAGATGACGCGGTTCTCGCTCATGTAGGTGGGCTTGGCCGACGCGGGGAGCTGGTTGGCGTTCCATGAGGCGATACAGGGCTTGAAGGTCCGATAAAACCCCTTGTCTTCCGCCGCCGTGATGCCCCGATAGATTTCAATCTCGTTGAAGAGGGCCAGCTTTTGGCTGGTGGTGAGATGATTGTAACGGTCCACCGTGTTGTCCGGATCCTCCAGGCCCGTCGACACCACGCCAATCATGAGCGTGCCGGAGCCATCGGCGCCGACCAAGGCCGACAAGCGCACGTCGTCTTCGTCGTCCCGATCGACCGGGGCGCCGCGGAGAAGAAAATCATCGGCGGAGGTCATAAGCCCTTTGCCGGTCAGAACCTCGCGGGTTGCCGTTAATGAGGCGTCCAGATCCAGGGCCACGTTGCGACGTTGACCATCGGTGCGTTCGACTAAAACAAGTGTAGTTGCCATATGTCTTATTCCTTTTTTATGTGTATCTTTAAAGTGGATAATCCAATTACCCTAGAGGTGGTGAGTATCGTGGTGGGCGGTGGGGCGCGTTCATCTCATTTGACATGAGGTGAGGTGATCGCTTTCAATCCACGGCCCAAGGACCGGGCGCGTTCAGGACATTAATGACCTTGTCAGCGGATTCCTTGTCCTTGAAGACGAAGAAGTAAAAGACAACCGCGCCAATGACTTTCTGGTTGGGGTCATCTTGTTGGAGAAGCTCCATCAAGCCGAAAGTTTGGTCTGATTGGGGGCCGCGCGAGGGGGCGCCCGTCTCGATGGTATCGCCCGGTACGTAGATATTCCCGGTCGGGTCTCCTGGAGTGAATCGCTCGTTCGCCGCCACGCTCTTGAGATTTAGGCTCGCGCCCTGAAGAGCCATCGATCGGGGAGCGGTGGGCGCGGGCGCTTCCATGTTACTGGTATAGGTTTTGCCATTTTCTTTATAACTGGTAAGACGCCATGTTTTCACCGTAATTTTTTGGTAATATACAACTTCCTGCGTTGGTATGTTTAGTGATGCCGTACTTTCAATTTGGATAGAATTCTTAGAGTCTTGATAGCGTCTCAGGGTACTGAAGGATTTTTGATTGGGGTTGTCCCCATATGTAACGTAGAGGGAACTGCAGATAGTGTCCTTTTCGCTGCTCACCGAATAACCAAAGCCAGCCGCGCCCCAGGAACTGATTTCGAAGTTCACCACGGAGCCTTTCTCGCAGATGACAACCCGATCGTAGAAGGCGTTGCTCTGCTCGTTGGTCGGTTGAACATCCCTCAGCATGATGGGATCGAATTTTCCCTGGTTGGCGGTTATGGCCTTGCTGTCACTCTTATTCAGAGTGATCCGAACCCCGGCGTTCCGGTTGTAGAGCCAATCCGTCTGGGTGCCAAAAAGGTCGGTCTTGCCTCCGGCCACCAAGCCCATTTGCACGATGGTGTTGGTGTTTGTCGTGGGATCGGGAAAGGCAATGCTTGAAATGGGCTTGCGGGCCTCCACGGAGCGATCGTTCAGGATGGTTTTTTGTTCAGTGAACTCATTGTAATATATGAAGTTGTAATCATCCGCCGCCGCCCCGATCTTGTTTCGAAGCACGGAAAGGGAGTCTGCGGGGAGGGCATCAACAATACGTTTGTGACCGCTCAAATAGACGGAGTACTGTGACATGGGATATTGCTTCCTGGTTTCATGATTGTACCGCCGCAAATCATGCGGCGGCATTTTTGTTTACGGCAGTGCGGGGAGCGTCAATTTACAACCTTGCAAGGGGGGGTTGCCGTAATGTACTTCGCGCAAGCCTGAGGCACCTTGCCACGAAGGTTAGCCTTCGCAACGTTCTTTGCTTGTGTACACGCGTTGTGATCTGTACCGGGAGCCTGTCCAGTATCAGTGACTCCTCGGTAACTGGAGGGACAATCGCCTGTAGCTTGCGACGACACGATAGCCGTCCCAATACTATAGCCACGTGCTCTGCTTACATCGGCCTCTTCCGCGTGACTGGTAGCGATTGATCCGAACATAACTATTGCTGCGACCAGTACTTTAGTGTTCAACATATACGTTCCCTCGTATTTTAATTAATCTATAGGTATTGCTTTTCTATATCAGCAATATTTATTTCTTCGCTCTTGTTGCCCTCCTTATAAAATTTACCAATTTTTGTTTTCCAAACATTTTTATCATCACATCCATACCAACGGCACAAATCTCAACTTCAACCCCATTGAGCGCAGGCCATAAACCACTCTTTTTTTTCACAAAAACTCAAGTTAAACAGCACCTTTTAAATACTATTTAGCAGCACTGTTGGAAACAGAATACTCTTGTTTCACGAGACATTTATTGATCTAGCTCATGCAATGATAAGCGGCTCCTTTCAAGTTAAATTAGGCGCGCCTACGTCATTATCTTGCTGAAACATCAAGTAACAATACAACATTGTTTAGAACAACAATCCGCCCAACGCTGCTGGCTCCCAATTCATGATTACCAGCTCGCCACTGACTTCAGCCTTCCCCTGCCGCTGGTTAGTGGTGGTGTAACGGATGTCTAAGGTTTCGAAGTGGGAGCCTTCAAACACGCGCCGGATGTCCGGGTGATCGTTGATGCTGACCATCACCCTGCCTTTACAGCGGCGCATGAAGTCGGCCATTCGTTCGTAGTTCTCGAATGGAAAGTCCACGCCGTACCCGGCGGTCTGCCAGTAAGGCGGATCCATGTAGTGGAAGGTATGGGCGCGGTCGTAACGTTCAGCGCATTGAAGCCAGGGGAGATTTTCGACGTAGGTGCCGGACAGGCGTTGCCACGCGGCTGAGAGGTTTTCTTCGATCCGTAGCAGATTGATGGCCGGTGCGGTGGTCGCCGTGCCGAACGTCTGCCCAGTGACCTTGCCGGCGAAGGCGTGGTGCTGCAGGTAGAAGAATCGGGCGGCGCGCTGGATGTCGGTGAGGGTGTCGGGGCGGGTCATTTTCTGCCATTCGAACACCTGCCGCGAACTGAGCGCCCATTTGAACTGGCGCACGAACTCTTCGAGATGGTTCTGCACGACGCGGTAAAGCGTGCCCAGGTCGCCGTTGATGTCGTTGAGGACTTCGACCGGCGATGGCTGGGGCTTCATGAAGTAGAGCGCGGCACCGCCGGCAAAGACTTCAACGTAGCATTCGTGTGGCGGAAAAAGCGGAATGAGGCGGTCGGCCAGGCAGCGTTTGCCGCCCATCCAAGGGATGATGGGTGTAGACATTGATAGCAAGACCTTTACTGTATGGATAAACAGGTGCCAGGCTCGCCGCGCTTTGTGCACGGAGCAAGAGCCTTGGCTGGACTTGCAGGGACCATCTGCAGGGACGGCGGTCGATCCGGATGTTGACGCATCCGGACCGGCCGCTCTTTTTCACTTCGGTGATGAGACTTCTTTGGCGTATGCCTGACAGGCCGCAAGAGCAATCAGCCCCCGGTCGCCGTCATCGGTGACGCCGATAATTCGTTGAGCATGCGCTGGGTCAAGTTCGGCTCTTGTGGGGCCATGAACCACGCCGCCGGTGGCGGTGGTGGCTGACATCGATCCGTTGCCGGCGCCGGTGGCGGCGTCGAGTAGGACTGACAGGCGCAGATCAGCAGTGGCAAGGCGGTCGCGCAGGCGAAATTGGGGACAGACCACGATACTCAGCCGACCAGCGTCGGCGCGTTATCACTAAGCATGGCCACATCGATCAAAGTGCGTGAGGCTCTGCCCACCCCATTCCTGATAAACTCCCCCACCTTCGCCCCTCTGATCCAGATTCCCCCAATGCCTCTACAACCCGCCCCACTCTCCCGCCGCTTCTCCGTCGCCCCGATGATGGATTGGCACGGCTAATTCTACAGGCCTATAAAGTCGCGGCCTCCAGCATCATCAAGAAGCGCACGTACCATTTTCGTACCACCCCATTTCTTTTCTCCCCCTGGCGGGACAAGCGACACTCATCTCGCATCGTCGACACACACGCCAGTCGCTCCAATCCCAAGCACTTCCTACAAGCGTTTCCGCACGGGCAAAACCACCTGCGCGAGAGTGTCCCTTTATCATCTGCGTGAGTGAGCCCAGCGGCCATCGGCTGCGCCGCCTTATAGAAGATGCCGTTTTTCGGGAAAGGCGTCGGAAAAAGGTAATTTTGGTAAGCCGAACGGTCAATCTTGCTGAGAGCCTTGATTTTACTGGGCTGCAAAGAATCGGCATGAAGTAATTTTTGAGTAATGTAGAAGTAAGATAATTACCTTTTAAGGAAGTAATATTTGTTTTTGTACAGACCTTATAAATCAACCACTTACAACCACATTACCTTTTTCATTACTCAAAATTACTTTCCGAAGTAAGCCAGCAAAGCCAATGAATACGGGGCTTTTGCCGGTGTTCCGATATTTGAATTACCACATTACTTTTTTCCGATGGCGTTCCTGAAAAACCCGCATCGAAAGGTTTCGTCTACCTGCCTCCCGCTTCGCCAGATCCACCCTGTCAGCCCCCCACCCTTCGCAGGGATCCGCAGGCTTTTTGACCTTCGACGCCCCTACTACAGCGCCCGGTCGTGGGGGCGCTTGGCCGGGTGCAGGACTGCGGAAAAAAAGACTCATTTAGCCCGCAGGCGAGGTGGGGGGACGACGGCGCGCGCCAGCGTTCAATCGAGCTGGTGCGACGCCCTTTGCCGTTTGAGTTTGGAGGGGAGAGGAAAGAACTGAGAACGTGTTCTACACTGAAATTTTGCGCCACTATTCTGGCATCAAAGCTGACGACTAAAGGCGAATTTATGGAAGATGGCGGTTATTACGCACTCAAGGGCTTTGACTTTCAAATAGACAAAACCATCATTGAAATTTTTTCGGCAGCGGCGGACACCGACGAAATTTCTATAGAAAGAATCCAAGATCTAAACTCGGATGCTTTCGTCACCCAAGTCAAATATAAAGAAACGCAAACCTTTGCGTTTTCAAAAATTCGAGACCCTGTAGTTCAGTTAATTCAAGAATTCGAGTCCGATACAGCTGATAGAACCTACATACTTTATTGTTACTTCTCCGACCAAATGGAAAGCATTAAGACTTTTGATGCCACTGAAATCGACAACATCCTTGAAATCAAACTAAATAAAAACTGCTCGGACGCACATCGAAAAAAACATGAAATAATAAAGTCCATCCCTAGCTCATTAAAAAAATCCTTCGCAGCTAAATTCCAGCTTATATTCGCACCTAATCACAGAACCCAATTTGATCGAGCACTCAATATAATCGCAAGCCAAGCTTTCTGCGCCGCCGATTCTGAAGCTTCATTCTATTACTGCTATTTAGCGGATCACTTACGCCGGCTTGTAATATCAAATCCAGATATTGATTCGAGAGTTTGTACCAGAAAAGGAATAATCTCCTCTCTCACAGATCGCAAGCATCAATTCTTCTATTCAACTCTGGCTTATATGAGCGGACGAGAATCGCTTATAAAAACATTAAAAAAAGTTTTCCCAAAACTGCAGCCACAGCAGAACAACTTATTATTCATAGGCATAAATCTAGCTAAACAGACTTCACAACTCACAAACCTGATCACCTCCATAATCGAACAGCAATTTAACAAGCCAACGTACGATGTCCACCCCATTACTTTCATCGTCGACCAACCGGAGATTACTTCCTTAAAAAAAGGCATGCTACTTAAAAACATAACTTTTAACGATGGCTATGAATCAATCCAATTCAATAGTCAACAATTCAACAGGAGACACTTATCCTTACGAAAAACAACGGCTACAGGTAGAGCCCTTGAGACGTTAGGACAAATATCTTACAAAGCACGAATCATCACCCTGGAAAATTTTATAAAATCTAATTCAGATTACGATCGACCGGACAGAATTTACTATTTCGACGCGGATAAATTTAGCGATTACACCGACATTCCCTCGTTCCAAATTAACGAACTCCACTGCGATGAAATTTGGCAATTATTCAAGAGGTAAGTATGAATTCCGAAAACTTCAAAATTGTAAGCGTCTCTTCAAACGCGTTGATTATCGAGATTGTTGATCCTTCGAAATTTTCTGGGGAGTTCAGTATAGGAAGCTACGTCGGGGTACCGTGCAGAGAGTACGCGGGACAACATGTTGTCGGTGTCATAGACAATTACAAAGTAAAAGATAATTATGTAACCGATGCAAACTCCCCGGCCAAATCACCATCTTTTCTACTGGACGTGAAACTTATAGGTATGCTTCACGAGACGGACGAAGGCATGATATTCAAACGAGGTGGCCACGGAATCCCCCTGCCACCTAATAACAGCATACGGATACTAGAAGCAAAAGAGCTTGATGATATTTATTCCACAGACCTGACATTAAAAGACAAACTAATATTTTCATCACTTGTAAACAGCCATAACACGAGAGTGCCTATAAACGGCAATAAATTTTTTAACAAGCATTTTGCGATAGTTGGCTCAACAGGCTCGGGAAAATCGCATACAGTTGCAAAACTCCTCCAATCTGCAGCAGATTCAAAACACGGAAATTTCGAGGGACTAAACAATTCTCACATCGTCATATTTGACATACATGGAGAATATAAAAGCGCGTTCCCAAACTGTAATTACTTAAACTCAGAAAAATTAAAAATTCCTTACTGGCTATTTGACGGTGAGGAACTGAGCGAATTATTCATCGAAAGCTCAGAAAACAATTCATACAATCAAGTTTCTCAATTTAGATACGCTGTCATTGAAAACAAAAAACTTCATAATGAAGGGAAAAAAGTTTTCTTTGACTCACCACTTAAATTTGATATACACGAGGTAATGCGGTACATCAAAAACATGAATTCCGAACTCATCAACAAAAAAAAGGGGCGCAAACCAGAAGACAAGAACAACAAATCATTTGAGTCGCGCATCCCCGAATACTTCCAAAATGAGTATGAATTCGACAAACTTAGCGCAGACTTTGTAAACGGCCCTTACACTGGTGATTTTGAACGATTTATAATGCGACTGGAGAACACAATCAGCAACTCAAGGTTGGACTTCCTATTCAAGAACGTTGACGAACTTACTATCGAGGGCGTGTTAGAACAATTTCTAGGTTATCAAAAAAATAGTGAAGCGAACGTTACCGTCATTGACTTGAGCGGAATACCTTTTGAAGTACTAAGCATCACTGTATCTTTAATATCCAGGATTTTGTTCGAGTTCGGATACTACTATAAAAGACTTTTATCACAACAGTCGGACTGCGAGACGCCTATCCTTCTAGTTTATGAAGAAGCGCACAAATATGTTCCTCGCAGCGACTTAACACGTTATCGCGCATCCAAAAATGCGATTGAGAGGATCGCCAAAGAAGGTCGAAAATATGGCGTTACACTTGCCATAGTCAGTCAACGCCCATCTGAAGTCTCGGAAACCATTTTCTCTCAATGCAGTAACTTTGTTGCCATGCGCCTGACAAATCCAGACGACCAGAGTTATGTACGAAAACTACTACCAGACACCTCTGGGGATTTAATATCAAATCTACCCACCCTGCAGTCGGGCGAAGCACTTATAATTGGGGACTCAATAATAATTCCCTCCATGGTAAAAATCGACAAATGCATAGCAACACCGAACTCTGTAGATATTGCATTTTTTAGTAAATGGTCAGAAAATTGGAAGGATGTAGAGTTCGAAAGTGTCACAGGGCTTTGGAAGCCATCAGATATTTTGGAGTTAGACATTTAAAAAACGTCGAGCCTGTGTTGAAGCACCGGCTCGCGAATTGGCTTACTGTGCGGAAGTTTCGCTCCCTGCGGGGATATAATATGGTTTGAACTTGACAACTTCTTCACCCAACCATTCATTCAACTGCGACATACGCGTCTGAATCGGTTCCAGCTCATTGGCCGCATAGATCTGCGCTGCCTCTCTGATCGACCCAAACCCACCTGCGTTTTGCGGCACAATCCCCATTAACTGCGGCGGAATGCGTAGGCTGGCCAACACGTCATCCCGTGTCTGATTCTTGATCGAGTTAAATTCATCCTTCGCCGCCACCTCGCTGACGGGGATCAGCTGAATTCCGTCCTTCTTACCGGTCGGCGAGTAAACGAACAAATTCCTGAAATTTCCCGGCCCCTTCGACTCCTTCAACGCCTTCCGCAACGCATCAATGTCCGCCTCGGTCTGCGCAGCATCCGTCATATACAAGATGAAACCTGCATGACTCCCGTTCTCATAATACTTGCGCCGAAACAACGTCGCCGACTCGTTCAACAGCGCCGACTGCAACGCGCTGATCCACTCCGGTAGCCCATAAATCTCCTGATGCAGATCCGCCTCACGCAGATGAAAAATGCTGTCCGGCTCAAACGCGTGTTCATCCTTCCACCCGCGCACCTGGTAAAACTGCCCATCCGGGCCGGCGCGCATGTACTTCGCTAACGGCGTTTCCAGCTTCCGAACCCCGCCCAACCGCGAACGCCGCCCTTCCAGATAGCCATTGCCCAAGCACAAGAAGTCCAACGCAAACTGCTCAAACGAAGCCCGCGAAAGCAGCGGATGCGGGATAAACGTCTTGCTCAACAGGTTGCGCTTGAACATCAGCCCCGAATGCAGATGCACGCTCGCCCCCACCGACCGAGCCAGCCCATCCAGCGACAACGGCGGCTCATACCACCGCCCGTTGAACCAGCACTCCAGGTAATCGAAAACCTCCCGACCACCCAGCACCGGCGTCGGCTCGCCGAAGGAGAACACCTGAGTTCCCGCGCCAGTGGCGGGTGTCGTCGCGGGCAATGTCTGGTTGGCGAGTTGTTCTGTCATCAGTAAATCTCCATGCGCCCGGTATTGGCAGTGGTCTGCCCCTCAAGCGGTTCGTGGTGCAATGCGTGAAAGAGCGCCCAGGCCAGATCGGCGTGGCCGGTGTTGTCGTTGCGGCCGGCGGTGTAGGTGTACTGGCGTCCGCCAGCGGTAACGGTCTTGCGGATCGCCATCAGCGACTGGGCCATGTCGGTCCAGCCGGCATCGAATTCGAGCCGGCCCTTGTGGATCACGTCGTAGGCCTTGAGTACCAGGCGGGTTTTGACTTCGGGCGAGTAGCTGAAGGTGGTCACCGCCGGGAAGAACTGGCGCACCAGCTGGGCCACACCGCTGCCCAGACCGGTCACGTCGATCCCGATGTAGGTCACCCAGTAGCGGTCGCAGACGCTCTTGATGAACGCGGCCTGCGCGGCGAAGTCCATGCCCCGGAATTGGTGGCGTTCGAGGATGCGAAACTTGCCACCCGGTACCAGGGGCGGCGCGACCACGACCATGCCGGAACAGTCGCCCGTCTCGGCCGGGTCGTAGCCAATCCACACTTGGCGGTCGCCGAACGGGCGCATGGCGAAAGGTTTGTAGTCCTCGGCCCACTCGACCCAGCTATCCACCATGCAGGACTGCAACAGGGTCAGCGGGAAGATGCTCGCGCCGTCGTCGACGAAGTCGCACATCAGCAGGTTGGCGAACGCCTCGGGGCTGTACTCGCGGCGCAGTTCCTCAATGTCGAACAGGTCGCACCCGCCCCGCTCCGCGTCCAAAATCGTGACGATCTGCCGCCACAGCCGATCCTCACGGAAACGGCCCTGCTGGAGCGCCCCGTGGGACACGTCCACTTTCGTATGCTGCGCGGCGGGCTTGCCCTTGTTGAATCGCTCGCCCGTCCAGAAGGTGTACGCCTCGTGGGCCATGCTCGACGGCGTGGAAAAGTAGGTCTTGCGCCACTTCTTGTGCATCGCCATACCGGAGGCGACCTTGTTCAGTTCCTCGAACTTGAACGTCCAGAAAAACTCGTCGAAGTAGAAATTGCCGTGATAGCCCTGGGCAGTGCGGGCGTTGGTACCGAGGAAAAACAGCTCGGCGCCGTTTGGCAGAACGATGGGATCGCCAGTCAGCTCGACGCCGATAATCTCGCGGCAGAACGCCTGAATGTAGCCCCGAAACAAATACGCTTGGTTCTTCGAGGCCGACAGGAAAATCTGGTTGCGCCCGGTGTCCAGCGCATCGATGAACGCCTCGCGTGCGAAGTAGTAAGTCGCACCGATCTGCCGGCTCTTGAGAATGACGCGGGTGCGCTGATTGCCAGCCCGGTACCAGTCTTTCTGATAGTCGAAACAGCCATCGATGAAGGCCTCACGCAGCAGCTCAATCTGGTCTTCGTCAATCTCGTTTTTGACGGCCTTTTTCTTCGGCTCGGCGTTGCGTTTCGCCAGATTCGGGTTGAGGTCGGTTTCGGTACCGCCCCCCTGAAAGCGCTGGATCCGCGCTTGGCGCTCCAACTGCCGGTGCAGCAGGTCGATCTCTTTGAAGTCGCCGCTGCTCTTATTGTCCTTGAGGATCAACTGCACCAACCGCGCTTCCAGTGCCCCGCCGATACGCTCGACGTTGTCGGCCCGGTCCCACTCGTCGCGGGCCTTCCAGCTGTGTAGCGTTTTTTCCTTTTCGCCCGTAGCCTCGGCAATCTCGCAGATGCGCCAACCCATCCAGTAGAGGAACTTGGATTGGCGGCGGGGATCGATGGGCAGCAGTGCGGTCGTAGTCATGGCCGCGATGCTGCCGCCCGCGACCGCGACTCAATAGCACCGCCCCTTGTAGCCCCCGCCCTTACAGTCCCGCCTCATTGCCGCAACTCGCGCGCGTCACGACCATGCCCCTCATCGCAACGCACTGCTCAGCCAACAGCAGGCGCCCTACGCAATGAGGATTCCCGGCATGAAGAAATTTCGCAGCAACTGGTTCCGCGTCGCCGTCGAGGGCGCTACCTCGGACAAGCGCACCATCAAACGCAGCTGGCTGGAACAGGCTGCGAAGAACTTCAACCCGTCCACCTATGGCGCCCGCATTTGGCTGGAGCATTACCGCAGCGTGCTGCCCGACAGTCCGTTCAAAGCCTACGGCGACGTGCTGGCAGTGAAGACCGAAGAAGTGGACATGAACGGTCAGAAGAAACTGGCGCTGTTCGCCCAGGTTGAGCCGACGCCGGAACTGATCGCCATGAACAAGGCGAAGCAAAAGATTTACACCTCCATCGAAATCGACGACAGCTTTTCCGATACGGGTGAGGCGTACATCGTTGGTCTGGCGGTGACCGACTCGCCTGCCAGCCTGGGTACCGACGTCCTCGCGTTCTCCGCTCAAAAACCCGAAGCCAATCCGTTCAAGGATCGCCATTACTCCGCGACCTCGATGTTCACCGAGGCGGTCGAAACCGAACTGACATTCGAAGAGGTCGAGGAAAAGCCGAGCATCGGCGCCCAGCTTTTCAGCAAGGTGCAAAACCTGCTCAAAGGCAAACAGACCAAGGACGACAGCGAGTTTTCCCAGATCAGTGATGCCGTCGAAGCCGTCGCCGAACACGTCAAGGACCTGCCGGACCAACTGAGCGCCGAGAAGAAATTCTCCGCAGGCCTGAGTACCCGACTGGATCAATTGAGCAGGGACTTCACCGAGTTGAAGACCAAGCTCTCCACCACCCAAGACCACAACCAAAAGACGCGCCCTCCGATTACCGGCGGCGATAACTCGGTCGTGACCGACTGCTGACAGTCAGCCCCACCAAAGCCCCGAAAAACGAAGGACGACCACCATGCGTAACGACACACGAGTTCTGTTCAACGCTTACCTGCAACAGCTTGCTCAGCTGCACGGCGTGAGCGACGTCACCACCAAATTCACCGCCGCACCGAGCGTTGCCCAAACGCTGGAAACCCGTATTCAGGAATCCAGTTCGTTCCTCAGCTCGATCAACATTTACGGTGTATCGGAGCAGTCCGGCGAGAAAATCGGTATCGGTATCGATGGCACGATTGCGAGCACCACCGACACCACCGTGAAGGATCGCGAACCCCGTGACCCGAGCAGCCTGGACAATCGCGGGTACACCTGCACGCAAACCAACTTCGACACCGGCCTGCGTTACCAGAAGCTGGATCAGTGGGCGAAGTTCAAAGACTTCCAGGCGCGTATCCGCGACGCGATCATCAAAGCCCAGGCACTCAACCGGATCATGATCGGCTGGAACGGCACCAGCCGTGCCGCCACGTCGAATCCGGCAACCAACCCGCTGTTGCAGGACGTCAACATCGGTTGGTTGCAAAAAATGCGCACCGAAAACGAAGCCCGCGTTATGGCCGAGGTAGGGGCTGGCAGCGGCAAGATCGAAATCGGAGCCGGTAAGGACTTCGAAAATATCGATGCGTTGGTTGTCAGCATGGTCAACGAGTTTATTGATCCGTGGTATCAGGAAGACACTGATCTGGTGGTCATCTGCGGCCGTCAGCTGTTGGCAGACAAGTACTTCCCGATCATCAACAAGACTCAGGCGCCGACTGAAATGTTGGCCGCTGACATCGTCACCAGCCAAAAGCGTCTGGGCAATCTGCCTGCCGTGCGCGTGCCGCACTTCCCGCCCAACGGCCTGCTGGTGACTCGCCTCGATAACCTGTCGATCTACTGGCAGGAAGGCACCCGCCGCCGCACCGTCGTCGACAACGCCAAACGCGACCGCATCGAGAACTTCGAATCGGTCAACGAAAGCTATGTGATCGAAGACCTTGGCTGTGCCGCCATGGCCGAAAACATCACCCTGGCTTGAGGGGCCGACCATGACAAACCCTTGCCGTCGTCATTTTCAACGCGTCACTGCCGCCAAGGAGGCGGCAGCCGTTGAACCCACGCAAACCATGGCCGGCGCCACGGCCTACGAACATCAGCTCAACCAGTTGCTGCAAGATCGCCTGCGCCTGAAACAGGTGCAATCGAACCAAGGCAAGGCCGAACTCAAGCGTCAGCTGCTGCCCGAATACATCCCCTACGTGCAAGGCGTGCTGGACGCCGGCCAAGGCGCCCAAGACGAAGTCCTGACCACCATAATGGTCTGGCGCTTCGACGCCGGCGACTTCACCGGTGGCCTCGACGTCGCGCAGTACGTGTTGCAACACAAGATGGTCATGCCGGATCGCTTCGAACGCACCACTGGCTGCCTCGTCGCCGAAGAGGTCGCGACCGCCGCGTTCAAGGCGCAGAAGGTCGGCGAGCCGTTCGACTTGGCCATCCTGCACCGCACCGCCGAATTGACCGACGCCGAAGACATGCCGGACCAGGCACGCGCCAAGCTGTTCCTCGCCATGGGGCGCGCAACGCTCGAAGGCATCACCGACGAAAAGCCCGGCCAACCGGGTCAGGTGCAAGCCGGCATCGACTTGCTGAAAAAAGCCATCGACCTGCACGACGCCTGCGGTGGCAAAAAGGATCTGGAGCGGGCCGAACGCCTGCTCAACAAACTCGCTGCCGCTGGCAGCTAACCGAGCGTCCCCACGCACCCCGCCGGCTCGGGGCGGATCGGCCAGGCCGCTCCTCCTGAACGTGAAGCCCCGACCACCGGCGACCTACAACAGAGCGCAGATTCATGAGCGGATTCGTAGCGGGCGGCACCGGTAACCCGGCCCCGAGCGGCCACATCAACACCGACCCCTTTTGGCCATCGATCGACCTCGACGACGTGCGCGGCACTTTGCGCATCGACTCCAGCGTCACGCCGATACGTCTGGAAACCGCGACCATCGCCGCTGCCATCAGCGTGAACCGCGAGTTCGCCACCTGGCGCCGCGCCAAACAGGCCGAAGGCTACGCAACTCTCGCGGACGTACCGGCCGAGCAGATCGAGGACAAATCAGAACTCGTTCACCTCTACCAACGGGCGATCTACGCCGCGACCGGAGCGGAGATCTGCGAGCGTTACCGCTCTTACGACCATCCCTTTCAAGGTCTTTTAGTTTTGGCAGCCTTGATTACTCTGTCCGTTGAAACATGCGCATGCACCGCCGTGCCTTGGACCCATGTCTTGGGCTTAGGCACCTTGGGGCCACGGGGGCTTTTC
>NZ_FYDT01000038.1:0-64913 GCF_900187585.1 Pseudomonas sp. Irchel 3E19
GGGAACATCCCCAAATATCTCGCAGAGTTGCATGCCTCAGCCCCGCATTATGTCCTGCCACATCGACGCGAGGAGCGCATTTATCCTCGGGCAATCAGGCTCAAATCGCCGAAGTATCCGATCAAAAACAAAAATGCCAGTCAGCTTAACTGACTGGCATTAGCCCTCGGGGCGCCGTTTTTTTTGCCGAAAATCATCAGAAGCGGGTGCTGACCCACGAAATGAGCAGTGCCAGCCCCAGGCAGGCAAAGCCGAAGCGGTAGAAAAACCGGTTCATGCGCAACGTTGCCCAATCGAGAATCGGCTCGGCGTTCGGTTGCGCCTGGCGCTGGGCGGCAATACTGGCCATTGCGCGTTGCTCACGGCGGCGAGTCGCGTGCAGCAGCCAACTGCCCGGGAAGGCCAGCAGCAAGGCCAACAGGTTGATCAATTTGGCGGGATGGGCAGTAAACAGCGTCATCAAATGCAGCGACATCACAGACCTCAAACGTAATCGGTGTGGCAGGCGCCAGACCGACGACCGCGCCCGGATTCTACCGAAACCTGCCGAGGCCGCCTCCCCTTTACGACAAATAACGTGACAATCGACCGATGGCTGCCCTGTGTCACGGCTTCGTCATCTACATCGGCGACCATGCGCGCCTCGAAACACACATGGAACGCGACATGCTGCACGCTGAAAACCAGGATCGTCTTTACCTCATCACCCCGAGCGACGAACAACAAAGCCTCGTCGGCAGCCTTGCCTTCAATGTTCAGGATCGCCATTGGCTGGTGTATTGCGCGCTGGGCGGGCATCAGCATGCGGATTTACCCGAAACCGACTTGCTGACCGGCGTCAGCGTGCTCGATTTCTACTCACAAGCGGCCTGACCCACCGCTCACTGTGGGAGGGGGCTTGCTCCCGAAGACTGAGTGTCAGTCGACTTCCAGATTGACTGATCCAGCGCTTTCGCGAGCAAGCTCGCTCCCACAGGGGATTTGTGCAAGGTTCAAAACATGCACTCACAAAAAAGCCCGGAGCCATTGCTGGCACCGGGCTTTTTTGCATCTGCCGAAAGGCTTACTCAGCAAGCACCTGACCCACAGTCGGATCCTTGAACAGACGCGTCAGCGCATCGCTCAATACATCGCTGACCAGTTTGGTGTTGGTTTCCTGATTAGGCGCCATGCCGAAACGCTGGTCCAGCGAAGCGCCGTAACGGCCGCTGTAGCGACGGTTGGCATTCTGTACGTCGGAGCGGAAGGTCGCGCCGATGGTCGCTTCAGTCACGTACATGCCCTCTTTCGGCGACTGGTACTTCAGCTCGGCCAGGGTCACGGTCAGTTGCGGAGCATTCGGCGCGTTGTTGGTCGGGGTGAACCCGAGCAGGCGCACAGCAGCTTCGGCCTGAGCCTGCAGTTTCGGCAGGATCTGCTCGCGTTGTACGGTGATGGCGCTGGTTTCCGGGTACAGACCGCCACGGGTGCCCAGGGTTGGCGACGGACGACCGTCAACCACACGCACCACCACCGGCTGACCGCGGCCGACCGCGGCCAGTTGCGTGGTCAGCTTCGGCTCCGGACTCAGTTGTTGCGGGCTGTGGGCGCAGCCGGCCAGGGTCAAACCGGCCACAGTGATCAAACCGAACAACAGGCGTTGCAACATGCTCTTCTCTCCAGAATCAGGCACAAACAGGCCGGCAGTATAGCGGTGGGCCACTGCGGGTAACCAGCATCCCGCGGTGAATACTGAAATGTCTGACAAAACCGGGAGAACGCGGTTCCTGTCACACATTCGTCACCGCCCATTCACTTTCACGTCACGGCCTGCTGGCAACCTTCAATCCAGTCCTCCAACAAGGTACTCGGCCATGCGTTATCTGATCTCGTTGTTCTCCCCACGTCCGCTGCATCGCAGCTTCGCCTTGCTTGACCGCAACGGCCACTGCCAGGCGTTCAAGCAGTGCAGTCTGCAGCCCATGGGTGACGGCTGGGTCGAAATCGAAGAAATTCGCCTTAACTGGTTACACCAGCCGTTGCCCGCCAGTGCCAGGGTCGTACCGCGACAAATGCGCGCACGGGCACAGGTGCAGCTGAGCATCTGACCGGATGCCTAATAAAAGTCATTAAACACAACCAACTCCGCGCATTTCTTCGATACAATCTCCCCCCGATTATAAGGACGTCTCCTGATCGGGCCCCGCAACAGCGTCAATGCGCATGCATTCGACACCCAAATCGCCCACAGAGAGCCGCCCACACAGATCGAGTGAAGTTGGCGTGCTTGCCTGTTCTTCCGGCAAAACCCCCGCTTTTCGCGAATCTGCAGAGCTGTCATTACGCTCTGCCACCGAGTTGTTTTGCCCTTGCGGGCACGGTGCCAGGCTTCGACAGCCCTTTTTTGAGGTTCACGTCTTCAAAAGAGCGTGAAAAAAACGGGTTTTCACAACTTCACAAGAGTGTGGCGAGCAAATGAATAGTTTTGCGTCTGAACATGCACCATTAGCGTCTGAAACAGCCCAACGACACAGGACCGGGTACACCTCGAATATCGGAGCCTGAAGCCTGTCCGCTACGGATTTGGTTGCACAAAACGGATGTCTCGACCATAAGTCGAATTGCCAGCCTTGCGCAGAAATGAGTTCATTGAACCCTCGAAGCCAGGCCGCCTGCATCCGTCGAAGTTGCGAAAAATTGCGAAGATTCGGACATGGCGAACCTGACCACCGTTACCTGGGGCATCACTGACCTGCCCCGGAACGCCTGGCAGCCATGCCGACAATTTGGTGCTGCAGATTTTGGAGACGCGTTAAATGGCGCATAACGAAGCAGTCGACGTAGTACTGGTTGGGGCCGGCATCATGAGTGCCACCCTTGCCGTGCTGCTCAAAGAGCTCGATCCGGCGATCAAGCTGGAAGTTGTCGAGCTGATGGATTCCGGCGCGGCGGAGAGTTCCAACCCGTGGAACAATGCCGGTACCGGCCACGCCGGCCTGTGCGAGCTGAACTACACGCCGCAGGCTGCCGACGGCAGCGTCGACATCAAAAAAGCCGTGCACATCAACACCCAGTTCGAAGTGTCCAAGCAGTTCTGGTCGTACCTGACCAAAAAAGGCACCTTCGGCTCGTGCAAATCCTTTATCAGCCCGGTGCCACACCTGAGTTTCGTCCAGGGCGACAAAGGCGTTTCCTTCCTCAAGGACCGCTTCGACGTGTTGAGCAAGCACCACGCTTTCTCCGACATGGAATATACCGAAGACAAAGCCAAGATGGCCGAGTGGATGCCGCTGATGATGCCGGGCCGCTCGCCGGACGAAGTACTCGCCGCAACCCGCGTGATGAACGGCACCGACGTCAACTTCGGCGCCCTGACCAATCAGTTGCTCAAGCACCTGACCAGCGCACCCGACACCCAGGTCAAATACTGCAAGCGCGTCACTGGCCTCAAGCGTAACGGCAGCGGCTGGACCGTCAGCATCAAGGACGTCAACAGCGGCAGCAGCCGTGAAGTCGATGCCAAATTCGTCTTCCTCGGCGCCGGTGGCGCAGCCCTGCCATTGCTGCAGGCTTCGGGCATCGAAGAAAGCAAAGGCTTCGGCGGCTTCCCGATCAGCGGCCAGTGGCTGCGTTGCGACAACCCGGAAGTGGTCAAACACCATCAGGCCAAGGTTTACAGCCAGGCAGCCGTGGGTTCGCCACCGATGTCGGTGCCGCACCTGGACACCCGCGTGGTCGATGGCAAGAAATCCCTGCTGTTCGGACCATACGCTGGTTTCACCACCAAGTTCCTCAAGCACGGCTCCTTCATGGACCTGCCGATGTCGGTTCGCGCCGGCAACATCGGCCCGATGCTGGCCGTGGCGAAAAACAACATGGACCTGACCAAGTACCTGGTCAGCGAAGTGATGCAGTCGATGGAGCAGCGTCTGGAATCCCTGCGCCGCTTCTACCCTGAGGCGAAAGCCGAAGACTGGCGCCTGGAAGTCGCCGGCCAACGGGTGCAGATCATCAAGAAAGACCCGAAAAAAGGCGGCATCCTGCAATTCGGTACCGAACTGGTCGCTGCGAAGGACGGCTCTCTTGCCGCCCTGCTCGGCGCATCGCCGGGTGCCTCGGTGACCGTTTCGATCATGCTCGAGCTGATCGAGAAGTGCTTCCCGGGCAAGGCCAAGGGCGAGTGGGCCGGCAAACTGGCGGAAATCTTCCCGGCCCGTGAAAAGGTGCTGGAAACCGATGCTGCGCTGTATCGCAAGATCAACGCGCAGAACAACATCGCGCTGGAACTGGTTGAAGAAAACAGCGAGACCCCAAGCTACGCTTGATCTTGCGGCATAAAAAACGCCCCGTACTCAGTGAGTGCGGGGCGTTTTTTATGGCCTTGAAAAGCAAAAGATCGCAGCCTTCGGCAGCTCCTACAGGGTCACCATAAATCCCATGTAGGAGCTGCCGCAGGCTACGATCTTTTGACCTTGTCTTTCGACCTTAACCGCGGGACTTTTCGATCAGCTCGATGTATTCCGGGGCGTTACGCTGATCGGCGATCAGCTCAACGAAGGTCTTGCCCTGTTCGTCCTTGCCATCGACGTCGTAGCCAGCCGCAACGAAGAAGCCCAGAAACCGCTCAAAGTCATCAATCCGCAGGCCACGGTAGGCCTTGACCAGTTTGTGCAGCGACGGCGAGGTGGCGTCGACCGGTTCAAAATCGAGGAACAGCTTGATCTGCTCATCGCCGATCTCGTCACCAATCACTTGTTTCTTATCTTTACGCATTGCCGACTCCAGCTCGCAGACATTTCACGGGCGGGCAGTTTACCCCTGCCCCGCCGCCGCGCTCAACGCGCGCGCACGCTACCGGTGTGCAAATCAGCCCAGATATGGCCGTTGGCGTAGCTGAGGAATTGCACATAGACAGTGTCATTGCGCAGCAAATCGATCACCACGCGGTACTGCGCCAAAGGATAAAACAGCGTCAGGGTTTTACCTTTGTCGTCATACACCGGTTTCTTCAGACTTTTGCTTTCGCCATCGAAACTGACCAGCACCTGATTGATCGTCGCGCCCTTGTTCAGGGACTTGCCTTTGAGACGGATTAACAGTGACGAGGTGACCGGAATCGGCTGCTGGTTGGACTGGCGTTGCGCGCCCACCACTACTGAATAATCGGTGACTTGCAGCAGTTGCTGATGCTCGGGCTCGGCATCGCGCAGGGTCAGATCGTCCGGCGGCAGGAACTGGCTGTGCATCGGGGCGGCGGACAGAGGCAGGCTGAGGGTCAGCAACAGGGCGGCAAAGCTGCGGATCAAGAGGCTCATGACAGGCTCCGGGGAGGGGCCGAGCACTCTAGCATGGGTATCACAGATGGATCAGCACACACAAAACAACGGTGGGAGCGGGCTTGCTCCGGGCGGCGTTCCGACGAAGGCAATTTCACATTCAACACTTATGCTGAATGAAAGATCGCTTTCGCGAGCAGGCTCGCTCCCACAGGGGATAGCGCGGGGGTCTTACATGCCTTTAACGGCAAAGATCCCGTTGGCGTTGCGCCAGTAACCCTTGTAGTCCATGCCGTAACCGAAGATGTAACGGTCGATGCACGGCAGGCCGACGAAATCGGCTTTCAGGTCAGGACGCGCCTTGCGGTCGTGGTCCTTGTCGATCAGCACGGCGGTGTGCACTTTGCGCGCGCCAGCGTGTTTGCAGAAGTCGATGATCGCGCCCAGGGTGTGACCTTCGTCGAGGATGTCGTCGATGATCAGCACGTCACGGTCGATGAACGAGACTTCCGGCTTGGCTTTCCAGAACAGGTCGCCGCCGCTGGTTTCATTGCGATAACGGGTCGCGTGCAAGTAAGACGCTTCCAGCGGGAATTGCAGATGAGTCAGCAGTTTGCCGGAGAAAATCAGGCCGCCGTTCATCACGCAGAACACCACAGGATTGCTGTCGGCCAGTTGTTCGTTGATTTGTGCACCGACGCGAGCGATGGCAGCCTCGACTTCAGACTCGGTGTACAGGCAGTCAGCCTCTCGCATGATTTGACGGATATGCTCGAGATCAGCGGACATGGCGCTCTCCGGGGGGTGATGGGTGGGGGTATGGCTGCGAAAAGCGGGCAAAGGTACGCATCTCGCACGGCCGAATCAAGCCTTTATGGACTAACGTACTCAATGTCCTATAGGACATCACCCTCGGATAGATTAATCTAGGCCGGTTTTTTTGCCCGCCGCCGGAGCCTTTCCTATGCCCATCCTCGAGATCCGCCATCCGCTGATCCGTCATAAACTCGGCCTGATGCGCCGCGCTGACATCAGCACCAAGAATTTCCGCGAGCTCGCTCAGGAAGTCGGCGCACTGTTGACCTATGAAGCTACAAAAGATTTGCCGCTCGAATCCTACGATATCGCAGGTTGGTGCGGCACCGTGTCGGTCGAGAAAATCGCCGGCAAGAAGATCACCGTCGTGCCGATCCTGCGCGCCGGTATCGGCATGCTCGAAGGCGTGCTGAGCCTGATCCCGGGTGCCAAGGTTTCCGCTGTGGGCGTTGCCCGCAACGAAGAAACCCTGCAAGCACACACTTATCTGGAAAAACTGGTTCCGGAAATCGACGAACGCCTGGCCATGATCATCGACCCGATGCTCGCCACCGGCAGCTCCATGGTTGCGACCATCGACCTGCTGAAGAAAGCCGGCTGTAAAGACATCCGTGCGATGGTGCTGGTTGCCGCGCCGGAAGGCATTGCTGCCGTAGAAAAGGCTCACCCGGACGTGACCATCTACACCGCGTCCATTGATGAGCGTTTGAACGAACACGGTTACATCATCCCTGGACTTGGCGACGCCGGTGACAAGATCTTCGGCACCAAGCAGAAGGACGCGTGAGCATGCAGCAAGAGTTCAACGATCCGCTCTGGCGCACGGTGCTGTCCGGCGCGCAGATGCTGTTCGTGGCTTTCGGCGCTTTGGTGCTGATGCCGCTGATCACGGGCCTTGACCCGAACGTGGCACTGTTTACCGCGGGTCTGGGCACGATTCTGTTCCAGATCGTCACCGGCCGTCAGGTGCCGGTGTTTCTGGCGTCGAGCTTCGCTTTCATCACCCCGATCATTCTCGCCAAGGGCCAGTTCGGTCTGGCCGCGACCATGGGCGGCGTGATGGCGGCCGGCTTTGTCTACACCTTCCTCGGTCTGGCCGTGAAGATCAAAGGCACTGGCTTCATCGACCGTCTGCTGCCGCCGGTGGTGATTGGCCCGGTGATTATCTCCATCGGCCTGGCCATGGCGCCGATTGCCGCGAACATGGCGATGGGCAAGGCTGGTGATGGTTCGGAGCTGATCCATTACCAGACCGCAATGATGATCTCGATGCCCGCATTGCTGACCACGTTGATCGTCGCCGTGTTCGGTAAAGGCATTTTCCGTCTGGTGCCGATCATTTCCGGCGTGCTGGTCGGTTTTGGTATGGCGTTCTATTTCGGTGTCGTTGATACCGCGAAGATTGCCGCTGCGCCATGGTTTGCGATTCCGCACTTCACCGCGCCGGAATTCAACTGGCAGGCGATTCTGTTCATCGTCCCGGTGGCATTGGCTCCGGCCATTGAACACATCGGAGGCGTGATTGCCGTCGGCAGCGTGACCGGTCGCGACTATCTGAAGAAGCCAGGCCTGCATCGCACCCTGCTCGGTGACGGCATTGCCACCACCGCCGCCGGCTTGTTCGGCGGCCCACCGAACACTACCTACGCCGAAGTGACGGGCGCGGTGATGCTGACCAAGAACTACAACCCGAAAATCATGACCTGGGCGGCGATCTTCGCCATCAGCCTGGCGTTCGTCGGCAAGTTCGGCGCGTTGCTGCAAAGCATTCCGGTACCGGTGATGGGCGGGATTCTGTGCCTGCTGTTCGGTTCGATCGCCGCGGTGGGGATGAACACCCTGATCCGTCACAAGATCGATCTGGGCGAAGCACGCAACCTGGTGATCGTTTCGGTGACGCTGGTGTTCGGGATTGGCGGTGTGCTGGTCGGCACCGGCACCGGGCCCGACGACTTCGGCCTCAAAGGCATCGCGCTGTGTGCGGTGGTGGCGATTGCGCTGAACCTGATTCTGCCGGGCAATGATGGCTGGAAGAACAAGAAGGCGGATGAGCCGCTGATCTAAGGCCTGATCGTTCCCACGCTCTGCGTGGGAATGCAGCCCGTGACGCTCCGCGTCACTGGACGCAGAGCGTCCCTAGAGGCATTCCCACGCAGAGCGTGGGAACGATCACTAGCTTTTGGCTTTAAAGGGCCAACGGCGCTCTTTCGCAAAGAGTGGCCAACGCCTTCGCCCATTGCGGGTCGTCATTGAGGCACGGCACCAGCACCAACTCCTCGCCCCCCGCTTCGCGGAACTGCTCCTTGCCGCGATCACCGATCTCCTCCAGCGTTTCGATGCAGTCGGCGACGAACGCCGGGCACATCACCAGAATCTTCTTCACGCCGCTTTTCGCCAGTTCATCCAGCCGCGCTTCGGTGTAGGGTTCAATCCACTTCGCTCGGCCCAGGCGCGACTGAAACGACACTGACCATTTACCCTCCGGCAAGCCCATGCGCTCGGCAAACAACGCCGCCGTGCGCAAGCATTGCGCGCGATAACAAGTGGCCAACACTGCAGGCGATGCATTCTTGCAGCAGTTTTCATTTTTGAAGCAGTGATCGCCGGTCGGGTCGAGCTTGGTCAGATGCCGTTCCGGCAAACCGTGGAAACTCAGCAACAAGTGATCGTAATCCTGCTGCAAATGCGGCTTGGCACTGGCCACCAGGGCGTCAAGGTATTCCGGCTGATCGTGGAACGGTTGCAGGATCGACAACTGCACACCGAGATTCTTCGCGCGAATGACACGCTTGGCCTCTTCGATCACCGTGGTGGTCGTGCTGTCGGCGAACTGTGGATACAGCGGCGCCAGCGTGATGCGCTTGTGCCCCGCTGCTACCAGTCTTGTCAGGCACGTTTCGATTGAAGGCTCGCCGTAACGCATGGCCAAGTCGACCGGGCCATGCTTCCACTGCGCCTTCATCTGCGCTTGCAGGCGACGGCTGAGCACCACCAGCGGCGAACCCTCTTCCCACCAGATCGAGGCATAGGCGTGGGCCGACTGCTCGGGCCGTTTGATCAGGATCAACGACACCAGCAAACGCCGCACCGGCCACGGCAGGTCGATCACGTAGGGGTCCATCAGGAATTGATTGAGGTAGCTGCGCACATCGGCCACCGAGGTGGAGGCCGGGGAACCCAGGTTGACCAGAAGCAAGGCGTGATCGGTCATGCAACGTCCTATTTCAGAGGCGGCTGGAGAGATCGTCCAGAGCCGCGCGTAAATCCGTGAACTGGAAAGAGAAACCCGCTTCCAGCAAGCGTACGGGCATGGCCTTTTGGCCGCCCAGCAACAACAGAGACATCTCGCCCAAACCGACCTTCAGCGCCAGGGTCGGCATCGGCATGAACGCCGGGCGGTGCAACACGCTGCCCAGCGTCTTGGCAAATTCACGATTGCGCACAGGTTTCGGCGCGCAGGCATTATAAGGACCGCTCGCCTGATCGCGGTGCAGAAGAAAATCAATCAGGGCGATTTGATCGTCGATATGAATCCATGGCATCCACTGCCGACCATTGCCCAAAGGCCCGCCCAGCCCAAGCTTGAACGGCAGCAGCAACCGCGACAAAAAGCCGCCCTCGGCCGACAGCACCAGCCCTGTTCGCACCAGCACCACGCGCATCCCCAGCGACTCTGCGCGCAGGGCGGTTTCTTCCCAGGCGATACACAACTGGCTGGCGAAATCGTCGATCACCGGTGGCGACTCTTCGGTCAGTTCGCGCTCACCGCCGTCGCCGTACCAGCCAATGGCCGATCCAGAGATCAGCACAGACGGCTTTTGCGCTCGGGTTTCGAGCCACGCCAACAGCGTTTCGGTGAGCTTGATGCGGCTGCTCCACAGCAACGCTTTGCGGCGGTGCGTCCAGAGTCGGTCGGCAATCGGCGCGCCCGCAAGATTGACAATGGCGTCAACGAATTCATCGCCCAAGTCTTCCAGTCGCGCGATACCACGCACTTGCGCGCCACAGATTTTTGCGACTTTTTCCGGGCGTCGGCTCCAGACCGTCAAACGATGGCCCTGCGCCGACCAATGCCGGCAGAGCTGACGTCCTATCAAACCAGTACCGCCGGTCAGCAATATGTGCATGACTTCTTCCTCGCGTGGCGTTTTACCCGGATCACTAGTCTATTTTTATAAGCAGGGATCTTTTCGGACGGGCAAGCTCTATTGTTTAACCATAGGCCAAGCTGTCAGAACGAGAACGCTAGAAGTTATACCAAAAAACAATATTGTACAGGTTTTATCCACGGCGTAGTCTGTACAGAAAGGTAAACGAGGCCCCTATGACTGTACCTATCGCAATCATCGGCACCGGCATCGCCGGACTCTCGGCCGCTCAGGCTCTGACAGAGACCGGGCACACCGTCCAATTGTTCGATAAAAGCCGCGGCAGCGGTGGTCGCATGTCGAGCAAACGCAGCGACGCCGGTTCGCTGGACATGGGCGCGCAATATTTTACGGCGCGCGATCGACGTTTCGTCACCGAGGTTCAGCGCTGGCAAAGTCAGGGCTGGGTTGCCGAGTGGACGCCACAGCTCTACACCTTCCAGGGTGGACAATTGAACCTGTCGCCGGACGAGCAAACCCGCTGGGTCGGCGCGCCGCGCATGAGCGCGATCACCCGCGGCTTGCTCGACGGTCTGGAAGTGCATTTCGCCTGCCGGATCACCGAGGTCTTTCGCGGCGAAGAACACTGGCACCTGCAAGACGCTGAAGGCTTCACCCACGGCCCCTTCAGCCATGTGGTGATCGCCACGCCAGCGCCGCAAGCCACCGCATTGCTGGCCGCTGCGCCGAAACTTGCCGGCGCCGCCGCCGGGGTGAAAATGGACCCGACCTGGGCCGTTGCCCTCGCCTTCGACACACCTTTGGATACGCCTATCGAAGGCTGCTTCGTGCAGGACAGCCCACTCGACTGGCTGGCGCGCAACCGCAGCAAACCCGGACGCGACAACACCCTCGACACTTGGGTGCTGCACGCCACCAGTGCGTGGAGCCGCCAGCACATCGATCTGCCCAAGGAAGCCGTGATCGAGCAACTGCACGGTGCCTTCGCCGAACTGCTGCACAGCGCCATGCCCGCTCCGACCTTCAGCCTCGCCCACCGCTGGCTTTACGCCCGTCCGGCAACCGGCCACGAATGGGGCACGTTAGCGGATGCCGATCTGGGCCTGTACGCCTGCGGCGACTGGTGCCTGTCCGGTCGAGTCGAGGGCGCTTGGCTCAGCGGTCAGGAAGCCGCACGTCGCTTGCACGAACATCTGCAATGAACCGCATAAATCCGCAAAAACTGCTGCTGTCGAAATGGACAGCAGCCCATCCGAAAAACCGCGAAAAGCACTTTCTGGTCACCGAACTGATCCGCGATGAGGAAGGCACAGTGCTTGAGGTTGAGTTGCAGGCGGTGCTGACCAAACGTAGCGAGCGGCTCGATTGGCAGACGCTGCAGAACAACGAGCAGTGGAAAATCGGCTGGCTCATGTAGGAAAACTTATACAAATTATTTGACTTGTACACCACTGAATCTATGCTAAAGAAAAGTTGTACAGAGATAACTCTGTGTACAGGAATAGATTCGAGGTGCTCATGTCCGAACCTTCTGCGCTCAAACCAAAGATAGCCATCAGCGCCTGCCTGCTGGGCGCCGAGGTGCGCTACAACGGCGGACACAAGGAATCGCGACTGTGCAGCCGCACGCTCGCAGAACATTTCGAATTCGTCCCGGTCTGCCCGGAAGTCGCTATCGGCCTGGGGATTCCCCGCGAGCCGATTCGTCTGGTCGGCGACACAGAAAGCCCCGAAGCCATCGGCACCGTCAACCCGACGATCAACGTCACCGCGCCACTGGCCGAATACGGCGAGAAAATGGCTGGCGAACTCAATGACATCTGCGGCTACATCTTCATGCAGCAATCGCCGTCCTGCGGGCTGGAACGGGTCAAGGTCTATGGCGCCAACGGCGCGCCAGTGAACGGCGGCGGACGTGGCATCTACGCCCAGGCTTTCTGTGCCCGGCACCCCGACTTGCCGGTGGAAGAAGCCGGTCGCTTGAACGACCCGGTACTGCGGGAAAACTTCATTACCCGCGTGCTCGCCTACAGCGAATGGCAGCAGGTGCTTGCCGAAGGCCTGAGCCGGCGCGTTCTCACAGAATTTCACTCGCGCTACAAATACCTGCTGATGGCGCACAACCCGGTGCAATACAAAACGCTGGGCAACATGCTCGGCAACATGGGCCACACCGACCCGGCCGAACTCGGCCCGCGCTACTTCAGCGAGCTGATGGCGGCGTTGAAAAAGTGCGCAACCCGGCGCACCCACAGCAATGTCTTGCAGCACATCAGCGGTTACCTGAAGCAGGTCATCACTGCCGAAGACAAACAGGAAATGCAGCACGTCATCGGCCAGTATCGCCACGGCATCGTGCCGCTGGTGGTGCCGCTGACGCTGCTCAAACATCACTTTCGCCTCCATCCGGACCCGTACATTGCGCAGCAGGTCTACCTGCAACCGCACCCGGAAAATCTCAGCCTGCGAAACGCTATCTAATGAACGAAAAAACCGACTCAAGCGCCCAGGAAGACCTCGGCGCCGACTTCAAGAAAGCCCTCGACGAAGGCTGGCTGCCGATTCGTGAAGTGGCGCGCCAGACCGGCGTCAATGCGATCACGCTGCGCGCGTGGGAACGTCGCTATGGACTGGTCATCCCGCAACGCACACCCAAGGGCCATCGGCTGTATTCGGCCGATCATGTGCAACGCATTCTGACCATCCTCACCTGGCTCAACCGTGGGGTTGCGGTCAGTCAGGTCAAGCCGCTGCTCGACACGCCACAAGCCTTCAGCGAAACGGTGGAAAACGACTGGCAACGGTTGCACCACATCCTCCTGACGGCCGTCACCCAGCTTGACGAACGCGCCGTCGAAGACAGCGTCAATCAAGCCATGGCGCTCTATCCACCACGCACGCTGTGCGAGCAATTACTGATGCCGCTGCTGGCCGAACTCGAACAGCGTTGGCAGGGCCAGTTCGGCGCGCAGATGGAGCGAGTGTTTTTTTATTCGTGGTTGCGCAGCAAATTCGGCGCACGCATCTACCATAACAATCGTCAATTGCACGCCGCTCCTCTGTTGCTGATCAATCATTCCGACCTGCCACTGGAACCTCATCTGTGGCTATGCGCGTGGCTGATCAGTAGCGCCGATTGCCCGGTGCAAGTGTTTGACTGGCCGCTGCCGGCCGGAGAACTGGCACTGGCGGTCGAGCATCTGCAAGCCCGTGGCGTACTGCTGTATTCCAGCAAAGCCATGCAAGTCGGGCAGTTGCCGAAACTTTTGGCGGGTGTCGAATGCTCAAAAATGATTGCCGGACCAACGGTGTGCATCCACCACGCCGAGTTGTCCGTAAGAACTACCGAAATGGCTGATTTGTACCTGGCTGAAGATCCGCTTTCGGCGCATCAGGTGCTCGTCGAGCGTGGGCTGATTTAATGAACTCAGTGAAGACCGACATGCAATTGATCTGGCTGCGCAGCGACCTGCGCCAACATGACAACACCGCCCTCGCGGCCGCCGCTGCCCGCGGCCCGACGGTCGCCGTGTATCTGTTGAGCCCCCAGCAATGGCAGGAACACGACGACGCCCCGTGCAAGGTCGACTTCTGGCTGCGCAATCTCGGCGAACTGAGCAAAAGTCTCGGCCAACTGAACATTCCATTGTTGATTCGCACTGCAACGCATTGGGATCAGGCGCCGACGGAACTGCTCAAGCTTTGTCGACAACTGAACATCGAAGCGCTGCACGTCAACGAGGAATATGGCATCCACGAAAGCCGCCGCGATGCCGCGGTGGCCAAGGCATTGCAGGCCGAGGGCATCGAATTTCACAGCTACCTTGATCAGTTGCTGTTCAAGCCTGGCACGGTGCTGACCAAAACCGGTACCTACTTTCAGGTGTTCAGCCAGTTCCGCAAGGTCTGCTATGAACGCCTGCATCGCTCGATGCCGGCGCTGGTGAAAGCACCCGGCAAACAGTCGCCGCAGGCCATCGACAGTGATCCGGTTCCGGCATCCGTCAAAGGTTTTGCCACTCCGAGCGAATCGCTGCGCGCCCTCTGGCCCGCCGGCGAACAGCAAGCCAGGCGCCGTCTCGACACGTTTGCCGACGCACAAATCGATTACTACAAGAACGAGCGCGACTTTCCGGCCAAGCCCGGCACCAGTCAGCTTTCGGCGTATCTGGCCGCTGGCGTGATCTCGCCACGCCAATGTCTGCACGCCGCGTTGCAAAGCAATCAGGGTGAATTCGAAAGCGGCAAGGTCGGCGCTGTCACCTGGATCAATGAGCTGCTGTGGCGCGAATTCTACAAACACATTCTGGTGGGTTATCCACGAGTCTCGCGCCATCGCGCATTTCGTCCAGAGACCGAAGCGCTGGCCTGGCGCAACGCGCCGGACGAACTCGCCGCGTGGCAAGAAGCGCGCACCGGCCTGCCGATCATCGATGCCGCCATGCGCCAACTGCTCGAAACCGGCTGGATGCACAATCGCCTGCGCATGGTGGTGGCGATGTTCCTGACCAAGAACCTGCTGATCGACTGGCGTGAAGGCGAACGCTTTTTCATGCGCCATCTGATCGACGGGGATCTGGCGGCGAACAACGGTGGCTGGCAATGGAGTTCGTCAACCGGCACTGATTCGGCGCCGTACTTCCGCATTTTCAACCCGCTGAGCCAGTCGGAAAAATTCGACAGCGAAGGTCTGTTCATCAAGCACTGGCTGCCTGAGCTGGCCAATCTGAACAAAAAGGAAGTGCATAACCCGGCCAGTGCCGGTGGCCTGTTCGGCGTCGCGGACTATCCACAGCCCATCGTCAACCTGAGCGCTTCGCGGGAACGGGCGCTGACTGCGTTCAAGAATCTGCCGTCCCGGCAACCGGCCGGAGTCGATCATGAGTGAATTCCTGCGCAGCTTCGCCCGGCAATTTTCCGGGTTGAACAAAGACAACCTGCACCGCCTGGGCGAGCTGTACAGCGAAGACGTTCATTTCACTGATCCGCTGCATGAAGTTCAGGGACTCGCGCAATTGCGCAGTTACTTTGGTGAACTTTATGCCAACGTCAGTGAGCTGCATTTCGACTTCCACGGTTTCGATCAGATCGGCGAGGGTGAAGGCTACCTGCGCTGGGTCATGAGTTATCGCCACCCGCGCTTGGCCAGTGGCCGGGAGATCCGCGTCGGCGGCTGCTCGCATCTGCTTTGGCGCGACAAGGTTTATCGCCACCGGGATTATTTCGATGCCGGGGCATTGCTGTATGAACACTTGCCAGTATTGGGCCGGGTGATCGCCTGGCTGAAAAGGAGAATGGGATGAGTCGTACACCTCCACGGCGTTATTGGCTGACCGGTGCCAGCAGTGGCATCGGTGCGGCACTGGCTGAAGAGATTCTGAAAACCGGCGCGCATCTGGCCGTTAGCTCCCGTCAGATCGCCCCGCTCAAAGTATTGTCGCAACGTTATCCCGGACAAGTGCTGGTGGTACCGGGTGATCTGACCAACAGCCAGACCGTGCGGGAAATCGGCCAGCAGATCAGCGAGGACTGGGGCTCACTGGACACGGTGATCCTCAACGCCGGCACCTGTGAATATGTCGATGCCCGGCAATTCGATTCCTCCATCGTCGAACACGTGGTGCGCACCAATCTGCTCGCCAGCGCTTACTGCATCGAAGCCGCCCTGCCGTTACTGCGCAAAGGCACGGCGCCGCATCTGGTAGGGGTCGCAAGTTCGGTGACTTACATGCCGCTGCCAAGGGCCGAAGCCTATGGTGCATCGAAGGCTGGCCTGCGCTATCTGTTCGAATCGTTGCGTATTGATCTGGCGGATGAAGGCATTGAAGTCACCGTGGTCAGCCCGGGTTTTGTCGAGACCCCGTTAACCGCCAGGAACGATTTCCCGATGCCTCTGAGCTGGCCTGTGGATAAAGCCGCCCGGCACATCTTCGCCAAACTCAAGGATCGCCCACTGGAAATCGCTTTCCCGGCGTTGTTCATTGCGGCGCTGTGGCCCTTGTCGAAAATGCCTGCGCGCCTGCAACTGGCGATTGGCAAACGCATGGTGCGTAAACAACCGCCACTGCGAGATCCGGCATGAAAATCGCCATTATCGGCAGCGGGATCGCAGGGCTGACCTGCGCCTACCTGCTCAATCGCCGACATGAAGTCACGGTGTTTGAGGCCAGCGACTGGATCGGTGGCCACACCCACACCGTGCAGGTGACGGTCGATGATCGCCAATACGCGGTGGACACCGGGTTCATCGTATTCAACGACTGGACTTACCCGAACTTCATTCGTCTGCTCGGCCAGCTCGGCGTGCCGTTCAAACCGACCGAGATGAGCTTTTCGGTGACCGATCCGGACACTGGCCTGGAGTACAACGGCAACAACCTCAACAGCCTGTTTGCCCAGCGCAGCAATCTGTTTTCGCCGGGATTCTGGGGCATGCTGCGCGACATCCTGCGCTTCAACAAAGAAGCCCAGCGCGACCTGGCCGGCCAACGGATCGCCGACGACACCACCCTCGATGACTACCTCAAGGCCGGCGGTTACGGCGAGCGCTTCATCCTGCATTACATCGTGCCGATGGGCTCGGCGATCTGGTCGATGCCGATGGCCGAGATGCTCAATTTTCCGCTGAAGTTCTTTGTGCGCTTCTTCAAGAATCACGGGCTGCTGTCAGTCAGTGATCGCCCGCAGTGGCAGGTTATCGAAGGGGGCTCCAGCGCCTATATCGAACCACTGACCGCCACTTTCAGGGACCGGATTCGCCTGAATTGCCCGGTGACCCGGGTCGATCGCGACGCACACGGCGTAGTTATCCACAGCCCGGCGGGCATCGAGCATTTCGACAAAGTGGTGTTTGCCTGCCACAGCGATCAGGCCTTGCACCTGCTGGCGACCCCGAGCGACGCCGAACGGGCGATTCTCGGCGCCCTGCCCTACGCCGACAACGAAGTCGTGTTGCACACCGATACGCGTCTGTTGCCGACACGCAAACTCGCCTGGGCCAGTTGGAATTACCGCTTGAGCGGTGCCGGCCCTACCCACGCGGCCGTCACTTACGACATGAACATCCTGCAAGGGATCGAGAGCGACACCACTTTCTGCGTCAGCCTCAACCAGAGTGCCGGCATCAGTCCGTTGAAGGTGCTCGCCAGATACACCTACGCCCACCCGCAATTCAGCCTCGCTGCCGTAGCCGCGCAAAATCGCTGGGCCGAACTGGACGGCGTGCAGAACACCCATTATTGCGGCGCCTACTGGGCCAACGGTTTTCACGAAGACGGCGTGGTCAGCGGTTTGCGCGTGGCCGCCGCGTTCGGGGAAACCTTATGAACAGCGCCCTTTACAGCGGCTGGATCGGCCATCGGCGTTTCTCGCCGCGCCGGCACGAATTCCGCTACCGGATCGGTCTGCTGTATCTGGATCTGGCCGAGCAGGACACGGTGCTCGGGCTATCGCCATTGGCGGGACACAGCCGGTTCGCGCCGTTCTCGTTTCGCGAGACCGACTACCTGAAAGCCTTCACCGGGCGCGGCGTCCGTCTTATCGATGCGGTACGCCAGCGGGTCGCCGAGGCTATCGGGCATGAACCACAAGGTTCGATCTGCCTGCTGACCCAGCCGCGCAGTTGGGGCCTGGCATTCAATCCCGTGAGTTTCTTTTATTGTCATGAGGCTGACGGGCAACTGGCGGCAATCCTTTGCGAAGTGACCAACACGCCGTGGCGCGAGCGTTATCACTACGTATTGCCTGCCCGGCCCCCGGCGAACGTGCACGACTTCCATCAACACTTCGCTGTGGCCAAAGCCTTTCACGTTTCGCCATTTCTGCCGCGCGATCTGGAATACCGCATGAGTTTCAGCCCCGCCGCGCAAAGCCTCGGCGTGCACATGGCGGACTGGCAGGGCGAACACAAACTGTTCGATGCCACCCTCAGCCTGAAACGCGAAAAACTCGACCGCGCCAACTTGCATCGCTATTTGCGGCGCTTTCCATGGATGACGGCAAAAACGGCTCTGGCGATTTACTGGCAGGCGCTGCGCCTGTTGCTCAAGCGTGCACCGATCTTCCCTCACAAGGCTGCTGACGGCAGCTTTCAAACCGCCACCGTGCTTCCCAAGGAGCGCCGCCATGAAATCCTCTAGCGTCTCGGCCAAAGCCAATCTGTTCAGCACCAACGGCCTGACCGGCTCGCTCCTGCGCCGTGGCGTGTTGCGCCAACTGGGTCAGCTCAGAAACGGGCATCTGCGGGTCGTCGAAGAGGGCGAGCACCTGCTGTTCGGCAATCCCGGCAGTGCACTGCTTGGGGAAATCCATATCCAGGATCCGGCGGTCTGGGGCATGGTCGCCAGCAGCGGTTCGATCGGTGCTGGCGAGGCCTTCATCCACGGTTACTGGAGTTCGCCCGACCTGACCGCCGTGGTGCGAGTGTTTGTCAGCAACCTCGACGTACTCGATGCGATGGAGGGCGGCCTTGCCCGTCTCGGCCGGCCGCTGGTGCAAGGCTTGCACCGGCTCAATCGCAATACGCGCAAGGGTTCGCAGAAAAACATCGCGGCGCACTACGACCTCGGCAACGATCTGTTCGAACAATTTCTCGACCCAACCATGATGTATTCGGCGGCGCAGTTCCTCACCGCCGAAGACAGTCTGGAACAAGCGCAACTGAACAAACTGGAGCGCATCTGCCAGAAGCTCGCGCTCAAGCCTGAGGATCACCTGCTGGAAATCGGCACCGGTTGGGGCAGCATGGCGCTCTATGCCGCGCAGAATTATGGCTGCCGCGTGACCACCACCACATTGTCGAAAGAGCAGTACGCGTTCACCGCAAAACGCATCGAACAACTGGGCTTGCAGGATCAAGTCACCTTGTTGCTCAAGGACTACCGCGACCTCACCGGCGAGTACGACAAACTGGTGTCGATCGAAATGATCGAAGCGGTCGGCCATCGCTTCCTGCCGACCTACTTCAAACAATGTGCACACCTGCTCAAAAGCAACGGCCTGATGTTGATTCAGGCAATCACCATTCGCGAACAGCGCTACGAGCAGGCCAAACGCAGCGTCGATTTCATCCAGCGCTACATCTTCCCCGGCGGCGCCCTGCCCTCTGTGCAGAAGATGCTCGAGGTGGTCAGCCGCGACACCGATATGAACCTGCTGCACATGGAAGACTTCGGCCTGCATTACGCAAAAACCCTGCGCCTGTGGCACGAGAATTTTCGCCGCGCCCATAGTCGCTTGAGCGAGCTGGGCTACGACGATTATTTCCTCAGGCTGTGGGAGTTTTACCTGTGCTACTGCGAGGGCGGCTTCCTCGAACGCACCATCGGCACCGCGCAGTTGTTGCTGGCCAAACCGGCCGCCATGCCCGCGCCGCTGCTCGGCCGCTTCGATGCTTGAGCGGATCGCTAATGCCGTGTTGTTCCAGATCGGCTGGCTGGTCTGTGTGCTCGGCGGCAACAGTTTGTGGCTGCTGCTGGCGCTGGCGGTGCTGGTGATTCATCTGCGCTGGATCAGCAGTTGGGCGGCTGAAGGTCGCTTGATTCTCTGCGTGGTGCTGGTCGGTACGGCGGTGGACAGCGTTTTGCGTGGTCTTGGCGTGTTTGAGTTCCAGGATCAGTCACCATTGATTCCGCTGTGGCTGATGCTGCTCTGGGCCTTGCTCGCCACGACCCTGCGTCACTGCCTTGCGTGGACTGCACGGCCATGGTGGCTGGCCACCGCACTGGGCGCTGTCGGCGGCGCATTGTCGTACTACGGCGGCGGACGACTGGCCGGGGTGCAATTTCCCTACGGCGAATTACCGACCCTGATCGGCATCGGCCTGCTTTGGGCACTGCTGTTTCCGTTGTTACACAGCATGGCGCGACGCCTGAGCCACTGAGCGTCCGTCAGAGCTTTCACACACTCGACGAGCTCTGCCTTACACTGCCGGCCATGAAAACCATTCCCCACCAGCAAATCACCGAACCGGCGGTCACCTGTTCGACTTGCGCAGCGTGCTGCTGCCAGCTCGAAGTGATGCTGATCACCGACACCGGCGTGCCTGATCGCTTTATCGATACCGATGAGTGGGGCGGCGAAGTGATGCTGCGTCTGGACGACGGCTGGTGTGCGGCACTGGATCGCGACACGATGATGTGCACGATCTATGAGAAGCGTCCGCTGATTTGTCGCGAGTTCGAGATGGGCTCACCCGAGTGCATCGAAGAGCGCCAGGGTATCGCCACGGTATACCGCTGATCCCGCCCCCCCCCCAAAAAACCAAATGTGGGAGCGGGCTTGCTCGCGAAAGCGGTGGGTCAATCAACTCACCTGTCGACTGATACACCCTATTCGCGAGCAAGCCCGCTCCCACAAGGTTTTCTGCAAGCAGTTAAATCTGTGCTTACAGTGGCATCGTGTAATGCAGCGCGTAGCTTTCTACACCGTCGTTGTCGCTGGCCAGGCCGGCGTTGGAATAGTGCGTCGCACGAATCCCGACTTCATGCCCGCCATTGAAACGCAGACCAAACCCGATACGGTCTTCGAACTGGAAGGAGCCGCCGAGATTGTTCGATTCGTATTGGGTGTTGGAGAACGCCGCTACACCAATCCCCGCCTCGATATACGGTTTGACCGACTGACCGGCAAACTCGTAAACGAATACAGGCGAGAACGACAGGCTGTTGTTGCTGGACGTCTTGTCACCTTCCCAGTAGGTATAGGCGCCACTCCAGTAACCGGTCAGGCGACCGACGTCACTCTGTAGCCAGCTCTTGTCCCAGTCAAAATTCATCCCCAGGCGATAAGTCATGGTCGAATCGCTGGTAGCACCGACGGCGAATTCAACGCCGGCAGCTTGTGCAGTAATGCTTTGCCCCATCAGTGCGGCCGCAATCGCGGCCAAGCAGAATAGTCGCTTCACTTTGAAACTTCCCTTTCCGGAACGATCGTTTGGTTTTTAAGGTGATTCAACGCTATAGAAATCTGCGCTCGAACAGAAGTTCAGCCGATTTCCATGTTTGTTTCACATTATTTTTACAAATCGAAGGGTTTTACGCTGCCAGACGAATGCCACAGCACAGGAAGGACTTTTCTGAAATGACCCGGATCGGCGCTGGTCCAGAATTTCGTCGCTTGACTTGGCCCCTCGGCGAGCAGATTGCGCTCGACCAATAAGCGCTGAAGTTGCCGCGCCACAGCGGCGCCGGTATCGATCAGGCTGATGTCCGCGGGGATCATCGACTTGAGCATCGGCTTGAGAAAGGGATAGTGCGTGCAGCCGAGAATAATGGTGTCGCAACCCTTGGCCAGCAGCGGATCGACATAGCTTTGCAGCAACTGGCGCAACTCGGCGCTGTGCAGATCGCCACTTTCGATCAACTCGACCAGACCCGGACACGGTTGAGTAATCACGCGCACATCATTGGCAAAGCGGTCGAGCAAAGCGGCGAACTTGGCACTTTGCAAGGTGCCAGTGGTGGCCAGTACGCCGACCACACCACTGCGAGTTGCTGCGGCCGCCGGTTTCACCGCTGGCTCCATGCCAACGATCGGCCAGTCGGGAAAGTCACGGCGCAGATCGGCAGCAGCCGCTACCGTCGCGGTATTGCAGGCGACCACCAAAGCCTTGGCGCCCTGCTCGCGGAAAAAACCGGCCATCACGCTGCAACGCTGGCGGATGAATTCCGGAGTTTTCTCACCATAAGGAATGTGCCCGCAATCGGCGAAATACAGCAGTGACTCATTGGGCAGCAAGCGCTGGATTTCCGCCAATACCGACAAGCCGCCGACACCGGAATCGAACACGCCGACCGGCGCCTCACGCATGGTGCGCCCCACAGACACTGCAACCTGGATCACGCTTGACTCGCAACTCGCGGAAACGCGAGCCCAAGGCATCGATCAACAGCAAACGGCCAACCAGCGGCTCACCGAAGCCGACCAAGACTTTCAACGCCTCAAGCGCCTGCAGACTGCCGACCAGCCCCACCAGCGGCCCGATCACGCCGGCCTCGCTGCAGGTCAGTTCGGCTTCGCTGCCGTGGCCGTACAGACAGTGGTAGCACGGGCTCTCGGCGCGACGCGGATCGAAGACGGAGAGCTGCCCTTCCAGGCGAATCGCCGCACCGCTGACCAACGGTTTACGCGCAGCCACACACGCGGCGTTGACCGCTTCGCGGGTGGAAAAATTATCGGAACAATCGAGCACCAGATCCACCGCCGCCACAACGGCGGCAAGGGAATCCTCATCCAGCGCCTGACGATGAGCGACCAGGTTGATCTCGGGATTGATCGCCCCCAGACGCTTGAGCGCCGAGTCGACCTTGCTCATGCCGACGCTGTCGGTGTCATGAATGATCTGGCGTTGCAGGTTGGTCAGATCGACCGTGTCGAAATCCGCCAGATGCAGTTCGCCGACACCTGCCGCCGCCAGATACAAGGCAACCGGCGCACCCAGACCGCCGAGACCGACGATCAGCACGCGGCTTTCCTTGAGCTTCAATTGCCCATCGATGTCGATGTGTTGCAGCAGAATCTGCCGGCTGTAGCGCAGCAACTCCTGATCATTCAGCACGGCAGGCGCCCCAGGCTGATGCGTTGATGGCCGCCCAGATCGGTGCGGCTGTGGACTTCTTCGAAACCACGAGTGATCAACAGATCGCGCACGGCTTCGGCTTGATCATAGCCGTGTTCGAGCATCAGCCAGCCACCGGCGTCCAGATGATCCGGCGCCTGGGTGACGATCAGACGCAGATCGTCGAGCCCATCCTCACCGGCCACCAGCGCACTGGCCGGTTCGAAGCGCACATCGCCTTCGACCAGATGCGGATCGGCGGACGCGATGTACGGCGGGTTGCTGATGATCAGCTCAAAACGCTGGCCTTCAAGGGCGCTGAACCAATGGCTGCTCAGCACGATGGCGTTGTTCAGGCTCAGGCGCTGGCGATTGCGCTCGGCCAGGGCCACGGCTTCCAGAATGCGATCCACCGCAGTAACCTGCCACGCCGGACGCTCACTGGCCAGAGCCAGGGCAATCGCGCCGCTACCAGTACCGAGGTCGAGGACTTTGGCCGGGGTCGCGGGCAATAACTCCAACGCTGCTTCCACCAGCAGTTCAGTGTCGGGGCGCGGGATCAGCGTATGCGGCGCGACTTCCAGATCAAGTTTCCAGAAACCTTGCTGACCAAGAATGTAAGCCACTGGCTCGCCGCCACGACGACGTTGCAGGTAGGCAACAAAGGTCTGCGCGGCTTCCGTTGGCACAATGCGCTCGGGCCAGGTGTGGAGAAAACTGCGCGACTTACCCAGCGCCGCCGCCAGAAGCAGTTCGGCGTCCAGACGCGCGGTGGGCGAGTCCGGCAGTTCGGCGGCGCGCAACAGGCTGGCAATGATGGTCATTTATTCACCTATCGCAGCGAGTTGGTCAGCCTGGTATTCGGCCAGCAACGGCTCGATCACCGCCTCCACGCCGCCGGCGAGAATTTCATCGAGCGAGTACAGGGTCAGGTTGACGCGATGGTCGGTGACCCGGCCTTGAGCATAGTTATAGGTGCGAATGCGCTCGGAACGATCACCGGAACCGACGAGCAATTTACGCTCGCTGGCGATTGCATTGGCCGCCGCGGCGGTTTGCTGATCGTTGAGCTTGGCCGACAGCCACGCCATCGCCCGGGCACGGTTCTTGTGCTGGGAGCGCTCTTCCTGACACTCGACGACGGTGCCGGTCGGTATGTGCGTGATGCGGATCGCCGAGTCGGTGGTGTTGACGTGCTGACCGCCGGCTCCGGAGGAGCGGAACGTGTCGACGCGCAAATCCGCCGGGTTGATCTCGATGGCTTCGCGCTCGTCCGGCTCCGGCAATACCGCCACGGTGCAGGCCGAGGTATGGATACGGCCTTGGGATTCGGTGGCGGGCACACGCTGTACGCGGTGCGCGCCGGATTCGAATTTCAGCTTGCCGTAAACGTTGTCACCTTCAATGCGCGCGATGACTTCTTTATAGCCGCCGTGTTCACCTTCGTTTTCCGAGAGGATCTCCACACGCCAGCCACGGCGTTCGGCGTAACGCGAGTACATGCGGAACAGGTCGCCAGAGAAGATCGCCGCCTCGTCGCCACCGGTGCCGGCGCGAATTTCGAGAAAGACGTTGCGCCCGTCGTTGGGATCCTTGGGCAGTAACATGCGTTGCAGATCGGATTCCAGCGTGACCAGCAATTCCTTGGCTTCGCGGACTTCTTCCACGGCCATTTCACGCATGTCCGGGTCGTTGTCCTTGAGCAGCGCCTGCGCGCCTTCAAGATCACCTTGTACGCTGAGCAGCTTTTTATAGGCGTTTACGACCGGCTCAAGTTCAGCGTATTCCTTGGAATAAGCGCGAAATTTGGCCTGATCGGAAATGACTTCGCCGTCGCCGAGCAACGCGGTCAGTTCCTCGAAACGGTCCTGGAGAACATCCAGCTTATTGAGCAGTGACGCTTTCATTACGGTTTTTTATCCGAAAAGCTATCCGGTGAGCCCTCGAGGGCAAAGAGTTCCTGGGCCATGGCCAGCGCATCGAGGCGGCCTTCGGCAGAAAGCTTTTTCAATTGCACGCTGGGCGCATGCAAGAGTTTATTGGTCAGGCCACGGGCCAATTGGCCGAGCACATCTTCGGCGTTGCCGCCGTTAGCCAGCAGACGCAGGGCTTTTTGCAGCTCTTCGTCGCGCAGGCGTTCGCTCTGTTGACGATAGGCCTTGAGCACGTCGACTGCCGCCAGTTCGCGCAGGCGCACCATAAAATCGTCGGCGCCGACCGAGACCATCTCTTCGGCCGCTTGCGCCGCGCCTTGGCGGCTCTTGAGGTTTTCGGCGACCACTTCGTGGAGATCGTCGACGCTATACAGGTAAACGTCGTCCAACTCGCCGACTTCCGGTTCGATGTCCCGGGGAACGGCGATGTCGACCATGAAGATCGGCTTGTGCTTGCGCAGCTTCAGCGCACTCTCGACCGCGCCCTTGCCGAGAATCGGTAACTGACTGGCGGTCGAACTGATGACGATATCGCTGCGCACCAGCTCTGCCGGAATGTCCGAGAGCAGCACCGCGTGGGCGCCGAACTGCTCGGCCAACAAACTGGCGCGCTCCAGCGTGCGGTTGGCGACGACGATGCGCTTGACCCCCAGCTCATGCAGATGGCGGGCGACCAGGGTGATGGTCTCGCCGGCGCCGATCAGCAAGGCCTGGCTGCGTTGCAAATCACTGAAAATCTGTTTCGCCAGGCTGACCGCCGCAAACGCCACGGACACCGGGTTTTCACCGATGGCGGTGTCGGTTCGCACCTGCTTGGCGGCATTGAACGTTGCCTGAAACAGTCGCCCCAGCAGCGGGCCGATGGTGCCGGCTTCGCGGGCCACAGCGTAGGCCGATTTCATCTGGCCGAGAATCTGCGGTTCGCCCAGTACCAGCGAGTCGAGCCCGGAGGCGACGCGCATCATGTGACGAACTGCCGCATCATCTTCATGCACATAAGCACTCGCGCGCAGCTCATCGAGGCTTAAATGGTGATAGTCGGCCAGCCAGCGCAGCACGATATCGGCCGAAAGCTGATCCTGTTCTATATAAAGCTCACTGCGATTGCAGGTGGAGAGGATCGCAGCTTCGCGGCTGTCGGTCAGTCGGCAGAGCTGCTGCAAGGCCTCAACCAATTGCTCAGGGGTAAAGGCCACGCGCTCGCGGACGTCTACAGAAGCAGTCTTGTGGTTAATACCGAGTGCAAGGAAGGCCATTCAAGGTCGCTGATGGTGACGTGAAGCCGGCAATTGTCCACCTTCGCCAGATTCAGAACAACTACCGCTGACTATTGTCCCAATTGTCCGCCCCTATAATGGGCACAATTGAGACTCGGTTATGTTTGGCCGAAGGCTTGTGTCATGATGATCCGACCGCAGGTTAGTCGTCCTCTTCCTATATGAATAGATCCTCCGCGTTGCTCCTTGCTTTTGTCTTCCTCAGCGGCTGCCAGGCCCTGGCCCCCGTTGCGCCGGACGGTACGCCGTCGGTCGAAGACACCACGCCCGCGCCTGAAAAGCCAAAGGTTTACAGCTCGTTCAGCGAAGAAACCGTGTTCAGCCTGCTGAGCGCCGAACTCGCCGGCCAGCGCAATCGTTTCGACATTGCCCTGGACAACTACGTGACCCAGGCCATCAACACTCAGGATCCGGGCGTCTCCGAGCGTGCATTCCGTATCGCCGAGTACCTGGGCGCCGATCAACCGGCCCTCGATACCGCGCTGATCTGGGCGAAAAACGCCCCGGACGACCTCGAAGCGCAACGCGCCGCCGCCGTGCAACTGGCACGTGCCGGGCGTTACGACGACTCGATGGTCTATATGGAGAAAGTCCTGCAAGGCAAGGGCGATACCCATTTCGACTTCCTCGCACTGTCGGCGGCCGATACCGATCAGGAAACCCGCAACGGCCTGATGAAAAGTTTCGACCGTCTGCTGCAGCGTCACCCGAACAACAGCCAGCTGATTTTCGGCAAAGCCCTGCTCTTGCAACAGGATGGCGACAACAAAGCCGCCCTGGCCCTGCTCGAAGACAATCCGCCGGATGACGGCGAAATCGCTCCGATCCTGCTGCGTGCACGCCTGCTTCAACTGTTGAGCCGTGGCGACGAAGCCTTGCCGCTGCTGAAAAAGAACATCAAAAAATACCCGGACGACAAGCGCCTGCGCCTGACTTACGCGCGCATGCTGGTTGAACAGGACCGGATGGACGACGCCAAGGCCGAGTTCTCCAGCCTCGTTCAGCAATACCCGGAAGACGATGAACTGCGTTACTCGCTGGCTCTGGTCTGCCTGGAAGCCAAGGCCTGGGATGAGGCCAAAGGTTATCTGGAAGACCTGATCGCCCGCGAAAGCCATGTCGATTCGGCGCACCTGAACCTCGGTCGCATCGCTGAAGAGCGTAACGACCCGCAGGGCGCGTTGATCGAATATGCCCAGGTCGGCCCCGGTAATGATTATCTGCCTGCGCAATTACGTCAGGCCGATATTCTGATGAACAACGGCAAGACCGCCGAAGCACAAAGCAAACTGGCAACCGAGCGTGACGAACAACCGGATTACGCGGTCCAGTTGTACCTCATCGAATCGGAAACCCTGTCGGCCAACAAACAGGACGACAAGGCCTGGAAAGTCTTGCAGCAAGCCTTGCTGCAATACCCGGACGATCTGAACCTGCTGTACACCCGGGCCATGCTGGCGGAAAAACGCAATGACCTGGCGCAGATGGAAAAAGACCTGCGCCTGATCATCAAGCGTGATCCGGACAACGCCATGGCGCTGAACGCTTTGGGCTACACCCTGTCTGACCGTACGACCCGCTACGCTGAAGCCAGGGCACTCATCGAGCAGGCACACAAGATCAATCCGGAAGACCCGGCGGTACTCGACAGCCTTGGCTGGGTGAACTATCGCATGGGCAATCTGGACGACGCCGAAAAATATCTGCGTCAGGCGCTGGAGCGTTTCCCGGACCACGAAGTCGCCGCACATTTGGGCGAAGTGTTGTGGACCAAGGGCAACCAGCGCGAAGCCAAACAAATCTGGGGCAAATTCCTCAAGGATCAGCCCGACAGCACCATTCTGCGCAGCACCATCAAGCGCCTGACCGGATCAGAGACTCTTTAACTCATGTTTTTGCGCCACGTTATTGTTTTCAGCTTCATCGCCCTGCTCGCCGGTTGCGCGGGCTTCGGCGCTCGTGAATCGGTCGAGGGCCACGGCAGCCCCGCTCAATGGGCCGCGAACAAACAGCAACTGACCGGCCTCGATGGCTGGCAGATTGACGGCAAGATCGGCATCCGAGCCCCGAAAGATTCCGGTAGCGGCACGTTGTTCTGGCTGCAACGTCAGGACTATTACGACATTCGTCTGTCGGGTCCGCTGGGCCGTGGCGCGGCACGCCTGACCGGGCGTCCGGGCAAGGTGTCGCTGGAAGTGGCCAATCAGGGCCGCTACGAATCGCAGTCGCCGGAAGCGCTGCTCGAAGAACAGCTTGGCTGGAAACTGCCGGTTTCGAACCTCGCCTGGTGGGTCCGTGGCCTGCCGGCACCGGACAGCAAAAGCCGTTTGAGCCTGGATGCCGACAGCCGCCTGGCCAACCTTGAACAGGATGGCTGGAAAGTCGAGTACACCGCCTACACCGAACAAAATGGTTACTGGTTGCCCGAGCGCATCAAGCTGCATGGCACTGACCTGGACGTGACGCTGGTGATCAAGACCTGGCAACCGCGCAAGTTGGGGCAGTAACCCATGACCGCTGCACGCCTGACCCTGCCGTCGCCGGCCAAACTCAACCTGATGCTGCACATTCTCGGTCGCCGTGAAGACGGTTATCACGAGTTGCAGACGCTGTTTCAGTTTGTCGATTACGGCGATGAAATCACTTTTGCCGTGCGTGATGACGGTGTGATTCAACTGCACACCGAGTTCGCCGGCGTGCCGCATGACAGCAACCTGATCGTGCGTGCAGCAAAAATGCTCCAGCAACAGTCCGGTTGCACGCTCGGCATCGATATCTGGATTGATAAAGTCCTGCCCATGGGCGGCGGAATTGGTGGCGGCAGTTCGAACGCGGCGACGACTTTGCTCGGCCTGAATCATTTGTGGCAGTTGGGCTGGGATGAAGATCGCCTGGCCGCACTGGGCCTTTCGCTGGGGGCCGACGTGCCGGTTTTCGTCCGTGGCCACGCGGCGTTTGCCGAGGGCGTGGGCGAAAAACTCACCCCGGTCGACCCTGAAGAACCGTGGTATCTGGTGCTCGTGCCGCAAGTCTCTGTAAGTACGGCAGAAATTTTTTCCGATCCTTTGTTGACACGTAACACGCCGCCCATTAAAGTGCGCCCCGTTCCCGAGGGAAACAGTCGAAATGACTGCTTGCCGGTGGTTGCAAGGCGTTATCCAGAAGTACGTAACGCATTGGATTTGTTAGGTAAATTTACCGAAGCAAAGCTCACCGGAACTGGAAGTTGTGTGTTTGGGGGCTTCCCAAGCAAAGCTGAAGCTGATAAAGTCTCGGCCCTTCTGACAGAGACCCTTACAGGGTTTGTAGCAAAAGGAAGCAACATTTCGATGTTGCATCGCAAGCTGCAAAGTCTGCTCTAAAGGAACCAAGTGCTCGGCACTTGATGCAACAGATACAGGGGCGTCGCCAAGCGGTAAGGCAGCAGGTTTTGATCCTGCCATGCGTTGGTTCGAATCCAGCCGCCCCTGCCATTTTCTATACTCATCCAGGTTACCCTCAGCCTCTAGGTACTGCGCGTGTCCAAGATGATGGTCTTTACGGGGAACGCTAACCCCGATCTGGCTCGGCGTGTTGTACGTCAGCTGCATATCCCTCTCGGTGACATCTCTGTCGGCAAGTTTTCCGACGGCGAAATTACTGCCGAGATCAATGAAAACGTTCGCGGTAAAGACGTTTTCATTATTCAGCCGACTTGCGCTCCGACCAACGATAACCTGATGGAACTGGTAGTGATGGCTGATGCCTTCCGCCGCTCCTCGGCTACTCGTATCACTGCTGTTATTCCTTATTTTGGTTATGCCCGTCAGGATCGCCGTCCGCGTTCCGCACGTGTGGCTATCAGCGCGAAAGTCGTCGCTGACATGCTTACCGTAGTCGGCATCGACCGTGTTCTCACGGTTGATCTGCATGCTGACCAGATTCAGGGTTTCTTCGATATTCCGGTAGATAACATCTACGGCTCCCCGGTTCTGGTGGATGACATTGAAGATCAGCGCTTCGAAAACCTGATGATCGTGTCCCCGGACATTGGTGGCGTCGTGCGTGCACGTGCTGTTGCCAAGTCGCTGGGCGTGGATCTCGGGATCATCGACAAACGCCGTGAGAAAGCCAATCACTCTGAAGTGATGCATATCATCGGTGATGTCGAAGGGCGTACCTGCATTCTGGTCGATGACATGGTCGATACCGCCGGCACTCTGTGCCACGCGGCCAAGGCCCTGAAAGAGCATGGCGCAGCCAAGGTCTTTGCCTACTGCACACACCCTGTGCTGTCGGGTCGGGCCATCGAGAATATCGAAAATTCCGTGCTGGACGAGCTGGTGGTGACTAACACCATCCCGCTGTCCGCTGCCGCACAAGCCTGTGCACGTATCCGTCAACTGGATATCGCACCGGTTGTTGCCGAAGCGGTTCGCCGCATCAGCAACGAAGAATCGATCAGCGCGATGTTCCGTTAAGGGCCCTGCCCTTCTCGAGATGTCTCGTTGACGAAAAGCGCCCCGCCCCGGCATTCCTGTCGGGGCGGGGCTTTTTTGCCCATACCGTGTTTGGCGCTGGTCGCAAACGCCACTCCGGTCATGGCTATTTTGGAGATACAAAATGAACGATTTTACTCTGAATGCTGAAGTGCGTTCCGACCTGGGGAAAGGTGCGAGCCGCCGCCTGCGTCGTCTCGCCGCTCTGGTTCCAGCTGTTGTTTACGGTGGCGAAAAAGCCCCTGAATCCATCAGCATGCTGGCCAAAGAAGTTGCCAAACTGCTCGAAAACGATGCTGCCTACAGCCACGTTATCGAACTGAACGTTGGCGGCAAAAAGCAGAACGTCATCATCAAAGCTCTGCAACGTCACCCGTCCAAGGGTCACGTTATGCACGCTGACTTCGTACGCGTCGTAGCCGGCCAGAAACTGACCGCTATCGTGCCTGTGCACTTTGTTGGTGAAGAAGCTCCGATCAAGAAAGGCGGCGAGATCTCGCACGTCCTGAACGAAATCGAAGTAACTTGCCTGCCGAAAGATCTGCCTGAGTTCATCGAAGTCGACCTGTCGGCTCTGGAAATCGGCGCAATCGTTCACCTGTCCGACCTCAAAGCCCCTAAAGGCGTTGAGTTCGTTGCACTGGCTCACGGTGACGACAAAGCTGTTGCAAACGTACACGCTCCACGCGTTGCTCCAGAAGCTGAAGAAGGCGCAGCAGATTAATTCACTCTGTCATGCCTGAGTGAGCAAGTAACATCGCGGACTGGAACGTAGCGAGAAAGCGGGCGAGAACGCGGAGTTTACATTCATGGTAAATGAGCAATTTTCGTCCACTTTCGCCGCCTTCCCGGATCGCGGCGATGTTATCCACCACTCCAAGGAAGGGCCCCTATCGTGACTGCCATCAAACTGATCGTTGGCCTGGGAAATCCAGGCGCTGAATACGAACAGACCCGGCATAACGCAGGGGCCCTTTTTGTTGAGCGCATCGCCCACGCACAGAATGTGAGTCTTGTGGCCGATCGCAAATATTTCGGCCTGACCGGGCGCTATTCGCATCAGGGTCAGGATGTTCGTCTGCTGATTCCCACCACCTACATGAACCGCAGCGGCCAGGCCGTGGCGGCACTCGCCGGTTTCTTCCGCATCAAGCCTGAAGAAATCCTGGTGGCGCACGACGAACTCGATCTGCCTCCGGGCGTCGCCAAGCTCAAGCAGGGCGGCGGCCATGGCGGTCACAACGGGTTGCGCGACATCATCGCGCAACTGGGCAATCAGAATACGTTCTACCGCCTGCGGCTTGGCATCGGCCACCCGGGCGTCGCCAGTATGGTTTCAAATTTCGTCCTGGGTCGTGCGCCACGCGCCGAACAGGAAAAACTCGATGCCAGCATCGATTTTGCCCTCGGCGTGCTGCCGGATATCCTCGCCGGTGAATGGAACCGTGCGATGAAAAACCTGCACAGCCAGAAGGCCTGACTCTTTACCGAGGGGAAACACCATGGGATTCAATTGCGGCATCGTCGGCCTGCCTAACGTCGGCAAGTCCACCCTGTTCAACGCCCTGACCAAATCCGGGATCGCGGCCGAGAACTTCCCCTTCTGCACCATCGAGCCGAATAGCGGCATCGTGCCGATGCCGGATCCGCGTCTGGAAGCCTTGGCGGCCATCGTCAATCCGAAGCGCATCCTGCCGACCACCATGGAGTTCGTCGACATCGCAGGCCTGGTAGCCGGCGCCTCGAAAGGTGAAGGCCTGGGCAACAAGTTCTTGGCCAACATCCGTGAAACCGACGCCATCGCTCACGTCGTACGCTGCTTCGAAGACGAAAACGTGATCCACGTTTCCAACAGCGTCGACCCGAAACGCGACATCGAAATCATCGACCTGGAACTGATCTTCGCCGACCTCGACAGCTGCGAGAAGCAACTGCAGAAAGTCGCGCGTAACGCCAAGGGCGGTGACAAGGACGCTGTGGTTCAGAAGGCTCTGCTGGAGCAACTGATCGCGCACTTCACCGAAGCCAAGCCGGCACGCAGCCTGATGAAGAACATGAGCACTGACGAAAAGGCAGTGATCAAGGGCTTCCACCTGCTGACCACCAAACCGGTCATGTACATCGCCAACGTCGCTGAAGACGGTTTCGAGAACAACCCGCACCTGGACGTGGTTCGCGCCATCGCCGAAGAAGAAGGCGCCATAGTTGTTCCGGTCTGCAACAAGATCGAAGCAGAAATCGCCGAGCTGGATGACGGCGAAGAGAAAGACATGTTCCTCGAGGCCCTGGGCCTGGAAGAGCCTGGCCTGAACCGCGTGATCCGCGCCGGCTACGAAATGCTGCACCTGCAGACCTACTTCACCGCCGGTGTTGAAGAAGTCCGCGCCTGGACCGTCAAAGTCGGCGCCACCGCACCTCAGGCTGCCGGCGTGATCCACACCGACTTCGAGAAAGGCTTCATCCGCGCCGAAGTCATCGCCTACAACGACTTCATCCAGTACAAGGGCGAAGCCGGCACCAAAGAAGCCGGTAAATGGCGCCTGGAAGGCAAGGACTACATCGTTAAAGACGGCGACGTGATGCACTTCCGCTTCAACGTCTAAGCAACACCGCTCAAGAAAAAGCCGCGTTTGATACGCGGCTTTTTTGTGCCTGAAATTTATGGCTGTACGCAATTCCCCTGTGGGAGCGGGCTTGCTCGCGAAGGCGTCGTGTCAGTCAGTCAGTCAGTACATCTATAGCTGATACATCGCATTCGCGAGCAAGCCCGCTCCCACAGTTGGATTTGTGTGGCGTCAGGTCTTTTTGGTGCGTGGCAGGAAAATCGCCAGTACGCCAAATAGTGGCAGGAACGAGCAAAGGAAATACACGTACTCAATCCCGTGTACATCCGCCAGATGCCCGAGCAACGCCGCGCCAATCCCGCCGAAACCAAACATCAGACCAAAGAACACCCCGGCGATCATCCCGACATTGCCCGGTACCAGCTCTTGAGCGTACACAACGATCGCCGAGAATGCCGAAGCAAGGATGAAGCCGATCACCACGCTGAGGACGGTCGTCCAGAACAGATCGACATGGGGCATGAGCAGCGTAAACGGCGCCACGCCGAGGATCGAAAACCAGATCACTGCCTTACGTCCGATCTTGTCGCCAATCGGCCCACCGAAGAAGGTCCCCGCCGCCACCGCGCCAAGAAACAGGAACAAGTGCAACTGCGAGCTGGCCACCGACAAATCGAACTTCTCGATCAGGTAGAACGTGAAATAGCTCGTGAGACTGGCCATGTAGAAATACTTGGAAAACACCAGCAAACCGAGCACCACCAGCGCACTGGTCACCCTGCCCTTCGACAGCCCGTGAGTCGCCGCCTGGCCTGCCTTGAGCTTGAACAGGTTCAAGTGATGGGCGTACCAGCGACTGATGCGGTACAGCACGAACAGCGCAAATACCGCGAACAAACCGAACCACGCCACATTGCCCTGACCGAACGGAATGATGATCGCTGCCGCCAGCAACGGACCAAATGCGGAACCGGCGTTACCACCCACCTGGAAGGTCGATTGCGCCAGACCGAAACGTCCCCCGGAGGCCAGCCGCGCAATCCGCGACGCCTCCGGGTGAAACGTCGAGGAGCCGATACCGATCAGCGCCGCCGCCAGCAGAATCAATGGAAAACTGCCGACTATCGACATCATCACGATGCCAATCAGCGTGCAGATCGAACCGGCCGGCAATAGCCACGGCTTCGGATGCCGATCGGTGTGATAACCGACCCACGGCTGCAACAACGAGGCAGTCAGTTGAAAGGTCAAAGTGATCAGGCCGACCTGAGTAAAGGTCAGGCCGTAATTGGCCTTGAGCATCGGGTAGATCGACGGCAGCACCGACTGGATCAGGTCGTTGATCAAATGCGCCAGCGCCACCGCGCCGATGATACGCATCACCAGTGGACTGCTTTGGGGAGCCGCGGGCGCCGAAGCAGCGGCGGTCTGAACGTTGCTGATAGCCATGGAAGTTTCCGGACAGCAGATGGGTGCCCGCAGGCAGGTGCGTCAATGTGCCATTTTTCGGTGCGCCAGCGCCATCCCCTTAGCCAGCTAACTATTAAACTGACCGAATCCTGTAGGCGCTGCCGCAGGCTGCGATCTGTTGATCTTGCTTCTAAAAAACAGACCAAAAGATCGCAGCCTTCGGCAGCTCCTACAGGGGGGAAATCTGATATCTGGCATATAGGTGATAGCGCAACGCCATGGTCTGAATCTTGCCTGCTTCTCCCCTTGAACGCGGGCGCCTTACAAAGGCGACCGACAATGGGAAGTTTCGCTACAGAGCCGGCCTACAGAGCGGGCGAGAGTGAACTTTCGAGGCCTTTTAGCAGGGCACAACGTCAACGTCGTCAGACCGCGATGCACGCCGATGGTGCGTGGTGTCCAGAGGAGTCATGGGGCATGCAGGCTTTCCTTTCACCGGGGATCAAATTGCTGGGGCGGTTTGGCTTCGCAGGTAAATTCCAGTTGTTGTTTCTGCTGTTCATTCTGCCGTTGGCTGGCAGCCTGTTGATGATCGGCCAGGACTATCGCGACAAGCTCAATCTGATTTCCGGCGAACGCGCTGGCGTGCGCCAGTTGCTCAGCCTCGATGCGCTGGACAACCTGCTCGCGGCCCAACGCGACCGCGCCGCCCGTTGGCGCGCCACCGAAACCAATCGCCAACCGACACCGGCCACTCTCGCCGCCATGGGCGCGTTCGATGCAGTACAACCGGCTGCTCTGCAAGCCACCACAGACTTGGGCAACGCTCTGAAAAATGAAGGAGCGCAAGGCGAAACCCTCACCCGTTATCAAGCGCTGCAAACCGCACTCAATGGTCTGGATTCGAAAAGCCTGAGCAGCGTCGGTTGGTGGCCGGACGGTTACGACCGTTTCACCAACGCCCTCAGCGCCCTGCAAGCGTTGCGCGAGCAGATCGTCATGGACAATCGCCTGACCCTCGCACCGTGGCTGGAAACCTATCTGCTGACACAAATTTCCACGCAGCACGCGCCGGATCTCATCGAACGGGTCGGACGCCTCGCTGCAGTCGGCCAGGCATCGGTCGTCTCCGGCCAGTTCACCCTGCAAAGCCGTTTGCAATTGCGCGACCTGCGCAGCCGTATCGGCGACGCTCGCGAACAACTGGTCAAAACCGCCACGCTGCTGGAAGCACGCCTGCCGAAAGATCAGCAGAGCTGGGCCAGCCAATACCACGACAGCCTCAAACACCTCGACAGCGGTCTGAAGGTGCTGGATGACGGCGTGTTCGGCGGCAGCATCAACCTCAAACCGGACGACTTTGAGCGCAGCCTCGACGCCTTGCTGACCGACCTCGCCGCCCTGCGCCAACAGTCATTGGTATCGCTGGATCAGCGTCTCGATGCCTACCACGGCTCGGCGATCCGCCAGTTCATCCTCGTCGCGGCGATATTCGGCTGTCTGCTGCTCGCGGCGCTGTATCTGTTCATCTGCCTGCAAGCTTCAATCCGCCGCAGTGCCAGCGGCATCACCCTGCTCGCCGAAGCCCTGCGCGATGGCAACCTGAGCCTGCAGGTGCCGGTGGTGGGGCGTGATGAGCTTGCGGCGATCAGCACTGCGCTCAACGTTGCCGTGGTGCAACTGCGCAGCAGTATGCTCGGTGTCGATCACGAGACTTCGCAATTGAGCAACGCCGTGCGCAGCCTCAACGAACACTCAAGCGGCGCCCTCAGCGAAGTCGAGGCGCAGCAGTTACAGATCAGCCAGATCGCCGCTGCTGCCACGCAATTGGCCGCGACCTCGCAAGGCGTGGCGCAGAGTTGCGAGCAGGCGTCCGGCAGCGCCCAGCACACCCGGCGCATCGCGGCTGACAGCAGCCGTGACAGCCAGCGCACCACGGCGAGTATTCAGCAGCTCAATCAGCGTTTGAATGAAACGGCTGCGGCGTTGGGTCGGGTCAGTGAACAAGGTCAGCAGATTCAATTGGTGGTCGACACCATTCGCGGTGTTGCCGAACAGACCAACCTGCTGGCGCTCAACGCGGCCATCGAGGCTGCTCGCGCGGGTGAACAAGGTCGCGGCTTTGCCGTGGTCGCTGACGAAGTGCGCAGCCTGTCACAACGCACGCAGTCGTCCACCGCGCAGATCGCCAGCACGGTCGACAGCTTGCGCGCTACGGTCAACGAGGCCGTGAGCTTGATGGAAGCCGCTTGCGGCCAGGCGCAAACCGATGCCGAGTCGGTCACCGGTCTCGGTGAACGCCTGGGAGAAATTGCCTGCGCCGTGCAGAGCGTCACCGACACCCTCGCGCAGATCGCCACGGCGGTGGAAGAGCAAGCGAGCACCGCCGATGAGGTCAGCGGCAATATCCAGCAGGTCGATCAGGCCGCAGTGCGTTTGCTTGAAGGTGCGCGGGCGGTGAATCTGGCGGCGGACACCCTGAGCCAGGGCAGCCATGCGTTGAGCGCCAATACCGCGAGATTCCAGCTACGTTGACGCCCTGCCCGGCCCGGATTTCCCGGGCTGGGGGATAAGCGGTTGAAAATAAGAAGAAATATTTTAAATTTACGCTTGACGCTTTTCCATTTCAGGGGAATAATGCGCGCCACTTGGCTACATAGCTCAGTTGGTTAGAGCATAGCATTCATAATGCTGGGGTCCGGGGTTCAAGTCCCTGTGTAGCCACCAAGTACTAAAAACGGCTTACCGAAAGGTAGGCCGTTTTTTTATGCCTCGAGAAAAGTCTCGGTGATCTGCTACTTCAAAGCATCCCCCTCTTCGTCGCTTGTTTTGGTCGCTGCCTGTGCGATCAGGGCGTCGAGCATCTGCGCAATAACCTTCTGTTGAACCTTCGAAAGCTCATTGATGGACTGCAGTCGTCGATACCACGTCGAGGTCAAGCTGCGTCTGGGCGTCTCCTTGTACGAGGGAACCCCGAGCAGGTCTTCAACAGGCACGCGAAGCGCAAATGCCATCTTCACCAGCGTCGTGACCGGCATGCTGCGCGTGCCCTCCTCGTAGCCCTGAAAGGTTTGCCGGGAAAGACCTAAAGCCCGTGCAAACCGCGTCTGTGTAATCTCGTGCACTGTGCGTAAGTGAGCAATGCGACTGCCCATCGCCACCAGAAAATCGCGATCCTCATTGGAAATGCTCATGACAATGGCCGACTGAAAATAGAGTTGAATGGCAACGGACTCATCCTTTTCATCTGAAATCCATCCTGGAAAAACAACAGAAAACATCCTCAGGCAACGGTGCGTAAGTTGTCGACCTGAAAAGTCTGTAGGAGAAATGCAGACCGCCCTCCATCCAAACCGAAAGACTACAAGCGTAAAACACCGCTGGTTCACCTAAATCATTCCTCAATCAACAGACCGAGAAAGCGCCGTAGGAAACGGGCTCGACTCAGGTACGAATTGGATTTTTCGTAAAATCTCGCGCCTGAAACTCACCCCATCGGTTTGCCCGAATTCCCCATTGACCGACAAGCTTCCCTGGCTCGATTCAAAGCCATACAGAGAGTTGGCATGGCTCGATTCAAATCTCTTTTCGGTAAAGATTGGCCTTGGAAACGTCCGAGATGGAACGGTTCGTGGGCCGCTTGGAATCCGCCTCCCCCTCCGGAGCCGGTATACGTCGAAAAGGATGAATGGCCAACGCCCAAGCCCCGCGAAGATCAGGTATTCGCCAAGTCCTGCACTGTGGATAACTGGTGCCGAACGGACGCCGGTACGGCACCCGAACCCGCCAGCAACTTCGGCAAGGTCATGGTCGCCGGCGCCATGCTCTTGCCCTCTGCCAGCACCGCTGTCGCGACAGCGATAGGCGCCGATCTGGCCTTGGGGCGTTTGGCGGGCGGCGGGATTCTGCAACAGCGCCTCAACTGGGCAATTCGCGGCGCTGCCGGGCCGGCCAGCGTGTTCGTCCTCGGGATGCTGCCGACCCGCATGGGTGACGGCACGCTGCATACCGATGAGCAACTGCGCCGCATGAACCGCGCGCCCACTCGTGTGCGCTTCCAGTTTCGGCATGATGCCGAAGGGGTCATGCAGGTTTACGGCATCCACTCCGGCGCTTCGGGCGATGACTCGGTGCGTACTGTCAACGTCGAGTGGAACAGCGACAAGACTGCGATGGAGGCCAAGCTCAACGGCATTACCATTTTGTGGACGCCGCAGCGCGGGCCCCTAGGATCTATGCCGCCGCTGGTCTATCCCGAACACGGCGAGCAACTGAACACGATCCTTGTTCATCCGATTCCCGAGAACACAGATACCCAGATAGAAGGCCTGCCCGGCGAGGACATTACTGCCGAGGATTGTATTCTGGTGTTCCCGGCGGACACGGGGCTGAAGTCGCTGTATGTGGTGTTTTCGAGGCCGGCCAGACTGACGCCGGGTACGGTGACGGGGGTTGGGGAGGATGTATCCGGCGTCTGGTTGGAACATGCCCGGACGGGATCTGGCGCACCGATCCCAACCACTATTGCCGACTCACTGAGAGGGCGCGAATACTCTACTTTTGATTCATTCAGACGAGCCTTCTGGACCACGGTCTCGAGAGATGGTGCGGTAGCCGGGCAGTTTAGCGATGACAGCTTGGAACGTATGCGCAACGGAAAGGCACCGCGAGCTCGCTTGATGGATGCTGCGGGCAAGAGGATCTCTCACGAGATTCACCACGTGGAATTGATATCCGAAGGCGGCGAGGTATATAACGTTGATAACCTGCGGATCCACACGCCTAAAAATCACGTCGAAATACACCAAGAATAGGGAACAGCATGAACGATCCATTCATCAAACGCAGCTTTTCGGACTACACCGAACAAGACTTCGTTGAATTCGTGGATGAGATTAGAAAAGAAGATAAGGCGCCCACTGATGAGCGTGCAGATGTTTTAGTGCGGCACTTCAACTCGATTGTTGGACATCCAAGCGGGATGGACCTTATTTACTATCCAGAACCCGGAGCTGACACATCGTCCGCTGGTATAGCTCGTACAGTTGCAGCATGGCGTGCAGCCAACGAACTGCCTGGTTTCAAGCAATAGGTACCGAACGCAAAATATGATCTCTCCTTTTACCAAAAACAGTATTTCGGAGAACACCGAGGCAGAATTTCTGCGTTTTATGCAGGAGATTCGAACAGCCAATAAAAATGCTTCTGACGAAGTGCTTGACCCGATGTTAGATCACTTTTGCAGCATCACGGAACATCCAGATGGAACTGATTTGATCTACTACCCAGAAGATGGGGCCGACAACTCCAACGAAGCAATCATCGAAACCGTGAAAAAGTGGCGAGCCGCGAATGGACTTCCGGGCTTCAAGCAATAAGCACCCGGCCTCTAATGCCCCCGAAGCAAGATGCAAATGTTCACAGGGAAGATAGAAATGGTTACTGGACAAAGCCTTTCGGATTACACAGAACAAGAGTTCATTGAACTGCTTGAGCGCATCATGGGAAACGATGAAACCGAGGAGGAAGAAAGCAGACTCGTCTTTCACTTCAATTCTATTTGCGGACATCCCGAAGGATCCGATTTGATTTTCTATCCGCCAGTGGATACCGATGATTCTGCAGAAGGCATCAACGAAACCTTGAAGAAGTGGCGTGCCGCGAATGGACTGCCCGGATTTAAGCAATAAGCGCTTTTTATACCTTGAGACAACCCTCGCCACAGGACTCTGCCTGACCTATTCGGGGTTCTCTGCCGACAGTGCCGCCAACCCCTTCCCCCAAATCTGCCGAGTCCGCAACCCCACCATCGCCCGCCAATCCGGATCCGCTGGATAAAACTGCTCCAGCAAATTCAACTTGATCACCCGCCCCGTCGCATCCAGCGGATCGCCATGCAGATGCAGCCAATGGTCATCGCGTAAATGCCGATGCACATTCGCCCCCGGATACGTCCCGCACTCGATCACGAACGGCATCAACTGCACGTTCGGTAAAGCATTAAGCAACGCCTGCGAGGTGTAACCGGTAGCCGTCGCCGCCACACCGGTTTCGCTCAGGGTGTCGGCGCCGGTGTGCAAGGTGTAGAGCCATGGGCCGTAGATCGTCTGGGCCTGCGCGAGTGCCGGGTAAGGCGCTTGGGTGATGGTGAGCAACATTGGGTGGCCGTACTCGCCAGCGCCAGTGTGCAGGTCGAAGCACATCAGCGTTTCAGCGCCAGCCAGATGCGCTTCGATGATTTGATGCAACGTGCGATTCGACCAGCTCGCCGCGCGGCCACCGTAAAACAATCCATCGGGATGGCTGTGCTGACCGCCCTCGACGATCGACATCACCGCCGGCCAACCATGCTCATCAATCTGCGCAGCCAGCAAGGCATCGGCACGTTGTCGCTCGGGGCCGTTCAGGTCGCGGCAGGCGTAGATTTCATGCAGTGCGGTGTAAGCGCGGTTATCCGGTAGCGGCGAGGTGAAATTCAGGTGATTGCGATTGAGGTCGATGTTGTCTTCGTTGACCCGCCGCAACCACGCCGTGCCCCAGGGATTGATCAGGTGAACCATCACCACGGCAACATCCTTGGGCAGCGAACCCGTCACGAAGGTTTTCAGCCAGTCGATCTGACAGTCGGAGCCGTAATAACCCTCCACTCCGTGCGTACCGCTCAGCGCCACCAGCCGACGTTTGGCTTGCGGATTGCCAAGTATGGCGACGTCAGTGCTCAAGGGTTCGCCGAATGGCCCGCAACGCGGATGCGCGTACGAAATGAGCGTGGCGCCAGCGGCATTGGCGGCGACCAGAAACCGTTCGCGTTGATCGCGGTAGCTGGATTCGGTGGGGAACTCGCTGTGCATTCTTGGCCTCTTGTGATTTTTATGCCTTTGAACTGTAGGAGTGAGCCTGCTCGCGATCGCGCAATTACATTCAGCATCAATGCTGACTGGTCCAGCGCTATCGCGAGCAGGCTCACTCCTACAAGGGGATGTTCGTAGTCAATCAATTGCCACCGACCCTACAGAAAACTCGCCAAGGCATGAAGGAGAAACATATCAGCGGATTGCGTCCTACACAGTCGGTCGATAAAGTCCCTCAGACTTTTATCCCACAGACGGAGAGCCCGCGTGTTTTCAGCCTTGCCCTTGAGCCGCTTGCGCCTGCCTGCCCTGACGCTGATCATCAGCGCCCTGACCCTCACCGCGTGCAACGCGCCACCCTCCTCGACCCTGCCGTTGGCGCCGGAAGCCGCCTCCGGTTACCGCACCGACCTGCAAACCCGCCACGCCAGCAAACACATGGCCGCCGCGGCGAATCCGCTGGCCGCTGAAGCCGGTCGCGAGATGTTGCGTCAGGGCGGTTCGGCGATTGATGCGGCGATTGCCATGCAAGCGGTGCTGACGCTGGTTGAGCCGCAGTCTTCCGGGATCGGTGGCGGCGCGATGATCGTGCTGTGGGACGGCAAACAGGTGCGCACCTACGACGGTCGCGAAACCGCACCGGCCGGTGCCACCGAGAAGCTGTTCCTGCAAGCCGACGGTAAACCGATGCCGTTCCCGCAGGCGCAGATTGGCGGCCGGTCGGTTGGCACACCGGGCGTGTTGCGTGCGCTGGAGATGGCGCATAAACAACACGGTCGCCTGCCGTGGGCGAAGCTGTTCGAGCCGGCGATCAAACTGGCCGAACAAGGCTTTGCGATCTCTCCTCGTCTGTATTCGCTGCTGGCGTCAGACCCGGTCATTCGTAAGTCGCCGGACATGGCCGCGTACTTCCTCAACCACGATGGCAGCGTCAAAGCCGTCGGCACCCACCTGCAAAACCCGGCGCTGGCTGCGGTGCTCAAACGCATCGCCAACGAAGGCGCCGATGCGTTGTACAAAGGCCCGATTGCCGAAGAGATCGTCGCCAAGGTTCAGGGCCACGCCAACCCCGGCAGCCTGTCGTTGAACGATCTGCAACGCTATCAGGCCAAGGAGCGCGCGCCGCTGTGCACCGACTACAAGCGCTGGCAGGTCTGCGGCATGCCGCCACCGTCGTCGGGCGGGATTGCCGTGGCGCAGATTCTTGGCACCTTGCAGGCACTGGAAACCCGCGACCCGCGCCTTTCGCTGACCCCGCTAAAACCCCACAAGACTGACAAACCGGCCGGCATCGAACCGGATCCGCAGGCCGTGCACCTGATCGCCGAAGCCGAACGCCTGGCCTACGCCGACCGCGCGCAATACGTCGCCGACACCGACTTCGTGCCCGTACCGGTCAAAGGCCTGGTCGATCCGGGTTATCTGGCCAGCCGCGCCAGCCTGATCGGCGAACGCAGCATGGGCAGCGCCAAACCGGGCACGCCGCCGGGTGTGCAGGTGGCCTACGCGCCGGATCGCTCGCCGCTGCGCATCTCCACCTCGCAAGTGGTGGCGGTGGATGACCTCGGCGGCGCCGTGTCGATGACCACCACCATCGAAGCGGCGTTTGGCTCACACCTGATGGTTCAGGGCTTCTTGCTGAACAACCAGATGACCGACTTCTCGTTCATCCCCGAAGAGAACGGGCAGAAAGTCGCCAACCGCGTCGAGCCCTTAAAACGCCCGCGCTCGTCGATGGCGCCAACGCTGATCTTCGATCGCCACAGCGGCGAATTCCTTGCCAGCGTCGGCTCACCGGGCGGCTCGCAGATCATCGAATACGTGGCCAAAACCACCGTCGGCCTGCTCGACTGGAACCTCGACCCGCAAAGCGCCATCAGCCTGCCCAACTTCGGCAGCCGCAACGGCCCGACCGAACTGGAACAAGGCCAGTTCAGCCCGGCGCTTGTTCAGGCGTTGAAGGACAAAGGTCACACGGTGAATGAAATCGACATGACCAGCGGCACCCAGGCCATCGTGCGGGTCAAGGATACGCAGGGGAATGCGTCGCTGGCCGGTGGCGCGGATCCTCGACGTGAAGGGGAAGCGTTGGGGGATTGAGGGCTACGCAGTAAATGGAAAAGGCTTACCGGGAGGTAGGCCTTTTTTATGCTCTGAGATCGAGTTTTTTCCTGGCGATCACGAATCAGCGACTAGCCACCAAATGCGCACCAAACAGCAGATAACAACCGCCCGCCAACCGATCCAGCCATTTACGTGAGCGCTCGTAAACACCAGCAATCCGCCGACTGGCGAAGAACAGCGCCACGCTGCAATACCAACTGAACGACAACGTGGCCATGCTCATCACCGCCAGCGCCAGCAGCAACGGCGGTATGTGGACCGGCATTGCGGTGGCGAAGATGGTGGCGACAAACAGCGCCGACTTGGGGTTGGTCATGTTGCCCAGCAAGCCCCGCGCGTAAGCGCCAAGCAATGTTTGCTCCGATGAATCTGAAGCGCCGGGGGCAATGGGCGCCTTGCGTTTGAATTGCTTGAGCCCGAGATAGATCAGGTAACAGCCGCCGGCGATCTTGAAGCTCAGGTAAAGCGCCGGTGCCGCGCTGAACAATGACTGGATGCCCAGACCGCCCGCCAGTCCCCACAACACCGTTCCGCTGGCAACGCCGAGCGCCGCTAACACGCCATGGCGGCGGGAGCGGCTAACTGCGAGTTGAGCGATGTTGAAGAAGTTCGGGCCGGGCGTGACCACCGCAACCGTCCACAACAACGCCAGCGACAGCAACGGAGCGAGATAACTCGAAAGGGAAAGGTCCATGGGGTACGTGCCTGATGGGTTCGACAATGCCCCTACCTTGCAACATTCGGCAATAGTTTGCCATCAACCGCCATTCAAAGCGCCAGCGTCTTGCCATCCACCGCGTCACCAATCGTCAGGAAATGCCCGCCCGCCACGTGGTGCAGCGTGCGCAAACCATCATGCCCCTCGAAATGCCAGCGCCCGTCACTGAACACACGTTCATCGGCGTGAGCGGCGATGACTTCGGCGAGGAACAGGTCGTATTGCTCGTGATTGCGCGGCTCGGGCAGCAAACGACATTCCAGCCAGGCAACACATCCGTCGAGCAGCGGCGCTTCGACTTGTTCACCGCTGAAGGTCTGCAAGCCATACGCCTGGAACTTGTCCTGCCGCTGGTTTTGAGTGATTTCCAGACCGGACGTGTTGCCGACGGTTTGCACGATGTCGGCCTGATTGACGCATGGCACATTGAGTACGAAGGTGCCGGACGCTTCTAGCAGTTGCCGCGTCCAGGTGGATTTGTCGAGTACCACGGCGACTTTCGGCGGCTCGAAATCCAGCGGCATCGCCCACGCAGCGGCCATGATGTTGCGCTGGCCATCATGGGCAGCGCTGACCAGAACGGTCGGGCCGTGGTTGAGCAGGCGGTAGGCTTTGTTTAGGGGAACCGGGCGGCGGTGGGAATCGCTCATGGGCATCTGCTCCGGGGAAAAAGGAGCCGATTGTAGCGCCAGACCACAAAAAGAACTGCTGGCGAAGAAACCCTGTAGGAGCTGCGGCACGCTGCGACCTTTTGATTTTGACCTTGATCCTTAAACCAAAATCAAAAGATCGCAGCCTCGTTTCACTCGACAGCTCTTACAGGGATAGGCGTGCAAATCAGTGGGACAGTTGATTGGCGAACTGGCCGACCGCATCCACCACTTTCTGCGCGCCGTCCTGAATCTCGACGATCACCGTGCCCGCCTCCGCCGCGAGCGCCAGCCCTTGTTCGGCCTGAAGTTTGCCGTCGGTCATCAGTGCGACCGCGTTGCGCGCCATGTCTTGGTTCTGCCGCACCACGCCGACGATTTCCTCGGTCGCCTGGCTGGTACGTGAAGCCAGTTGTCGCACTTCATCGGCCACCACAGCAAAGCCGCGCCCCTGCTCGCCCGCGCGAGCCGCTTCAATGGCGGCGTTGAGCGCCAGCAGGTTGGTCTGTTCGGCAATCCCGCTGATGGTTTTGACGATGGAGCCGATCACTTGCGATTGTTCGTTCAATGCTTCGATGCCTTCGCTGGCTGTCTGCATGTGCCGCGACAAGTCACGCATCACGTTGACCGCTTCGGTCACCACGGTGGTGCCACGCTGCGCAGTGCTGTCAGTTTGTTGCGAGGTGCTGTAGGCAATGCTGGCCGCATCGGCAACGGCTTGTTCGCGGTTGACCTGATCGGTGATCACCGTGGCGAACTTCACCACTTTGTACAGTTTGTTGTTGGCATCGATCACCGGGTTGTAGGACGCCTCCAGCCAGACCGTACGACCATGGCTGTCGACGCGCTTGAAACGCTCGGCCACAAACTCGCCATTGTTCAAGCGGCGCCAGAAGTTCTGGTACTCGGCGCTGTTGTACTCATCAGGCGTGCAGAACATGCGGTGATGTTTGCCCTTGATCTGCGCCAGGCTGTAACCCATGCCACTGAGGAAGCGCTCGTTGGCGTTGAGCACGTTGCCGTTGAGGTCGAATTCGATCACGGCGGTCGAGCGCACCAAGGCGCCGATCAGGTTTTCGTGCTCGCGGGACGCTTCGATGGTGCGGGTCAAATCACTGGAGAAGATCGAGATATTCTTGATCCGTCCGTCCGAAGAACGCACAGGCTGCGCGATCGAACGCAGCCAGGCCTCTTCACCATTGCCGCGCAACAGGCGCACGGCACCGGCGAAATGCTCGCCTCGGGTCATGGCGTTCTTGAAGCGACGGTGAAATTCGTCGGACTTCACATGGACCGGGACGATGTCTTCAAGCGCCCGGCCCATCAGGTCCTGGCTCTTGTAGAGCATCTCGTTGAGGAAGTTCTGGTTGACCGATTGAATCCGTCCGTCGGGGTCAAGGGTCAGCACCAGCATCTCGCTTTCCAGGCTTTCCTTGACTTGCAGAAGGCTGGAGAGTTCTTCACGAAGAGCGGCCAGCTCTTGCTTCAAGCGTTTGTTGAACATGGGAAAGTACCGATGGCAGGTAGAAAAGCGGGAATACAGCTTAACCATCGGCCTTGAAAAGCGTTTCTGAAGAGCGCTTGAGACTCATCAGTCAAAAATAGTTCGGGTATATCCGCTCAAGCAGTCCCGGCCACCTGACACTGTCCCGTACGCGGCATTCGTGTGCCGAAATACGCCGCACTGAGGACGCCTACCGCGCCCATCACCGCGCAGAACATCACGCAGATCCATGGGCTCCACGGCATCAGACCGATCAGCAACAACGGCGTGATACTCGCCCACGCGGCGTAGGCAATGTTGTAGGTGAAGGAAATGCCTGACACGCGAATGCGCGCCGGGAACAAACCGACCATCACCGATGGCACCGCACCGACAACACCACACGCCAGACCGGCCACGGCGTAGGCCAGACCGACCCAATCGCCACCCATGATCAAGCAACCGTAGAGCACGGCGATACCCAGCGGCAGCAGCAGGCTATAGAGCATGACGGTACGCCAGGCGCCAATGCGATCAACCAGCAGACCGGCGAGCACGCAGCCGATGTTGAGGAAAACGATGCCCAAAGCGCTCAGGGCAAAGGTGTGGCCGGCGGTCATGCCGAAGGTTTTCTGCATCATGGTCGGGGTGATGACCACGAACACCACCACCGCCGAGGTCAGCACGCAGGTCAGCAGCATGGCCGGCAGCATCGCCAGCCGGTGTTCGCGCAATACAGTGCGCAGCGGCAGTTCGACCCGCGCCTCGCGCTGCGCTTCCATCGCCATGAATACCGGGGTTTCGCTCAACCAGCGGCGCAGGTAGACACCGATCACGCCGAACACGCCACCGAGCAGGAACGGATAGCGCCAGGCGTAATCGAGGATTTGCGCCGGGGTGAAGGCTTGCGCCAGGAAAGTCGCGGTCAGGGCGCCGATCAGATAGCCGAAGGTCAGCCCGGCCTGCAAAAAGCCCAGCGCATAACCACGATGGCCGGTCGGCGCGTGTTCGGCGACGAACACCCAGGCGCTCGGCACTTCACCGCCGACCGCCGCGCCTTGCAGGATGCGCAGCGCCAGCAACAGCAGCGGCGCGAAATAACCGATCTGCGCATAAGTCGGCATGATCCCGATCAGCAGGCACGGCAGCGCCATCATCAGGATGCTCAGGCTGAAGACTTTCTTGCGCCCGAGTTTGTCGGCGAAATGCGCCATGAGGATCCCGCCCAGCGGCCGCGCCAGGTAGCCGGTGACGAAGATCCCGAAGCTTTGCAGCAGACGCAGCCACTCGGGCATTTCCGGCGGGAAGAACAACTGGCTGAGGGTCAGGGCGAAGAACACGAAGATGATGAAATCGTAGATCTCCAGCGCCCCGCCAAGGGCCGCAAGGCCGAGGGTCTTGTAGTCGGAGCGGCTGAACGGCGCAGGTTTGGCCGTGGTGTGGGCAGTCATGGCAAAGAACTCTGGCAGGCAAAAAACCAAGGCGCCCATGGTCTACGCAAATGGGCGGATGAACAACCCGTTAGACCATAGTCATGGTTTGGCAAAAGCTGCTCACAAAACGATGGCGGTTGATTTACTGTTTATGCCTGTCCGCAGCCTAGTGAAAAACCTGTGGGAGCGGGCTTGCTCGCGAATGCGGTGTGTCAGCCAAACAAGTGCCGACTGACCCACCGCATTCGCGAGCAAGCCCGCTCCCACCCAAAGCACTGATCGCTCTGCAGACCCAAAATAACCATAAAAATCCGAGGTACTCCCGTGGCCGTTGATATCGAAGATAGCCGCTCTGCGCGCTTTGCCTTGCGCTGTTCAAGCTTTGCCGAACGCTGGTTTCCCGATTCCTGGGTATTTGCCGCGTTGGCCGTGATTATTGTCGCGTTGGCCACGTTGGCCATGGGTGCCAAACCCACCGCTGCCGCGATGGCGTTCGGTGACGGGTTCTGGAGCCTGATTCCATTTACCATGCAGATGGCTTTCGTGGTGATCGGCGGCTACGTGGTCGCCAGTTCGCCGCCCGCCGTTAAACTCATTGATCGCCTGGCGCGCATCCCGAAAAACGGCCGCTCCGCCGCGGCCTGGGTCGCGTTGATCTCGATGGTGGCGTCGCTGCTCAACTGGGGCCTGTCGCTGGTGTTCGGCGGTTTGCTGGTGCGCGCCCTCGCCCGCCGCACCGATCTGAAAATGGATTACCGCGCCGCCGGAGCCGCTGCCTATCTGGGTCTTGGCGCGGTGTGGGCGCTGGGCTTGTCGTCGTCGGCCGCACAGTTGCAGGCCAACCCCGCCAGCCTGCCGCCGTCGATCCTGTCGATCACCGGGGTGATTCCGTTCACCGAAACGATTTTCCTCTGGCAGTCCGGCGTGATGCTGCTGGCGTTGATCGTGGTTTCGATCATCATCGCCTACGCCACTGCGCCAGGCCCGAACTCGGCGCGCGACGCCAATGCCTGCGGCATCGACCCGGCCTTCAACCTGCCGCCGCTGCAACCGCGCACCCGGCCGGGCGAATGGCTGGAGCACAGTCCGCTACTGATCATCTTGCTGGTGTTGCTGGCGGCGGGTTGGCTGTTCCATGAGTTCTCGACCAAACCGGCGATCACCGCGATTTCCGGGCTGAACACCTACAACTTTCTGTTCATCATGCTCGGCGCGCTGCTGCACTGGCGCCCGCGCAGCTTCCTCGATGCGGTGGCGCGTGCGGTGCCGACCACCACGGGCGTACTGATCCAGTTCCCGCTGTACGGCTCGATTGCCGCGCTGATGACCACGGTCAAAGGCGCTGATGCGCAAACCCTGGCGCACCACATCTCGACCTTCTTCGTCAGCATCGCCTCGCACGACACTTATGCGCTGTTGATGGGGGTGTACTCGGCGATCCTCGGTTTCTTCATCCCGTCCGGCGGCGGCAAGTGGATCATTGAAGCGCCGTACGTGATGCAAGTTGCCAACGATCTGCAATACCACCTGGGCTGGGCGGTGCAGATCTATAACGCCGCCGAAGCACTGCCGAACCTGATCAACCCGTTCTACATGCTGCCACTGCTGGGCGTGCTCGGTTTGAAGGCGCGGGACCTGATCGGTTTCTCGTTCGTGCAGTTGCTGGTGCACACGCCGCTGGTGCTGCTGTTGCTGTGGGCGCTGGGGACGACATTGGCGTACACGCCGCCGGTGATGCCGTAAAGGTATCTACCTGAAGACATAGAACACTTGTGGGAGCCAGCCTGCTGGCGAATGCCGTGTGTCAGTCATCTTCAATTCTGACTGATACACCGCTATCGCCAGCAGGTTGGCTCCCACACTTCATTCTCGGCGCATTCAAATCTGTCATCCCTGCGTCACACTCCCTTGTTAGCGTCCGCCCGAAACATACTGAAACATTTAAGCAAAAACGGGCGCGACATGAACGACGATACAGACAGCAAAGACCCCTCCTCAGCAGAATCCGATACCCCAACCGACACCAGTCGCCGCCGCTTTCTCGGTGGCGTCGCGGTACTTGGCGTTGGCGCTACGCTGGGCGGCTGCAGTAACGCTGGCGATCAATCGGGTAAACCGGCCGAGCGCCTACTGTCCCCCACCGAACTGGACAAGGCTCTGCGTGATCAGGTGAAAACCGTGGTGGTGATCTACGCCGAAAATCGCAGCTTCAATAACCTGTTCGGTGATTTCCCCGGTGTCGAAAAGCCGCTGTCAGCGCTCAAGCCTGCTGACTATCAACAGCGCGACCGCGACGGCAGCCTGCTGCAAACCCTGCCGCCAGCCTGGGGCGGTGTGTTGCAGATCGGCCCGCAAACCCTCGATGGCGTGACCTATCCCAACGCCACGCAGTTTCAGGAAAACCTGCCCAACGCACCTTTCGCCCTCAAAGGCCCGAACGGTGAAGACTTGCCGTTCGGTCTGGTGACCCGTGACTTGTGGCATGTGTTCTATCAAAACCAGATGCAGATCAACGGTGGCAAGAACGACGGTTTTGTCGCGTGGGCCGATGCCGGCGGTTTGACCATGGGTCATTACACACAAAGCCGTTATTCCCTGCGGCTGTGGGACGTCGCAAAGGAGTTCGTGCTGTGCGACAACTTCTTCCAGGGCGCCTTTGGTGGCTCGTTCCTTAACCACCAGTATCTGATCAGCGCCACCGCACCGTTCTATCCGGACGCTGCCAATTCGATAGCCAAGAGCCAAATCGCTGCGCTGCAAAGCGACGACCCGGCCGATCCACGGCTCAAACCGCTGGAGCAATCACCCGCCAGCGCCATGACCGGCCCCCCGCAGTTCGGCCCGAGCGCACTGACGCCGGACGGTTTCGCGGTCAACACCCTCGCCCCGCCCTATTGGCCAACTTGGATTCGTGACCCGGAGCGTCCGGCGTACTCCAAACCCGATCTGCCCAACGTGTTAGTGCCGCAAACCCACGAGCACATCGGCGACAAGCTGTCGAAGAAGAACGTCGACTGGGCCTGGTACGCCGGCGCCTGGCAGGCAACGCTGGATCAGTACAAGGATTCCGGCGGCATTCCGAAGATTCCGAACTTCCAGTACCACCACCAACCCCTCAACTACTTCCAGCAGCAAGGCCCGCAGAATCCTGTCGAGCGCAGCAAACGCCTGCGCGATGCCGGCTTGGGCGACGAGTCGACGACTAACAAATTCTTCGCCGACGCCGAGGCCGGCAAGCTGCCCGCCGTGACCTTCTACAAACCTCAGGGCAACCTGAACATGCACGCCGGTTATGCCGACGTCGCCTCCGGTGACCGGCATATCGTCCGCGCCCTGAAAGTACTGCGAGAAAGTCCGCAGTGGAAAAACATGGTGGTGGTCGTCACCGTCGATGAAAACGGCGGTTGGTGGGATCACGTCGCGCCGCCCAAAGGTGACCGCTGGGGACCGGGTTCGCGCGTGCCGGCATTGGTCGTGTCACCGTTTGCGCGCCAGGGCACGGTGGATCACACAATCTACGACACAGCGTCGATCCTGCGGTTGATCACCCATGTGTTCCAGCTTGAGACCCTCACTGGCCTCAGGCAACGTGATGAGGCGATGCGCGCCCGCGGCCAGCAACCGCTGGGCGATTTGACCAACGCCCTGCATTTTCAAGCCTGAGGAGGCGTTCTGCCGGGGCACGTAAAAATCTGCGAATGACGGCTTCTCTGTGCAACACGGCTGATCCACTATGAGGCGCCCCCGCTCCGCGGGAACCACGCTGAAAAGGATCTGAGCATGTTCAACATCGCAGAACTTGCCCCCGTAACATGGGCCGTCACCGCGCTCACGCTGAGCGCGGTCGCCCACGCTGATGTCGACCTGAAACTGGGCAGCACCGAACGCGTCACCCGCCTCTTCGCCTATCCCAACAACTGCAGCGTGATCTGCTATCGCAACTGGTCGCTGGAACAGACGGTCGCCCATTATCTGAGTCAGAGCGTGCAACGCGACGGCTATACCGATGCCAAGGTTTTGGTGAAAACCGATAACGACCAGCTCTACGCCGAAATCACCGGTGTGCCCAAGGGCTATGACAAACCGCTGACAGCACTGCTGGACGCCGGGGATCTGGCCTACCACGGCGCCAGCAAACTCAACGCCGATGGCAAATGGGCTTATAGCTGGTACCTGTTCCTGCCGCTGGGCATGGCCCTGGAAAACCGCAAAAGTGTCGAACTGCTGCACTTCCCCCCGGATTACTCGCTGACTCAGGCGCAAGACTATCTGCGTTCCAACACCACCGACCGCTGGGCCGCTTTGCTCACCGACAACGGCATTGCGCCTGACCAGACGCCGGCGTTCCAGACCATCATCGACATCGCTCCGATCGCAGCACCGGCAAGCGCCGGCAGCGATCTGGAAGGCGTTTATGACTATTTCAAGGATTACCAGACCACCATGGTCAAGCAGGTCAGTCAGAGCAGCAACGGCTCTGCGCTGCCGATGGTTGCCTTCGGTGCCCCGGTGCGCAACTGGATCAAGCAGCAATACGGGGCAACCGTGAACGTACTGGGCCTGGCCACCATCAGCCCGAGCGAAGGGATGAAAGTACCGGTGTTGGGCTCCAACCACCCGAGCTACATCTGGTATGCCGCCGACCCCAAGACTTACACCGGCGACAATGCTCAGGCCCTGGCCGACGCGGCAGGTCTGAAAGTGATGGGCCAGGATTTAAGCGCCGCCTGCTGGCAGGCGGCGATGGGCAGCAAACCCGGCAGCGATCCGCAGGTCACGCTCAATCAATGCACGCAGACTTGGCAAGTTACGCAGAAAAACAAAACCTGCGAGCTGTTCTACACCTCGATACGTAACACCAGCTCGTCCGACGCGGCCACCCAATGTGCATCCACACCGATCAAGGCACAGCTACAACAACTCAAGGAACCCTTGCCGCCACCCGCCGCGCCTGTAACGCCCCTGTAATCAAGCACGTTCGATTCCCGTGTCAGATATCACTGACACGGGAAAGCGGCCATTACACCTGTCAGATATGACAGTAGACCACTCGGTAGTTATAACGCAGGATTGGATCCAGGAATGTGTTGCAGGACTGACTGGATGTCAGCGTGCGGAAGTCGCAACACCTTGGTGACAAGGATGGTTATGAATACTCATGTACTGTCAGGGCAACCTGAACGCGATACCCACGGGATCTACCGCTGCGCCGGCCTGCCGGTTCGTCTCGGATTTCCGTCCCGCGAGGACTACAAAATCATTTCCGACGAGCAAGGCCATGCGATTGCAGTTGAAGCGCTGCGGGCGTTTCCGCGCACCAGCCGGATGTGCCGGGTTTCCGGACAACTGCTGCCGTATCGATGTCGGCAAACGCGCCAGATGCACTCGGGCATCCACCTCTATGACCCGAGGTTTTTTGGGCTGATTCAACACGCCTGTGAGCCCAACGTGTACCTCGACTTGAGCGAGCTGTGGTTGTGGGCACTTAAGGATATTCACCAAGGCGAACGTCTGACCATGGACTACGCCGCAACCGAAGAAAAACTGGTACACCAGTTCGCCTGTCATTGCGGGTCGCCGCGCTGTCGAGGCTGGATCATGGGATATGACGAACCCCCCAACAGCGTAGGCCAGGGCTTTTTGCAGCGCTGGCGGCGACCCTGTTCGCGCTGATCAGCTGATTACACCGCCCCGACCGGGCGCAAACGGTATTGCGGCGGCAACTGTTCAAAACCGCTGATGGTCGTGTTCAGGCTTTTCCAGCGACCGTCCTTGATGCCATAGATGCAACCGTGGATCGACAGGCTCTGCCCGCGATGCCAGGCATTCTGGATGATGCTGGTGTGGGCGACGTTGGCCACTTGCTGGACGACGTTGAGCTCGCACAGGCGGTCGACCTGTTCTTCTTCGGTTGGCAGCTTGGCCAGCTCTTCACGTTTTTCGTAGTACAGATCGCGGATCGAGCGCAGCCAGCCGTCGATCAGACCGAACTGACGATCCTGCATCGACGCACGCACACCGCCGCAACCGTAGTGGCCGGTGACAAGGATATGTTTGACCTTGAGCACATCAACCGCGTACTGGATCACCGACAGGCAGTTGAGGTCAGTGTGCAGTACCACGTTGGCGACGTTGCGGTGTACGAACAGATCGCCCGGCAGCATGCCGACGATCTCGTTGGCCGGAACCCGTGCGTCGGAACAGCCGATCCACAGATACTCGGGGGTTTGCTGACGCGCCAGCTTGGCGAAGAAATCCGGGTCTTCCTTGGTGATCGCGTCAGCCCAACGCTCGTTGTTATCAATCAGGTCTTGTAAGTCATGCATGCTGTAAGGCCTCAAGAAAGATGCGCTGCTTTGACAGACAACCGTCCGTCGAGGTCACGCCAGAACCGCAAGTGATTTCATTGGAATTCTCGGGTGCCCGGTGAGTCCACCTAGTAAGGCCCACAGTATGAGGATTTGCCATGACTGATTCACGACGCCCTTTTGACGCGGTGCAACCGGAACCCATCGATGATAACGAAGACCGCATGGGTTCGGTGCATGAGCTGGATTTCGACGACGAACAGCCCAGCGCGAAGATCGGTGATGAATTGCCCGAACGCGAACGCGAGCAGTTGATGCCAGAGGAACGTGTGCGTGAGGCGGGGCTCACAGGTGCATCGACTGCTGACCATGAGCCGACTGACGATGACATGAGCCCGGAAACGCTGATTCATGAAGACGGTGCGCGGGATGCCGAGGAAGCCGGGGAAGGTAATCAGGCGGATTGGGATTTGAGCATTGTCGATGAGGATGACATTGGCGGTGGTAATGGGTTGGATGAGGCGGAACTGGCTAGGCGCGATCCGCTGGATGGCAACCGCTGATCATTGTTGCCTGACAGGACGCTTTCGCGAGCAAGCCCGCTCCCACATAGGTTTTATGTTGATCACAATGTTTGTGAACGACTCAATTCCAATGTGGGAGCGGGCTTGCTCGCGAAGCTTTTAAAGAGGTTCAGTCAACCAAGGTGCAGGCCATGACCACCGCATCTTCACGACCGCCCACCGCCGGATAATAATCCCGACGCCGGCCAATCTCATTGAAGCCATAACGCTCATACAGCTTGAACGCGGCGGTATTGCTGTCGCGCACTTCGAGGAAACACTCGCGAGCCTCGGCGGCATACGCCCGCGACATCAGATGTTCGAGCAACGTAAGCCCTAGTCCACGTCCCTGATTCTCCGGCTTCACGGTGATATTGAGCAGATGCGCCTCATCGAGAATGATCTGCACCACCCCGTGGCCGACCTGCTGCTGGCCTTCGAACATCAGCCATATCTGGTATTTGCCCAGCCCGTCGAGAAAAATCCCGCGGGTCCAGGGATGGCTGTACGCGGCGTATTCAATCTTCAATACCGCGTCCAGGTCCGCCTCGGTCATCGGGCGGAACGATACAGCTTCACTCATTCGATTCTTTCCAGCGCGCCATCAGCCGACGCATGGCTTGCCACACAGCGGCCTTGCGCTGTGGCTCTTCCATTAACAATTCCAGACCCGGGAGGGCCCAGGCCGAGCCCAGACCTTCGATCTGCAATTCACGATTGAACGCTTCGGCGTCCGCTTCACCGGCAAAACGCACCGCTGGCAGGCCGATCAGCCACAGGCAGGCACACGGCGCCGCTTCCATTTGCACCGAGAGGAAACCCTGCACAAAGTCGCGCGCCGCTTCCGGCCCCTGATCCATGGTGCCGCGATTCAACCACGGCCAGCGCACCGGCTCGCCGACGATCTGCGGCGCATCCGGCAGACCGGCGGCGCGCAACATGTCTTTAAGCAACAGATAAGCGGGGTCGCGACTCTGGAACGGTTCGCCTGTGGGTAACTCGACCAGCAGCAGACAACGCCCGGCACGCAGCAATTGCAGGGCGAAACGCGGTGGCGGAACCGGCGCCGGCTTGGCGACCACCGGTGTATCGTCGACCTCTTCCACCGGTTTGGCGCCGGTGCGGGTGCTCGCCAGCGATGGGCGCGGCACCTCGATCTTCGGCCGCTCGGTCGGGCGTGCGGCAGCCGCCTGCACCGGGGCTTCGGCCTGCGGAGCCAGCACCACCGGCACCTCAACCTCAGGCTCGGGCATGTCCAGCAGCTCGGGCCGCGACGGGGCGGCGAAGGGCAATTCGGTGCGCGGCAGCCAATTGACCACCTGCATGGCGTTCAAATAGGCGCGGCGGCGGGACTCGATAAGCAAAGGTCGGCCACTTGTGGATAACTGAAAGTGCGCTGATTCTACCGCCCTTCGCTCAAGATCGCTTGCTGTTGATCGATAGCCTTGGCCTGAGCTCTCTACCTTAGAAAATGCGACAGCCCGTCCCTAGAGTGAATCGCATCCTTCGTGATGCAGTACAATCGCGGCTTTTAATCGCCAACCAGCCGGCCATTCCGATGATCGAACCCAAGCGCGTCTTGCGCGCCCTCGCTGAACACTGGGCACTTCTGGAGCCACTGTGCGAGCACTTCGACCAAGGCACCCTGAGCCTCAACGAACTGCGCACGCAACTGGCCGCCCAACAACTGGACAGCACGCCGCAGGACATCACCAGCCTGCTCGACGTGTGGATTCGCCTCGATATTCTGGTGCCCGTGGCAAAAAGCCCGAACCGTTTCGAGCTCAACGCGCAGATTCACGACTTCCTCGCCTACCTGCGCCGTGAACACCGTCTGGGCCTGTGCCTGGAAATCGAAGCCTATCTGCGCCACCTCGAGCGTCTGGCCGGCTACATTCAGGACGCGTTCGACGTCCGCGACGGTAACGACCTCGCCCGCCAATTGCGTCTTCTCGACATGCGCGTTCGCGACGTGTTGAAGAAGCTCGACAACGACGAACAGGCGCTGGTGGCCGTGGCTGAACGTGCAAAGACCAGCGACCGGCAGATTCCGCTGCGTCAGCGATACGCTGAAGTGCTGGCGACGTGGGACGAATACGTCGAGCCGATGATCGATCTGGTCAACGCCGACGGCGCCTTCGAACAAGGCGTGCGCAAAGTCGAAACCGTATTGCTGAAGATGCTCAGCGAACAGCAGCGCCTCGGCCATCTGGTCGATGACGACATGCTGTTGCGTACCCACGCGCGCATCCTCGAAATGCAGACCAGCGCCCAGCTGACCCTGCGTCACGCCCGCGAACTGCTGCTGCCGCTGCGTGAAGAAGCGCGCCGGCACAATGCCGTGACCCGTGGCGCCGCGCTGGCCCTGGCCGCAATTCGCCGTAAAGGCATCGACGCCGTGCCACAAGCCGCAATGCCACTGTTCACCCGGCCGCAAAGCACCTTCCTCGGCAGCGCCAGTCAGGTCGAAGCCTACGTCTACGCGTTGGCGCGTTTCGAGCCGAAACCGGCGCGTTTCCCCAAGGCGCACAAGACGCACAAGGGCGGCGATGCACCTCGCGCGCCGCGCACCGTGCGCGAGATGCTCGAGCGCTGCGAAGACGCCCTGCCGATGCCGGACTTGATGGTCTGGCTGCTGGAACAGGAACCGGACGGCGCCACTGACGAATTGCTTTACTGGTTCTCGCGCCTGTCGCGGGAAAAACGCTTCAAGCGCGAGCGTCTGGAACGCCGCGAATACCACACTCACGAGCACCAGGTCAGCCTGCGCTCCTTCGCCCTGCTCTCGGCCAGCGACAGCGCAGCCGAGAATTCTGCGAGCATCCCCAATGCATCTTGATCTTTCCGAACTGTCGCAACTCGCGCCGATCTTCCGCGAGCTGTTCAAGGGCTACCACGTCAGCCGCCGCGATCCGGAGCTGTACGCGCAACTGTCGAACTTCCAGGATCAGTACCGCACGCTGTTCAAGGCGCTGGGTTTTGAACTGGTTTGCGACACCCGTGGCTTCTATTACTTCGTGCCGGACATGGCCGCTGCGGCGGTGAACAAGACGGCCCAGCGTCTGGCGCTGTTTACCTTCATTCTCGTCGAGCACCTGGCCGACCAGGGCCGTGACCCGATCGCCGTGCTCGACGGCGGCAGCCTCGGCCGCGAAGAATTGCCGTCGCTGCTGGAGAAGTACCGCGACCTGTTCATTCAGGCCGAAGTGCAGACGGTTGAAGAGCTCGAAGAAAAGATCATGCGCCGCATGACTCAATTGGGTTTCGCTGGCGAAGAAAACGGGGTCTATCGATTCCTGCCGCCAATGCACCGTTTCCTCGACGTGTGCCTGTCGGTGCAGCAAGACCGCGATCTGGCCGCCAGTGTGCACAGCGTTCTGCCGCTGCCGGCGCCGGTGCTGATCGACGAAGCCGCCGAAGCCAAATTCCTCGAAACCGACGACCCGCTAGACCTCTCGGAATTTGACGAAGAAAGCGAAGAAGACGCACTGGCCCGCGCCATTGCCGAAGAACAGGAGTCCGACGCATGAGCCAGGAACGCTACGGCATCCGCCGCTTTGCCCTTTTGAACACCGCCGGTTACAGTCTCGGCCTGTTCCCGCTGGAAGAACCGCTGTCGGTCTACGGCGCGAACAACCTCGGTAAATCGGCGTCGATCAACGCCTTGCAGTTCCCGATTCTGGCGCGCATGTCGGACATGAGCTTCGGCAAGTACAGCCTGGAACAATCGCGGCGTTTCTACTTCGCTTCCGACACCAGCTACATCCTTGTCGAAGTAAACCTGCCCCATGGCCCGCACGTGATCGGTGTAGTCGGTCGTGGCCCGGGCGGTGGTTTCGGTCACCAGTTCTTCGCCTACGCCGGCAAACTCGATCTGGCCCACTACCAGAAAAACGACACCTGCCTGCGTCAGAAAGAACTGTTCAGCAACCTTGAGAAAGAAGGCCTGAAAGCCTACGAACTCAAGCCTGATGAACTGCGTCGTTTGCTGGTCGGCGGTCACACCTCGATCCCACTGGATCTGACCCTGATCCCGCTGCGCTCCACCAGCGAACAGAGCCTGAAGACCTTCCGTGCGTTGTTCATCAACTTGCTGCACATGCGCGAAATCACCGCAGCCAAACTCAAGCAACTGTTCCTCGACGCCTTCGAACACAGCTTGCGTTCGGGCAGCGTCGATTACATCGCCGCGTGCGAAGAAGCCTTCCGCGACGTGCGTCGCATGGAGCAGGACTACAACTCGCTGGTCGCTGCCGGCCCACTGGTCGAAGCCTTGGCCAACGGCGTGAAACAACGTGACGTGCTGCGCGGCAAACTGCATCGTCTGTCGCCGCTGCTCGACTCGTTGCTCGGCACCTGGTCGGACTACGCCAGCGCGCGCAAGGAAGAGCTGACCATCCAGGCCGACCACTACCGTGGTGAGCAAGACGCGCTGCAAAACAATCAGCGCGGCGGCACTCAAGAGCTGATGCGGCTGGAGCGGGAAATCTCCGGGATTCAGCGCTGGCTCGGCGAGCTGTCGGTACTGAAAAACCGCTTCGCGCTGGTCGACGACGTCAAAGTGCTGGAACAGCAATTGCTGGCCGCCAAAGACGCCCACGACGAACTCGCTGGTGCCCTGGCACAATCCCGTCAGTTCAGCGCCGAAGATCTGGAAGAGCGTTTGCGCGATCTGGAAAAACGCCTGAAGTCGGTGAAGCAGCAACTCGATCACGCCGATAACAACAGCTATGCGCGCCTGCGCGAAGAGTTCTCGCAACAGGACGTCGAGCGTCTGATGCGCCTGTTCAACAGCGCGCTGTTCAGCCTGCCGCTGGGCGAACACGGCATCACCCTCGACGAAGATGGCGAGTGGGTGAAATCGGTCGAGCTGATCCTTGATGGTTTCAAGGGTGAGCGTTTCGAAGTGCCGGGCCTGTCGATCGACATCTCGCACATCGAGCCGCCGGCCCTGCAAGCGCTGGCCGACCGCGCCGCGCTACGAGACCAGAAAGAGCGTCTGGAAAAAGAACTCAAGCAACTGAAAACCCAGCAAGCCGTGGCTGCCGACCGCGCCGCGAGCAAGACCCAGACCGAAGCGCTGTACCAGCAAGTGCTGGATGCGCAGAAAGCGTTGGAAGACTTCCGCCGTACTCAAACGCTGAGCGCCGAAGAAGGCGACAAGCTTGAGCAACTGGCGCAGATGGAAGGCGCCCAGGACGAGCTCAAGCGTTCCAGCGATGCGTTCACCGAGCGTGTCCAGCAACTGTCAGCCAAGCTGCAACTGGTCGGCCGGCAGATCGCCGACATGGAAGCCAAGCAACGCACCCTCGACGACGCCTTGCGCCGCCGTCAGCTGTTGCCGGCGGATCTGCCGTTCGGCACGCCGTTCATGGATCCGGTCGACGATTCGATGGACAACCTGTTGCCGCTGCTCAACGACTATCAGGACAGCTGGCAAGGTCTGCTGCGCGCCGATGGCCAGATCGAAGCGCTGTATGCGCAAGTGCGCCTCAAAGGCGTGGCCAAGTTCGACAGCGAAGATGACATGGAGCGCCGTCTGTCACTGCTGATCAACGCTTACGCGCACCGTACTGACGAAGCCCTGACCCTGGGCAAGGCCCGTCGCGCGGCGGTCACCGATATCGCCCGGACGCTGCGCAACATCCGCAGCGACTACGACAGCCTTGAACATCAACTGGCGCTGTTCAACCGCGAGATCAACAAGCGTCAGGTTTCCAACCTGCAGAGCTTCCGTATCGTGCTGGCGCCGAACAAGGAAGCGCTCAAGCACATCGACCAGATCATCCACAGCGCCGGTCAGTACGAAGAAGGCGAAACCCTGTCGGTGTTCGATCTGAGCCAGAGCGCCGAGCAGGACAACAAAAACGAAGAGGCCAAGGAATACCTGGCGCGGCTGGTGGCGGCGAACCACAACCAGCTTGGCCTCAAGGACTTGTTCGAACTGGCCTTCGAGATCACCAAGGTCAACGGTCAGCCGGTGATCCACACCGACATCGACGGCGCAGCGTCCAACGGCACCACCATGACCATCAAGGCACTGACCAACATGTACTTGTTGCTGCACTTGATGGATCGCGATCAGGCCGGTCGCGTGCGTCTGCCGTACTACCTCGACGAGGCGGCGGACATCGACGAGAAGAACCAGGCCGCCCTGCTGGAAACCAGCCTGCAACTGGGCTTTGTGCCGATTCTGGCGAGTGTGAAGCCACAAGTCTGCGCCAGTGTCGCCATCGACCTGGAAGGCGGCAGCGGCCCGGCGGGCATCTACATTGACGAGGCGGACTGGAAGTACATCCGTCGCCATGATGTGGTGAAGGCGACCGTGAATGTTGATGCGGATGAACCGGAGATGGATACGGTTTGATCGGCATTAACTGAAGGCAATAAAAAGGGCCGCGATCTGTCTGGATCGCGGCCCTTTTTATGGCTTGGTTTTTTTGCTGATTTTTAGGCCTCTTCGCGAGCAGGCTCGCTCCCACAGGGATCAGTGTGGAACCCAATTTTGTGTACGCCACACATCCACTGTGGGAGCGAGCCTGCTCGCGAAGGCATCCTTACAGACGCCGCAAGGTTACTTACCAAGGGAAATCTTCGGCGCCCAGTTCAGCCACTCATCCTCGAACTTGTCGAACAACGGGAACGTCTGCTCAGGCCGCGCCGGATTACCCATGCGCTCGCCATCCGGCGTGGCAAAAGCGATACCGCCCTGAATCGCCGTTTCAAGCGACTCCGTGCGTACCGTCAAGCCGTTGAACAGACCGATGTCGAAGCCCACGCCACTGGTGTTCCAGAACCGGCTACCCGTACGCACCAACGGCGCATATTTCGGCTCGATCAGAATGTGCACCAACACCCGGTCGGCAGTCTGGCCCAGTTCATAACCGGTAACCTTGCCCACGGTGATCTCACGGTAAGTCACCGGCACGCCCGGTTTCAGCGAGCCACGGCGAGCAGCGCTCAAGACCAGACTCAAACCCGCCTCTTGCTTGGTCGCTTCCGGCGCATTGGCCAGTGCCACGAAGTTCTTCTGCGGGCCGAGGTTCTTCGCTGCCGGCTGCACTTCCAGGTATTGGCCGGTCACCAACGTTTCCAGATTCGAAGTTTTCATCAGGCCCAGCTCCGGCTTGACCACCCAGAACTGACTGCCGACCCGGGCGATTTTCTCCGGCACTTCGGTGATGCGCGCGGTGAGCAACACAGATTGCAAGTCGTCAGACAGATCAACGCTTTCGATCTTGCCGACATCCAGCCCCTTGAAGCGTACCGGCGTGCCGCTACGCAGGCCATCGGCGCGATCAACCTTGATCGTCACCACTGTGCCTTTGCGATCGGCTTCGTCATGGTTGGCGAACAAGCGGAAGCGCGGAATACGTTTGCGCAATGGGGCATTGGCCTGCGGCGTTTCGAATGCAATGCCACCGGCCATCAGGGTCTGCAACGACTCGCTCTTCACCTGAATCCCGCCGGTCAAACCACCGGTCAGTGTGATCCCGCTGACATTCCAGAAACGGGTCGAGGCGTTGACCAGATTTTCGTATTCCTTATCGATATGCACACCGATGACCAATTGCTTCTTGGTCTTGGAGAACTGGTAGCTTTGCACCGAGCCGACCTTGACCTGTTTGTACAGAATCGGGCTGCCGACATCGATTGAGCCGAGGACATCGGTGAACAGCACCAGATGCAGGCCCGGCGAACGCAGATCCAGCGGCGGGGCTTTTGGCCTGGCCTCGAATTCGCGTTTCGGTGCCGCACCTTTGTCGCCCGGGCGTACGGCGATGTAGTTACCTTTCACCAACGCTTCCAGACCGGTGATTCCCGCCAGAGAAATCGACGGTTTAACCACCCAGAACTGAGTGCCGTCGACCAGATAGTCCTCAGCCAATGGATCAAGGGTGAGCTCGGCGGTGGCGCTGTTCAGATCCGGGTCAACTTTCAGCGCTTTCATGTTGCCGACCTGAATGCCTTTGTACATCACCGGCGTGCGGCCGGCCTGCAGACCTTCGAAGTCGCTGAGTTTGACCTTCACCCGAATCCCGGCAGCGGCTGCATCAAAGTCCTCATAGAGACGGAATGGCAGGCTTGGATCGGTCGGCGGGCTGTCCTTGCGGTTCTCTGGCGTGGCGAAGGCAATACCGCCGGCGACGATGCTGGCAAGCGACTCGCTGCGCACCTTCACGCCGGACAGGTTGGCGTCGATGCTGATGCCGCTCGCGTTCCAGAAACGTGTGTGTTTACGCACCAGTTTGGCGTAGGTCGGCTCGATGAAAACCTTTAATTCAACCGTGCTTTGGTCTTCCGAGAGCACGTAACTTTTGACCTGACCGACCTTGATCTGCTTGTAGAACACCGGGCTGCCACGGTTCAGCGAACCGAGGCGATCAGCCTTGATCGTCAGGTGCAGACCGGGTTTGGCGTCGGAGAGCGGCGGCTCCTCAGCCAACGCCTTGAACTTGCGCGCAGGCTCGCCTTCGCCGGGGCTGATGGCCACGTAGTTGCCGGATACCAGGGTTTCCAGACCGGTAATACCCGCCAAGGTCACGCTTGGTTTGACCAGCCAGAAGCGAGTGCTGGTCTTGAGGTACTGCCCGACGTCCTTGTTCATCTCGACCGTGGCGATCACTCCCTTGGAGTTGCCCTCGTCGTCGAGTTTGAGCGCCTTGACCTTACCGACCGACATGCCTTTGTACATGACCTCGGTCTTGTTGGCCTGGATGCCTTCGCCGCTTTCAAAGCGAACCTGGATCTCGATACCGGTTTCGGAATAGGCACGCCAGCCAAGCCAGCCACCGATGATCAGTGCGATCAAAGGCAGTACCCAAATGGCAGACCAGTTCGAGGCCGGTCGGGTTTTCGCTACGGGCAAATCAGTCATGGTCGTCGTCCGACTCCGTGTTATCCCAAATCAGTCGGGGATCGAAAGTTACTGCGGCAAGCATCGTCAGAATCACCACAGTGGCGAAAGCGATGGCGCCAAGATTGGCTTCGACACTGGCAAGCCGGCCGAAGTTGACGACCGCCACCAGAATGGCGATCACAAAAATATCGAGCATCGACCAGCGGCCAATGAACTCGATAAAACGGTACATCCAGATGCGCTGGCGAGCCGATAACGGCTGGCGTCGCTGCACTGAAAACAACAGCAGTGCGATGCCGACCAGTTTGAAGGTCGGCACCAGAATGCTGGCGATGAACACCACGGCTGCGATGGGAATCATGCCGTGCTGCACCAACTGGATCACACCGGACATGATCGTGCTGGGATCACCCTGCCCCAAAGAACTGACAGTCATGATTGGCAGTACGTTGGCCGGAATATAGATAATTGCTGCCGTGATCAGCAGTGCCCAGGTTCGGGCCAGACTGTTTGGACGGCGAGCATGGACCAGAGCACCGCATCGCGTGCAGGTTTGCTCATCGCTGTCCGCTTCCTGCCTGTTCAATTCGTGGCATTCGGTGCAAATCAGAATGCCCGCATCAATCGCCCGCATGAGCATCCTCTCCAGATAACGCCTGCCAGATCTGATGCGGTGACATCACCACTTCCAGCCAGACCTGCACCAACAATAAAGCAATGAAACACACCAGTCCGAGGCCCACGGTGATGGCCGCCATGTCCGCCAGTTTGACGATCGCCACCAAGACGCCCATGAGGTAGACCTCGAGCATTCCCCAGTCTCTGAGGTGGTGGTAAATGCGGTAGAGCAACAGGCCATAGCTGCGGCCGATGTTGAAGCGGATCGTCAGCAACACGATCAACTGGCACAGCAATTTGATCAACGGGATGGCCATGCTGCACAGGAACACAACGATCGACACACCCTGCATATCGGTGTTGAACAGACCGACAACGCCGCTCCAGACCGTGTCGTGCGACGATTGCCCGAGTAGATTGAGCTGCATGATGGGTAAAAAGTTCGCCGGTACATAGAGCAACAATGCCGCAATGACCAAGGCAAGGCTGCGCTGCACCACGTTGTGGCGGTGGGCGTATAGCTCATACCCGCAGCGTGGGCAGAGTGCTTTCTCGCCGTGAGCAAGCTTTGGCTTGCGCATCAGCAGGTCGCACTCGTGACAGGCCACCAAGTCTTCCAGCGGTAAATCTGACAGCCCTGGGGCGTCAACCGACTCTGACATAAAGGCTCTGGCTCCGAAAAAGGTGGGGCTATTCTAGTGTTCTGATATGAAAATAACTGTGCAATTTTGTTCGCGGCCTAAGCAAAAACTTTTCTACAGGCAAAACAAAACCCCAATTGCTTTCGCAATTGGGGTTTCGGAATTTAATCTTGACGATGACCTACTCTCACATGGGGAAACCCCACACTACCATCGGCGATGCATCGTTTCACTGCTGAGTTCGGGATGGGATCAGGTGGTTCCA
>NZ_FYDT01000093.1:0-8173 GCF_900187585.1 Pseudomonas sp. Irchel 3E19
TAGAAAAGGCGTTGGCGGGCTGTTTCTGGATCACCGCCCAAGGCCTTCGAGGCCAAGGACGGTGAAGATTTCAAAAACCCGGTTTCCGGTGGACCGTAAGGCTGCTCCGCTTAAGTGAACAGCATTAGGCTATTGCCGGGTTTTTTATGCCTGTGATTCCTGTAGGCGCTGTTCTTGTGATGAAAGCTCGCGCCCGCCTCTTGCTGCCGATCGATGGAAAACCAGCATCAAACAGAGGAATTTTGTCCCAAACCGCTCAAGTTGAGTGCCTGAACTACCGACATAGTACAAATAGGGCTAATACTCCAAACAGCAGCATTTTGGCCAAGGCCAGAGGCAAATCCTCCTGAGCCTGATTGTCCCTTTGACTGCCATCACGGGATTGCCAATACTCATGGCAACTTGACGCTACCCGCACGGAACAAGGAATCCCCCTTTGAAGCTGGAACTCAAGAACAGCTTGTCGGTGAAGTTGCTCCGGGTCGTGCTCCTGTCGGCATTGATCGTTGGCGTGGTCTTGAGCTGCGCGCAGATCGTGTTCGATGCCTATAAAACACGCCAGGCGGTTGAGGGCGACGCCCAGCGTATTCTCGACATGTTCCGTGACCCTTCCACTCAGGCCGTCTATAGCCTGGATCGGGAGATGGGCATGCAGGTGATCGAAGGCCTGTTTCAGGACGACGCCGTGCGCCAGGCGTCCATCGGCCATCCCAATGAAGCGATGCTCGCGCAAAAGTCCCGCGAGTTGCAGCATTCCAACAGCCGCTGGCTGACCGACCTGATTCTCGGTCAGGAGCGCACGTTCACCACGCAATTGGTAGGACGCGGCCCGTACAGTGAGTATTACGGCGACCTGAGCATCACCCTCGACACCGCCACCTATGGCGAGAGCTTTATCGTCAGTTCGGTGATCATTTTCATTTCCGGCGTACTGCGCGCCTTGGCCATGGGCCTGGTGTTGTATCTGGTTTACCACTGGCTGCTGACCAAACCGCTGTCGCGGATCATCGAGCATCTGACCGAAATCAACCCGGATCGCCCCAGCGAACACAAGATCCCGCAGCTCAAGGGCCACGAGAAAAACGAACTGGGTCTGTGGATCAATACCGCCAACCAGTTGCTCGAATCCATCGAGCGCAATACCCATCTGCGCCACGAAGCGGAAAACAGCCTGCTGCGCATGGCTGAGTACGATTTCCTCACCGGCCTGCCGAACCGCCAGCAATTGCAGCAGCAACTGGACAAGATTCTGGTCGACGCCGGCAAATTGCAGCGCAGGGTCGCGGTGTTGTGTGTAGGGCTGGACGATTTCAAAGGCATCAACGAGCAGTTCAGTTATCAGACCGGCGACCAGTTATTGCTGGCCCTGGCCGATCGACTGCGTGCCCACAGCGGCCGCCTCGGCGCCCTCGCCCGTCTGGGTGGCGACCAGTTCGCGCTGGTGCAGGCGGATATCGAACAGCCTTACGAAGCCGCCGAACTGGCGCAAAGCATTCTCGATGACCTGGAAGCGGCGTTTGCCCTCGATCATCAGGAAATCCGCCTGCGCGCGACCATCGGCATCACCCTGTTCCCGGAGGACGGCGACAGCACCGAGAAGCTGTTGCAGAAGGCCGAGCAGACCATGACCCTGGCCAAGACTCGCTCGCGCAATCGGTATCAGTTCTACATCGCCAGCGTCGACAGCGAGATGCGCCGTCGTCGTGAACTGGAAAAAGACCTGCGTGACGCACTGATCCGCGATCAGTTCTACCTCGTCTATCAACCACAGATCAGCTATCGCGATCACCGCGTGGTCGGCGTCGAGGCGTTGATTCGCTGGCAGCATCCGGAGCACGGTCTGGTGCCGCCCGACCTGTTCATTCCACTGGCCGAGCAGAACGGCACGATCATCGCCATCGGCGAATGGGTACTCGATCAGGCCTGCAAGCAGTTGCGCGAGTGGCACGATCAGGGCTTCGCCGATCTGCGCATGGCGGTCAATCTGTCCACCGTGCAACTGCACCACGCCGAGCTGCCGCGGGTGGTCAACAACCTGTTGCAGATGTACCGCCTGCCGCCGCGCAGTCTGGAACTGGAAGTCACCGAAACCGGCCTGATGGAAGACATCAGCACCGCCGCCCAGCATTTGCTGAGCCTGCGTCGCTCCGGCGCGTTGATTGCCATTGACGACTTCGGCACCGGTTATTCATCGCTCAGTTATCTGAAGAGCCTGCCGCTGGACAAAATCAAGATCGACAAGAGCTTCGTCCAGGATCTGCTGGATGACGACGACGATGCGACCATCGTTCGCGCGATCATTCAACTGGGCAAGAGCCTCGGCATGCAAGTGATTGCCGAGGGCGTGGAAACCGCTGAACAGGAGAGCTACATCATCTCCGAGGGCTGCCACGAAGGTCAGGGCTACCACTACAGCAAACCGCTGCCGGCGCGGGAACTGAGCGCCTACCTCAAGCAGGCACAACGCAGTAACGCGGCCATTCTCTAGAAGATCAAAAGATCGCAGCCTCGTTTCTCTCGACAGCTCCTACATTTGACGATGCGTTCTCCTGTAGGAGCTGCCGAAGGCTCGGGCCGCGATGGGACGATCTTTTGGTCTTGATGCGCGAATAAGAAATATTTCCAAGCACTACCCTTTACACATAATGCGAAAGATTTGCATTATGTCGCAGTTTTGCGCCCCCAGCGCGAGTCCACTCAACTACCGAAGCAGGATGTTCGCCATGATTCGTATGCCTCTGGCTACCGCCAGTCTGCTGGCCATCGCTATTTCCCTCGCCGGTTGCGGCGAAGGCAAAGACAAAGCTGCCGCCCCGGCCACGCCGACTCCAGCCGCCACCGCCGCCGCTCCAGCAGCTGCGCCTGCCGCTGCCGGTAAAGTCGACGAAGCCGCTGCCAAGGCAGTGGTCGCGCACTACGCCGACATGGTCTTCGCCGTTTACAGCGATGCCGAATCCACTGCGAAAACCCTGCAAACCGCGGTCGATGCTTTCCTCGCCAAGCCGAACGCCGACACCCTCAAAGCCGCCAAGGCTGCCTGGGTCGCTGCTCGCGTGCCTTACCTGCAGAGCGAAGTGTTCCGTTTCGGCAACACCATCATCGACGACTGGGAAGGTCAGGTTAACGCCTGGCCACTGGACGAGGGTCTGATCGACTACGTCGACAAATCCTACGAGCACGCACTGGGTAACCCGGGCGCTACCGCCAACATCATCGCCAACACCGAAGTACAGGTCGGCGAAGACAAGGTCGACGTCAAGGACATCACGCCGGAAAAACTCGCCAGCCTCAATGAGCTGGGCGGTTCCGAAGCCAACGTTGCCACTGGCTACCACGCCATCGAATTCCTGCTGTGGGGCCAGGATCTGAACGGCACCGGCCCTGGCGCTGGCAACCGTCCTGCTTCGGATTACCTGGAAGGTGCCGGCGCCACTGGCGGTCACAACGATCGTCGTCGCGCTTACCTGAAAGCCGTGACCCAACTGCTGGTCAGCGATCTGGAAGAAATGGTCGGCAACTGGAAGCCGAACGTGGCGGACAACTACCGCGCCACCCTGGAAGCCGAGCCGGGCGAAACCGGTCTGCGCAAAATGCTCTTCGGCATGGGTAGCCTGTCCCTGGGTGAACTGGCGGGCGAGCGCATGAAGGTTTCCCTGGAAGCCAACTCCCCGGAAGACGAACAGGATTGCTTCAGCGACAACACCCACTACTCGCACTTCTACGACGCCAAAGGCATTCGTAACGTTTACCTGGGCGAGTACACCCGTGTTGACGGCACCAAGATGACTGGCGCCAGCCTGTCGTCGCTGGTGGCCAAGGCCGACCCGGCTGCCGACACCGCACTGAAAGCCGATCTGGCCGCTACCGAAGCCAAGATCCAGGTCATGGTTGACCACGCCAACAAGGGTGAGCACTACGACCAACTGATCGCCGCCGGTAACACCGCTGGCAACCAGGTCGTTCGCGACGCTATCGCATCGCTGGTCAAGCAGACCGGTTCGATCGAGGCCGCTGCCGGCAAACTGGGCATCAGCGACCTGAACCCGGACAACGCTGATCACGAGTTCTGATCAACGCGTCTGAGTTAAAAAAGGCGACCTTCGGGTCGCCTTTTTCATGCCTGCTCTACACATAACCCTGTGGGAGCGAGCCTGCTCGCGAAGGCTGTATCTGCCGCCACATTTTCAGCGCGTCCGACACCGCTTTCGCGAGCAGGCTCGCTCCCACAGGGTTTGCTTGGGGTTTAGAGGTTGCGCCATATCAAGCAAACGATAATTCCTCTTATTCAAACTCCCTCGCCCTGTTAGACTTTGCGCCTTTGTTTTCGCACCTCTAGCAGGATGTCTGATGCCTTCGCTGCCTCTTCGCTTGTCCGCACTGTTGCTGGCCCTGGGCCTGAGTGCCTGCGATGACGCCCCGCGTTTCACCCAGGCCGAGCCCGGTGAAGCGCGTTCGGGTGGTGCGGCGACCGTGCGTAAGACCGATCAGAACGCGTTTTCCCTGCCTTCGGCCAACCTGCCGCCATCGCGTCGGGTGGATTTCAGTGTCGGTAACAGCTTCTTTCGCAGCCCGTGGGTGATCGCCCCGTCGACCACCACCGCCCGCGACGGCCTCGGGCCGCTGTTCAATACCAACGCTTGCCAGAACTGCCACATCAAGGACGGCCGCGGTCATCCGCCAGAAACCGGCGCGACCAACGCGGTATCGATGCTGGTGCGCCTGTCGATCCCCGATGCGCCGCAGTACGCCAAGCTGATCGAGCAGGTCGGTGTGGTGCCGGAGCCGGTCTACGGCGGCCAGTTTCAGGACATGGCGGTGCCCGGCGTTGCTCCGGAAGGCAAAGTGAGGGTCGACTACACGCCAGTGCCCGTTCGTTTCAAGGACGGCACCGAAGTCGAGCTGCGCAAACCGGTGTTGCAGATCACCCAGCTCGGCTACGGCCCGATGCACCCGGACACGCGCTTCTCCGCGCGGGTCGCTCCACCGATGATCGGCCTGGGCCTGCTCGAAGCGATCCCCGAAGAAGCGATCCTCGCCAACGCCGCCGTGCAGGCCAAAGAGAAAAACGGCATCAACGGCCGGCCTAACCGGGTCTGGGACGATGAGTTACAGAAAACCGTGATCGGTCGCTTTGGCTGGAAGGCCGGGCAGCCGAACCTCAATCAACAGAATGTTCACGCGTTTTCGGGTGATATGGGTCTCACCACCAGTCTGCGGCCTTTCGATGATTGCACCGACGCGCAAACCGCCTGCAAGCAGGCACCGAACGGCAATGGCCCGGACGGCGAACCTGAAGTCAGCGATAACATCCTGCGTCTGGTGCTGTTCTACAGCCGCAACCTCGCCGTCCCCGCGCGGCGCGGCGTCAACGATGAACAAGTGCTGGCCGGCAAGAATCTGTTTTTCCAGGCCGGCTGCCAGTCGTGTCACACACCGAAATACACCACCGCCGCCAACGCCGCCGAACCTGAACTGGCCAATCAAGTGATTCGCCCGTACAGCGATCTGCTGCTGCATGACATGGGCGACGGTCTGGCCGACAACCGCACGGAATTCCAGGCCTCCGGCCGCGACTGGCGCACGCCGCCGTTGTGGGGGATTGGCCTGACGCAAGCGGTCAGCGGCCACACACAGTTTTTGCATGACGGTCGCGCACGCAATCTGCTCGAAGCGGTGCTCTGGCACGGCGGCGAAGCGACGGCGGCGCAGCAACAGGTTTTATCTTTCAATGCCGAGCAGCGTGCTGCGCTGCTGGCGTTTCTGAATTCACTTTAAACACTTAAAAGAATCGGGAGCCCGACATGTTCCGTCCCAAGCTACTGTTCACCAGCCTTGCCGCGCTCGCCCTCGGCGCTTGCTCGCCGCAGGATCCGCAAGCCGTTACTTCGGCCGCCATCGCCAAATCGGTGATCCTGCCGACGTACACCCGTTGGGTTGAAGCCGACAAGCAACTGGCGGTCAGCGCCCTCGCCTACTGCCAGGGCAAAGAAACCCTGGAAACCGCTCGCGCCGACTTCCTGCACGCGCAGAAAGCCTGGGCCGAGTTGCAACCGCTGCTGATCGGCCCGCTGGCCGAGGGCAACCGTTCGTGGCAGGTACAGTTCTGGCCGGACAAGAAAAACCTCGTCGGCCGTCAGGTCGAGCAACTGGTCGTCGCCCAGCCGCAGATCGATGCCGCCGCACTGGCCAAATCGAGCGTGGTGGTTCAGGGCCTGTCGGCTTACGAGTACATCCTGTTCGATGCCAAGCCTGACGTTGCCAACGAAGAACAAAAAGCCAAGTACTGCCCACTGCTGATCGCCATCGGCGAACGCCAGAAGCAACTGGCCGAAGAGATTCTGCAAAGCTGGAACAACACCGACGGCATGCTCGCGCAAATGAGCAAGTTCCCCAACCAGCGCTACGCCGACTCCCACGAAGCGATCGCCGATCTGCTGCGTGTACAGGTCACGGCACTCGACACCCTGAAGAAAAAACTCGGCACGCCGATGGGCCGCCAGAGCAAAGGCGTGCCACAGCCGTTCCAGGCCGATGCATGGCGTAGCCAGTCGTCGCTGACCGCGCTGGAAGCGAGCCTCGCCGCCGCCAAAACCGTTTGGGAAGGCGTCGACAACAAAGGCCTGCGCGGCCTGCTGCCGGCTGAGCAAAAACCGCTGGCGGACAAGATCGACGCTGCCTACGCCGCTTCGCTGAAACTGTTCGACAGCACCCAGCGTTCGCTTGGTGAAATGCTCGAAGATGACGCCGGTCGTCAGCAACTCAACGATATCTACGACAGCCTCAACGTCGTCCATCGCCTGCACGAAGGCGAACTGGCCAAGGCGCTGGGCATCCAACTGGGCTTCAACGCCAACGACGGTGACTGATGAGGGCAAGTGCCATGCTGCGACGTCAGGTTCTGACTTTAGGTAGTGCACTGCTGGGAGCAGTGACGCTGGGCGGCTGGACGCTGTTCAAACGCAAGGATCAGAGCCCGCTGTTGCTCTCGGCTCGCGACGACACTGACGGCAAGCACTACGCCGTCGGCTATCGGCTGGACGGCACCCGGGTGTTCGCCACCGAGGTCGGCCAGCGTTGCCACGACATCATCAATCACCCGACGCAGCCAATCGCGCTGTTTGTCGCACGTCGCCCGGGCACCGAAAGCTACCTGATCGACCTGCGCGACGGTAAGTTGCTGCAGACGGTGACGTCGCAGCCGAACCGGCATTTCTACGGCCACGCCGTGGTGCACAAGGACGGCGAATACCTGTACGCCACCGAAAACGACACCACCGATCCCGGTCGTGGCCTGCTCGGGGTGTACAAGTTCGAGGGCGAACGGCTGGTGCACAGCGGCGAAATTTCCACCCACGGCCTCGGCCCGCATCAGGTGTCGTGGATGCCGGATGGCGAGACGCTGGTGGTGGCCAACGGCGGGATTCGTACCGAGGCGGAAAGCCGCGTCGACATGAACCTCAACGCCATGGAACCAAGCCTGGTATTGATGCAGCGCGACGGTACCTTGCTGAGCAAGGAAACCCTCGCCCAGCAGATGAACAGCGTGCGCCACCTGGGGATTGCCAGCGACGGCACCATCGTCGCCGGTCAGCAATTCATGGGGGCCTCGCACGAGCGCTCGGAACTGCTGGCGATCAAGCGTCCGGGCCAGCCATTCGTGGCGTTCCCGGTGCCGGAGCATCAGTTGCAATCGATGGGTCACTACACCGCCAGCGTCGCGGTACACAGCGACTTGCGTCTGGTGGCGCTGACGGCGCCGCGTGGCAACCGCTTCTTCATCTGGGATCTGGACAGCGGCGAAGTACGCCTCGACGCACCGCTACCCGATTGCGCCGGTGTCGGTGCGGTGAAGGATGGCTTTGTCGTGACCTCGGGTCAGGGGCGTTGCCGTTACTACGATTGCCGTCAGGATGAACTGCTGGCCAAGCCGCTGGAATTGCCCGCAGGGCTCTGGGACAACCATCTTCATCTGATGGCGTGAAACGCCCTTAAAAGATCGCAGCCTGCGGCAGTTCCTACATTGGAATGCAACTCCCTGTAGGAGCTGCCGCCCCGTCTTCGACGCCGCGCTGTCGCGCAGCAAACTGGGGCTAGAGTAGAAGAGCGCGCGCGGGGCAGAGACCGTCATTAGCACTGGTGTGACAGCACCCGAGTAGGAGAGTGGTCCGCACGG
>NZ_FYDT01000027.1:0-89183 GCF_900187585.1 Pseudomonas sp. Irchel 3E19
GGGCTGGAGCACGATCTACATCACAGGCAAAAAGCCTAAGGAGCTGCACGGCTTCCAAATCCCTCCCTCGATGATCAGTCGAGAACTATCGCTCCTGATGGAGCGATAGTCGAGATACAAGGAGCTGCCGCAGGCTGCGATCTTTTGATCTCGCGTTTAAAAAAACAGATCAAAAGATCGCAGCCTGCGGCAGCTCCTACAGGGGGAATGCGTGTTTTCTTGGGGGCTCAGGTACGGTCGCGAGGGATCAGGCTCTGCAACTGTTGAGCGAGGAAGTTTGCGTCGAAGGCAAACGTATCCGGATCCTTCAGACCATTGGTCTTGCGCCACTGCCACTCACCGCTCGGCAACCCCACCAGCGAAATACTGCCGTAGCGCGCCGCCGTCAAACCCATCACCGCCAGCGAAATCTGCCCCGCGCTGCCCATCACATCCGGCACGAACTCCACCGGTTTGCCGGCAATCACGATCGTCAGCTTCTCGGTCTTGAAGGTCGAAGTCTCGACCGGCGTGCTCGGCCCGAAGGCAACATACGCCTCACGGCTGACCTCCAGCAGATTCGGTGCCTGCACCGGTTCCAGCCATTGCTGGATCTGCCCGAACAATTCGGTAATGCGGGCTGCCCACGCCTGCGACTGCGTTTCGAACAATTGCTTCTTGTGCGCCTCACTCTCGGCATAGTGACGAAGCATTTCGCCCAGCTGTTGTACGTCGTTCATCGGTACGTTCCTCGGGAGAGAGCCTGCGATAGTCGATAGTGACAGATCGAAGCGCTGCCGTACGTTTATCCTCGAAAGCCGACACCGGGACACTTTGCACAAGGATCGACAGTACAGTTGGCTTTGCACTGGCATGCGCCCTTGAACAAATGGACACTCTGTCGCAGCCCAACCTTCATAACCAGGGAAAACCCAATGCGCACCATCGGTCTGATCGGCGGCATGAGCTGGGAGTCCAGCGCCGAATACTATCGAATCATCAATCAACAGGTGCGTGATCGCCTCGGCCCGTTGCGCTCGGCGCAGGTGCTGATGTACAGCGTCGACTTCGGCCCCGTCGAACAGGCCCAGCACGCCGGGCGCTGGGACGATGCGGCGGCGATCCTGGTGGATGCGGCGCGCAGGCTCGAAGCCGGCGGCGCCGAATGTGTGGTGCTGTGTACCAATACCATGCACAAGGTCGCGGAGCAGATTCAGGCGGCGATCAGCATTCCGTTCCTGCACATTGCCGAACCGGCGGCGCACGCCGCGCTGGCGATGGATGCACGCACCGTCGGGCTGCTCGGTACGGCGTTCACCATGGAACAAGACTTTCTCAAGCAACGCCTGGTCGCCCAAGGCCTGACGGTTTTGGTACCGGACGAGGCCGAGCGCAAGGAAGTACACCGGATCATCTACGACGAACTCTGTGTCGGAGTGATCAGCGAATCGTCGCGCAAGATTTACCAGCAAGTAATCGAATCCCTGACCGCGCGCGGCGCCCAGGCGATCATTCTTGGCTGTACGGAAATCGGCCTGCTGATCAAACCCGAACACAGCACCCTGCCCCTGCTCGACACCACCGAACTGCATGCGCAGTCGGCGGTGGCCTTCGCGCTGGGTGACTGAGTCAGGCTTTAGGCGGGCGGCGCAGGCGGGCCATGCTCAGGGTGTCGACCCATTGCCCGTCGCGCACCGCGTAGTCGCGAAACAGCCCTTCGTCTTCAAAGCCGAACTTGCGGTACAAAGCGATGGCCGCTTCGTTATCGGCATACACCGTCAGTTCGACACGGTGCAGGTTCATCCAGTTGTCGGCGACGTCCAGCGCCGCCGCCAGCAACGTTGAACCCACGCCTTTGCCCTGCCAGGCCACCGCCACACCCATGCCGAAGCTGCCGGCGTGGCTGCGGCGAATCCGTGAATAGTGCTCAAGGCCCAAATGGCCGATCACCTCGCCCTGATGCAGCGCCACCAGTTTCAACGCCCGCTCGCTATCCGCCATCACCCGTTGACGCCAGACCTCGACGGACTGAAACGGCATCTGCAGCACCTGGCGGGCCACGGCCGGGTCGTTGTACAGCGCGGTGACAGCCTCGACGTGGGAATCGTTGAAACGTTCGAGATCAATGGTGGGGTTGTGCTCGGGCATGGCAGATCCGTCCTGGATCGATGTGTGGCCGACCACTCTAAACCGCAAACCTCGAATCTGGCGAGATCAATATGTGGGAGGGGGCTTGCTCCCCAAAGCAGTGGGTCAGCCCCCTCATCCTTGAATGGTCCAGCGCATTCGGGAGCAAGCCCCCTCCCACAGGGGATTCGGGTTTCAGGAGGAAATGGGCTCAGTGCTGAAACCATTCCTGGCGTTCGTTGAACGTGTGGTGAATCAGTTCCACCAAGGTTTGCACTTCGGCGATATGTTGCGACTCGATGTTCACCGCCAGCCATGCCTTAAGCTGCATCGGTTCGCTGAACAAACCCGGCAACGCCACCAGTCCGCGGTCGTAGCGGCTCATGTACGCCGGCAGCAAACCGATGCACGCACTGCAGCGGATCATTTCCAGCATCAGGTCATAAGATTGCATCTGCACCACGCCGGCCAGACGTTGCTCGACCAGTTCATTCCACGGGCGGAAGCTGTCGATCTGCCGATCGTGTTGCCATTGCACCAGCATGAAATCCGCAAGGTCGTCGGGGCTGTCAGGGCGTGCGGTGACGCGGGAGTAGCGTTTGGCGATGTGTGGCAAGTAGTCAAGGCTCGCCAAGGGCTGCGGTGGATTGGTGGCGAAGGCCGGGCCGGGCAGCGGCGTCTCGCCGTGGGCCAGCCACAGGACGACGTCAGCGCTGACCGCACGCAGCGACAGTTCGCTGTCAAGGGCGATGATTTCCAGGCGTACGCTGGCATTGCGGCGCAGTAGCGCAATCAGGTCGCGGCCAAGGATGTCGTGCAGGATCGATTCGGCGACGGCCAGGCGGATCAGCGGCTGTTCAACCACCGGTAGTTTGCGCTCGTTGGCCAAGGCGAGCAGTTTTGCCTGCAACTGCTGACCTTCGCGGGTCAGGCTCAAGGCGCTGCCCTGAAAGCTGAACAGGGAATGCTGGAGTGCCTGCTCAAGCTGCGCCAATTGTTTGCGCAACAGGGTCGAACGCACGTTCAGGCTGCGCGCTGCTTGCATAAAGCAACCGCAACGGGCACTGACCAGAAAGTACTGCGCGACCTCGGCGTCGATGGTCGCGGCGTGTGACAGCCAGGGTTCGCTGGCGTCCTGCGCCCAGCGAAATTCGGCGCCGCCCTGTCGTCCTGCGGATTCGGTGAATGACATCGATGACTCCCTGTCGATCTTTGTACTGGAAAACGCCTAGGTTTAAATGTGGGAGCGAGCCTGCTCGCGAATGCGGTGCGTCAGGTACCAACGATATTGGATTGACCGACGCTTTCGCGAGCAAGCCCGCTCCCACAGGGGATTTGCGCTGCATCAGGACTATTGTTTTTCCTCGAGGACTTTATTGAGTTGCGCCCCATCAATACTCAGCGTCGCGGTATTAAGCATGCCGTCCAGATACGCCTGGGCAATTTGCTCCTGACGCTGGGCCCGCAAGGCCTGGGTCAGTTGATCGCGCAATTCATCCAGCGTCGCGGTACGCGCCGGTTGTTGCTCGGTGAGCTTGATCACATGAAACCCGGCCGCGCTCTGCACCGGATCAGACACGCTGCCAACCTTGAGCCGTGCCACCGCACCACGCACCTCCGGCACCAGCTGCTGCAACGGTTGCAGGCCGCTATCGCCGCCGCGCTCGGCGGTGACGCGGTCCTGCGAATACTGGCTCGCCAGTGCGGCAAAGTCCCCCGGTGTGGCCTGCGCCTTCTTGCTCAAATCCGCTGCCTGCTTGCGTACGGCTTCAAGGTTCTGCGGCTCGTTCACCCCAAGAAAAATCTGGCTGACCCGGTACAACGCCGGGGTCTGCCAATTCGCCTTGCCGGCGTCATAGGCTTTGTGCAAATCCGCCGCACTCGGGTAATCCGCCGGCACCTCGCTGACGGAGCGCAGGTAATCGCGAAAGACAATCTGCTCAGTCGCCGCGCGAGTCTGCCGCGCAACGTCCGGGCGCTGCGCCCAACCCTGCGCATCGGCCTGCTCCAACACGGCTTTTTCCGCCAGTCGCGTGCGAATCCAGCGCTCCAGCGCTTCACGATTAGCGCGCAGTTGTTCACGGGTTTCAGGCGCGACGGTCGCCAGCAACGCCTGCAACTCCTGTGGCGACACCTGCTGATTACCCAACCGCGCCACCGCTGGCCCGCCAGCAACCGCCGCCACTGGCGACGATTGCTGGGCGGCGACCGGGTCACTGCCCGGCCGCACCACCAGCGCCACGGCCACCAACAACAGCGCTACTGCTCCAGCGCCGATCACCATGGCAGGTTTTTTCACAGCGCGACTTCCTCTTGCTCGGCAACGGCCACTTTTGCCGACGAGGCTTGCGCGGCCTGACTGAAGTCACGCAGGTAAACGATGAACTCCTGCAACAAGCGATCCCACAATTCCAGGTTGCCGCGCAGGTGATCGTTGCTGACGCCAGCGGCCAGCACCACGTCCATTTCCATCACCAGAAACTCGCCCTGCAACGACAAGCGGGCAAAACGACGGGTCGCGTTCCACTGCTCGGCCACACCCTGCGGTAATTCACCCTGCACCCGCAGCGCACAGCTGAAAGTGAAATCGACATAGCTGCCCTGCTCCACCGCCGGGTTGCCGAAGCGCACGGCGTAGCCAATGCCCTGGCTGGCGCTGAGCAACTGGACGATGCCGTTCTGTTCGGTCTGGTTGACGCGATAACCGGCGGCTTGCAGGACGTCGGTCAACGATTGCGGGGAAACGTGGCTGATCAATTGAGTCATTGTTTCTTCCTTGTTTATCAGTCTTTTAAATCAGGCTTTTTAATCAGTGCGAGAGCGCGGCTTGCGGCGCGTCGAATTGAGTCTTGTAGAGCTCGTCGCCGAACCCCTGGGCCAGTTCATCGAACTTGACCCGGGCGCTGCCCGCGAAGGGCTGGCGAATCTTCATCACCTCGGCCACATCGATGGTTTCGTAGGCGCTGAGGATCTGTTTGGCGACGCCGTACATCTGCTGATTCTTGACTGAACATTGCTGCACTTGTGTGTCACGTTCAGCCAATTGCGCTTGAAGCTTAGACCGTTCTGCCTCTTTGGCACGGGCCATGACCAGCAACTCGTCATAGGCCTTTTTGAACTTGCCGGTCTGCTCAGCGCTGGCCGCGACTTGCGCCAGAGCCAGGCTGTGCAGGCTCTGTTGTTGCCCGGCCAGTTGCTCGGCGACGCCTTTGGCCTTGGCCAGTTCGGCGCTCAATTGCTTGATTTGCGCCTGCGCGGCCTTGACCTCGTTCTGCGCCGCCAGTTGCGCGGCGCTGGCCTGGGCCTGCTGGCTTTGCAGGGCCTGCAACTGCTGAGTGGTGCTGCGCAACTGGGTACGCAGGCGTTCTTCCATGCCTTCGGCGCTAGCGTTCTGGGCGATGAACAAACTCAGCCCCAGCAGTAAAACTCGTGCGTGCATGATCGTTCTCCCGGCGCCTTAGAAGCGCGTGTTGATCTCAAGCTGCATGACGTCGATGTCGAACGGTGCGCCGTACACCGCTTCCGTGCTCATCCAGCGACCCGTCGCATAAACGTTCTTCGCCAGGCCGTAGTTGCCGCCGATGAAATAGCCCTTGGCGTTGGTGCCGCCGAGGTGGAACGACGAGTCGTTGAAGCCGTCCGGCAAGGCATCCGGCTGGATGTACTTGTAGCCGGCAAACATATTCCAGTCGCCCTGCTTCTTCAGGTCCAGCGCATTGCCGAGGGTGAACTGCACCATCCACGCATTGGCGCCGCTTTCGATATCGCCATTGCTGTTGAGGTTGTTGACGACCTGTCCGGCCGAACGCTTGCGCATATCGCCTTCGTCGTAACCGAGGTTGTGGATGTAGTTGCCCTGGCTGCGCAGCTTGAAGTCTTCCGGCAGGTCGGCATCCCAGACCATGTTCAGGTCGAGCAAGTTGAATTCGGAGGCGAGGCCGACAAATTGCGGCTGCGGCGTGGTCGTCGGGTTGAGCGGGTTTGGCGTGATGTCACGCAGCAGGAACACGCTGTTGCCCTTCTGCATGAACGCCGCGCGGCTGCCATCGCTGTCGCAACCCGGGGCACCGGCCCACGGAGTGCAAGGGCTGGAGCGCTGGCCTTCGATGTCGTCGAAACGGTAGTAAGCCAGTGCGCCCTTCAAACGGTTGTTGCTGTTGATTGCCCACTTGGCGCCGATCTGCGCGCCGTACAGCCATTTGTTGTCGCTCTCTTCCTTGTCAAAACCGTTGCTGCTGGCGGTGTCGTTGGTGTAGTCCACCGGGAATGCGCCGACGGTACCGAACACGCCCCAGTCACGATTGAGCTTGTGGTCGAAAATCGCCGCGACGCCGTCGAAGTTCAGGTCGTTGGAATACAGCATATCGGTGGACATGAACGGGTTGGCGAAGCGGCCACCGGTCAGGGTCAGCTCATCCGTGGGTTTCCAGTTCAGGTAACCCTGATCGAGCCAGATGTCTTTCTTGGCGAAACCGCCGCCGAGGTTCTGCGTGGTCGACACCGGGTTGTTGTCGGAGCCGGTACCGATGCGGATGCCGGCGGTCCATTCCGGCGAAATAACGGCTTTCATGCCCAGCCGTGCGCGCAGACGGAACAGGTTTTCGCGGTCTTCGCGGGTGTTGAGCAACGGCGGCAGGTTGGTGCTGCTGTTGGGGTTCACGTCGTAGGGGCCGTTGTTGTTGAGTTTGGCAAAATCGACGATTTCGTTGCTGTTGCTGCCCGAGTAGTAGCGCGATTCGTCACGCAGACGAATATCACCGTCAAAGCTGATGCGCGAGGCCCAGTCCGGGAAGGTGTTGGGCGCGGCCCAGTTTTCTTGCTTGGCGGTGGCCATGACTTCAGCTTTGACCTGATCGCGGATCTGGTCGCGCACCGCCGCCGGCACGTATTGCACGCGCACATCGCCCGGTGCAGCAACAGGCCCTGCCGCCACCGCCGTGGTTGCCGCCGCTTGCTTGGCCTGCGCCGCTTCGTTCTGCGCCTGAGCGATCAGGGCGTCAGCCTTGTCCTGCTTCAGAATGCCCTGCTCGACCAGCAAGCGGATCAGATTGATCGTGGCGTTCTCCGAGGGCGCAGGCGCCGCTGCGGCCTGACCGACCAGGGTCGCGATGACCATGCCGGCCGCCAGGGACAATCGACTCACGTTGGAAATCATCTGCACACAACTCCTTTTGGCAAAAATCTAAGAATTCGGTTAACCCGGACGCCGCCCTTGCAGGGACAGGCGTACAGGCAAAGTCATGGAGGCCGGTGGCCGTTCACTTAAGTGCGGCGCGTTGCGCAGTGCCGCCAGAACCTGGGTATCGATTTGCGGGTTGCCACTGGACTTGATCAGCTCGACCCGGGTGATCTCACCGACGCTGCTCAGCCAGACATCGGCCTGCAGGGTGAAAGCGAGGTTGCGCAGCTCGGGGTTCTCGCGCAGCAGCTTCTGAAAGGTGAACGCGAGGAACTGGCTGTACGTGCCGTTACCCAAGCGCCCGCCCCCAGCGCCGGCCATGCCGCCGCCCTTGCCCGCGCCGATGTTGAAGGCGTCGTCGCCGGACTGCGCATCGCCGTCCATTTGCATCGGGTTGGCCAGATCGTCCGCCGGCGATGGCGGCGCCTCTTCTTCGGGCTTGACCTCTTCGGGTTCGGGCGTTGGCTCGGGCTCGACGACTTTTTCTTCCACCGGGGTTTCCGGCTCTGGCGGCTTCTCGGGTGGCGGCGGTGGCGGTGGCGGCAACGGAATGATCGTCGGCACTTTCGGCGCTTCGCGGCGCACACCACTCATGTCGTTGGCCCACTGCCACAGGAACCACGCGGCGAGCGCACCGAGCAGCAGCCCGGCGCCCCACTTCACAAAGCGCAGTGGCGACGGCTTCACCGGCAGCGGCTCGATCGGGAGTTGTGCGGTCATCACTCAGCCCTGCGTCGGTTTGCCGGTCACGAGACCGACCTGGGACAGTTCGAGCCGGCGCAGCAGATCCAGCACTTCGATGACTTTCTGGTATTGCACCGTCGCATCGCCGCGCACGATCACCGGGAAGTCCGGGCTCTGCGCCTTCTCGATGCGCAAGCGTTCTTCCAGTTCGGCCAGCGTCACCGGGTAGGCATCGAGGAATACCTGACCGCCATCGTTGACCGAAATCGCCTTGGTCTTGGCTTCGGACAAAGACACTGAAGCGCTGGCCTTGGGCAGGTTGATCTGGATCCCGGACACCTGCGCGGTGGCGGTGAGGATGAACATCACCAGCACCACCATCAGCACATCCACCAGCGGGGTGATGTTGATGCTGTCCACCGCCGCGTCTTCGTCATCGTCGTGGGAGGCATTTACGGACGCCATGTCAGTGCTCCTCAGGCCGGTACGGAGTGGTTGGCGTGATGGCCGCGCTGATGCGCCGCCTCACTGAACTGGCTCTCGCCGTGCATCTCTGCCAGACGGGTGATGAACTCGTCGACGAACACGCGCATGTCGGCGCTGACTTCCTTGTTGCGGGTGATCAGGCGGTTGTAGCCAAACAGCGCCGGGATCGCGACGAACAGGCCCATCGCCGTGGCCAGCAACGCGGCGGCCATCCCGGGAGCGATGGCGTTGATGTTGACGTCGCCGGCCATCGCAGTGCCGAGGAACACCACCATGATCCCCAGCACGGTGCCGAGCAGGCCGATATACGGGCCGCCGGCGATGGCGTTGGACAGGGTCGAGAGTTTCGAGCTGAGGGCCTGGTTTTCTCGGGTGCGCACGCCGTCCATCGAGCAACGAATGGCTTCGATGGTTGCAGCGGAAACCGAGAAGGTATCGGCGCCCTGCTCGCGGCGGGTGCGGATTTCTTTCACCGCCACCAGATACAGGCGCCACAGCGACGAATGTTGCAGGCGCTGAGCGAGTTGCGCGTCGTCAGCGAACATTTCCAGACGCGTGCCGACCTTGGCGAACTGCTCGCGGAAGGCTTCGTTGGCCTTGCTGACGCGACCGAGCGTGCGGTTCTTGCGCAGCATGATGATCCACGACTGGAACATCATCAGCACCAGCACGGCGATGATCACCCAGGCGTCCACCGGTACTGCGTTGAGCAGGAAGCCGAGGCTGCCGAAGCCGTAACCGGACTGTTCTTCATCAACGCCGTAAGCCACCAGTTTCGACTCGGCACCTTGCGAGGTGGCATCGGCCAGGATCAGCGGCGCAGGACGGGCGACTTTCGACAGACGCAGTTCGTCGATGGCGCCCACGAATGGCTGCAAGGCACTGGCGGAAAGATCCGCGCCGATGGCCATGACCGAGTTGAACGCGGGCATCGCGACCGCCAGTGTCGTGCCTTCGCGGCCATTGATGTACAGGGTGACTTTGGAGCCTTCGGCGGTCAGCGCGACGTGTTGCCATTGGCCCGGATTGAGCGGTTGCGTGGCGACCGCGCGCTGGCCGTCGATTTCCACGAACGGCACGCCTTGATTGACGCCGACCAGCAGACTGTTGGCGCCTTCCCGACGGGCCAGAATCAGTTGCTCGCCATTGGCCTGATCCAGGCGCAGCCAGGCACTGAAGGTGAATGCGCTGCCAGCGTTGTGCTGCAACGACGGACTGGCCGGCAGCAGCAATGGCTGGTTGCTGAACTGCAAGGCCCGCCCGACTACGCCGTCAATCGCCGCGCCGGTCGCGCTTTGCGCGGTGTTGCCGTAGGCGGTGGTGTCTTTGGCCGGGGTGCCGGTGCCGGTGGCGCCGTCGAAGTGATACAGCGCGGTGTAATTCGGATCGAAGGTCAGTTGACCGTTGCCGGTGGCCGGAGCTTTCTGGTTGCCGTAATACATCCAGATGTCTTGGCGCTGACCGCCCTCGACATTCGGTACATCGACCCAGATCAGCGCCATGCCCATCAGCGCATCGAAGCTTTCGATCTGGTGATTGAGCACGGTCTTGTCATCGGCGCTGACAAAGCGCAGGTCCGAGCCGTCTTCCTTGACGCCGTCGAAGGTGAAGTTGCCGGTGTGCAGACGCACCAGCAGCGCGGTGCGGCCCAGGGCCTGATTGATTGCTGCGCCTTGCGGCGTGGTGTCGACGGCGATCTGTTTGCGGTAATGCCAGTCGTCCTGCCACCAGGCCTGAGCCGTGGCCGGGAGCACGAAGCCCAGGCAGATCAACAACGAAAGGAAGAGGCGCTGCATGTACGTGCTCCTTTAGAAAGTGGCTTGAAGGTTGAAGTGCAGGCGCGATTCCTGTTTCGAGGTGTTCGGCCCTTCGAGTAGCGGATAGCCCCAGTCGAGGCTGCCGGACAGCCATTTGCTCAGGCTGGCGCGGGTGCCGAGGCCGACACTGGCCAGGGCGTAATTGGCGTCCTGATCCGGCAGTTCGTCGCGCAGGTACAACTGCGCGCCTTCGGCGAAGGCGTAGAAACGCCAGTCCTGCATCCACGTGCCGGCGTACTTGGCCAGCGATGGCGTGCGCAGTTCCTGGCTCAGCAAGTAGCCGTCATCACCCGTGCGTTCGGCGGCCAGATAGCCGCGTACCGAGGTCGCGCCGCCGGCGGAGAACTGTTCGTTGGAGACCAGTGGCCCCGAGGCCAACTGGAACGCGGCTTTGCTCGCGCTCTGCCAGTCGTTGGCGAAGGTCCAGGTGAAATTCGTGTCGCCCTTGAGCACGGCGAAACTCGGCTTGGCGCGGTAGCGTTTGTAGTCGAAGTCTTCGTCGGAACTGCCGTAGCCGAAGAGGCTGCGTGTGGCGGCGACCAGGCTCAGGCCGAGGCCGAGCTGGCTCTTTTCGGTGTAGCGATAGCCGTTGTAGGCGAAGGTGAATGGCGCATATTGCAGCGGCACCTTGTCGCTTTCGCCGGACAGCGTCAGGCGTTCGTCAAAGTCCTTGAAGTCGATGCCGGCCGACAGCGAGTTCGACCAACTGCCGCTGGACGGCAGCGTGTAGATCGCCGACACGCCGTAGGAATGGCCCTTGCCCAGCACGTTGCTGCCGCCGATGGTCGCGACGTTGCTGTCGGACTGGTAACCGGAGAGCTGCACGCTCCAGCGATCCGTCAGCGGCGCGGTGTAGGAACCGGACCAGACTTTGGCGTTGTCGGTGTCCTGTGGCGCGGTGAAATAGGTCAGGGAAATGCTGTGACCGAGTTGCCAGAGGTTGTTGTAACCAAGGCTGGTGACGGCGCGCAGCTTCTCGGTGTCGGCGCTGTAATCGTTGTTGAGGCCGACGCTGGCCGTCCACGGGTTCTGGTCTTCAACCTGCAAATCGACGTCCATGGTGCCGGGGCGCTGACCTTCGCGCACCAGCGGCATGACCTGGCGGCCCGGGGTTTTGTTGAGTTGCGCCAGTTCGCCCTGAACCTTGGCAAAGTCCGGTACCTCGCCTTCCTTGAGCGCCGGCACTTCGTCGCGGATGTCCAGCGGCGAATAGTGTTTGGCGCCGACCACACGCACCCGGCCGACCTTGGTTTCGCTGACTTGCAGATAGACGATGCCGTCCGCCACGGCTTGCTCTGGCAGTTCAACGAACACCGATTGATAGCCACGCTGCTGATAGGCCTTCTGCAAGGCATCCCGGGCGCCTTCGATATCGTTCATGCCTTTTTGCGGGCCGAGAAACGGGTACACCGCTTCTTCAATCGCCCGGGCATCGAGCACGGTGTTGCCGCGCACAAAGTATTCGTTGACGTCGACCAGACGCTGCGCCGCTGCGTTTTCGGTGGCCTCCTCGGCCAATGCCGGCTGCACGCCCGCCGTCACCAGCAGCCAGCCCCACAGCGCCAGCCGTGACTTGAAAATCGGTTCCACACTACCCCCTGAATTCGCGTTGACCTGTTGGCGCTTGTGCACCTTGTGTGTTGCGTCAGTTGCTGGCTGTCGAAGCGCAGGCGTGTTTGCCGAGCCACGTGTGCAATAGCGCGAAGTTCAAGGAGAACTCGGGCATTTGCAGCAAGGCACCGCAGAACACTTCGCCGATGATTTTTTGGATGAGTTGCACCGCCTGCGGGTTGTTGAGCAGCGTGGCGATGTCGCGACTGAGGGCGTTGAAGCTCCAGACTTTCTGATGCAGGCCCAGGCCAACGAACCAGCGGAACAGCAGGTTGTAACTGAGCTGTTCGTAGAGCTGCTGCTCACTGGGCACCGAATACAGCAGTTGCAGAAGCAGGATGTGCATGACCGTTTGCGCAGGGATCAGCCGGCCGGGTTCGGCGTTGAGGTCGTGCAGAAGGTCGCGGTGGGCGTCGAGCAAGTCGTCGATCTGCGGGCGCAGCAACACCAGCGAATGGCCCGGCGGAATGTAGCTGGAGACCTCTTTCAAGGCGCCCTGCCAGTCATCCTGCGAGACGATCCAGACCCACGGCGCGCCGTAGCGATACACCGAAACCGGCTTCTTGCGCGCGGCTTCGACGATCTTCGACAGGCGTTGATCGAGTTCCTGCATGCCCACTTTCGAGTAGCGTTCCATAGTCCCCATTGCCTCACTCCCGGCGTCCCGCCTCGGCTTGTGAAAAGCGCCCCGTTGGGCCCCTCAAGCGCGTTACATAGGCATGACCGGACTGGCGATGTGCTACCGAACTTTTGTCATAAAAGCTTCATTACAGGATTGCTCGAGATTTAACAGGCGACACTAAACCTGTGGGAGCGAGCCTGCTCGCGAATACGGTGTGCCAGTCAAGTAGAGGGTGACTGACAAGACGCTTTCGCGAGCAGGCTCGCTCCCACAGGGAGATTTACGGTGGGTTGGGGTCAGGTATAGACCGCCCAGGTATCGACGATCTTGCCGCCACGCACCGCCAGCAGATCGCCGAATTGCAGAAGTACGGCTTCGGTCTGGGTCGGGCGCAGGAAGACCTGATCTTCCACGGTCAGGCCCACATTTTTCGAGCCATTGACCATCTCCTGATTCGAGCTACGGCCATACACCCCGTTGCTCTGCAACCCCGACGGCGATTCGAACTCCGCCATCCAGTTGCCGCCGTAGATGAAAAACGTCTGGCGCTGATTTTGATCCCACCACGAAAACAGTTTCGACTTGTCATCCAGCGCCGGGATGTTCACCGCGCCCGTGCTCTTCAACACCGGCGTGGCGATGTAGGCTGCCGGCACGTGCTCGACCAGCGACGGCAAATCATAGTGAGTCGGCTTGAGCATCGCCGTGCCCACCGAGACTTCCGTGCTCAGCTGTTCGTTTTCATGAATGCGATAACTCGGGCTGCCGGCGGTGTTCAGGCACAGGCCGTCGTGCCACAACGCCGGGAACTGCTGCCGGGTGAAATCAACGCAGCGCTGATAAATCACCATGACCTTGGCAAACAGCTCTTCGGGCGAACCCAGAATCCCCGGTACGCCCATGCCCACGAACGGGTCGTAGCCCATGAACCCGGCAAACTCCAGATGCTGCGGGTTGGCGTTGATCAACGTGAGCATCTGCCCTAGCGCTTCAACGTCACTCACGCCGCCACGATGCAGGCCCACATCCAGTTCAATGTTGATGCGCATCCGCGTGCCCAACCCCTTAGCCAGCGCGAGGTATTGCTGCAACCGTTCAGGGCCGTCGAGCAGCCATTGCAGTTGCTTTGCCGGATCAAACGGGCCTTTGTGGCTTTCGTAGAACAGCTCTGCCGAACGCACCGGCAGCGGCTTGCCAAGCAAGATGTCGGCTTGCGCGAAGGTCACGGCATCATGATTGAGAAACGGCTGATGGAACGACATCAACCTATGCGTCCCGGCACGTTGCGCGATGTAATTCAACAATCCCGGCGACGGTAGAGACTTCTCTACCAGCCGCAACTGCTTGGCGCTACGCTGCAGCGATTGCATCACCACATCGATGTTGTGATCGAGGCGATCCAGATCGATCAGCAGCACCGGACGCATCGGGCCTTTTTCCTTCAGCTCCCGGTTCAGCGCGCGGAAGTATTCGTTATACGGCGCGCCGCGATCACCCGGCCTTAGCCAAGTGCCAACACCCACCAATACAGCGCCGACACCCAACGTGCCGAGGAGGAAATTACGTCGGTTGACCGCCATCAGCTCACCCCCAGAATCGACGACAGATGCGCATTGAGAAACCGTCCACTGGGGTCCAGCGCCTGGCGCACATCGATAAATTCGCGCCAGCGCGGGTACAGCGGTTGCAGGGTTCGCGCATTCAGCGTGTGCAACTTGCCCCAGTGCGGCCGCCCGTTGTACTTCCAGAAGATTGGCTCGACGGCGGCGAAGAAGTTGTGATGGTCCATCTGATAGTGCTGGTGCACCGAAATCGAACAGCTGTCACGGCCCTCGAACATGCTCAGCGGAATATTGTCTGCCTTGACGTAGCGGTACTCGATGGGAAACCAGGTGCGCAGATCCTTGTCCTGAATCAGCTTGAGAATCTCGCGCAAGCACGCCGGGCCGTGCTCGGCGGGCACTGAATACTCCATTTCGTTGAAACGCACCGTGCGCACGTTGGCGTAGATGTCGAACGAGTCGCCCACCCGCTCATCGAAGCTCGCCAGATGGCGCAGGCTGTTGAGCAGCGTGCGGCGCAGCTCGGGAAAGTCGCTGCCGTACTTGTCGATCTTTTCGATCAGGGTGACGAACTCGTTGCCGCCCTCCTCTTCGGGGCTGATCGGCGGCGTGGCCGGGTCGTCGGTTTCGTTGAGGGCGATGGACAAGGCGTAGTCGGAATGGGTGACGACGAGCATTTCCCAGTGCTGGTTTTCGCGGGTGTTGTTATCGAGGTCTTCCAGCAACGCTTCGGTCTTGGCGATCCATTGGCGTTCGCGCAGGCGATAGGCCGGGCGGTTTTGCAGGCGGATCTTTGTCGCCACGCCAAGCGCACCCAGGGAGACGCGAGCGGCATTGAACACCTCGGCATGGCGCTGGCTGTCGCAGTCCAGTACCTCGCCGCTGGCGGTCACCAGTTGCATGCCGCAGACATGGGCCGAGTAGGACTGGAAGTTTTTGCCGGTGCCATGGGTCGAGGTGGCAATCGCCCCGGCGAGGGTCTGGTAATCGATATCCGCCATGTTTTGCAGGGCCTGGCCGACATCTTTGAGCGGCACGCCCATGCGCGACATCGGTGTGCCAGCGGCGAATTCGGCTTGCAGGGTTTTCGCGTCGTGGTCGAGCAGACCGCTGAAATAGCTCAGGGATAACAGTGTGCCGTCGGTGGGCACCAAAGCGCTGAAGGAATGCGCCGAACCGACCGGGCGAATCTTGCCCTGGGCCTGGCGAATCACCGTCGTCAGTTCATCCAGATTTTTCGGCGCCAGCCGCGCTGCTGGCAGGCAACTTTGTCCACCCGACCAGTTGCGCCAGGGAATCAGCCGTGGCGCGCGCATCAATTGACCCAGTGCCGGGTTGCTCGCCAATGCGCTGAACGCGCCGATGATGCTCGCCCGTTGCAACAACTGACGCCGTGTCAGATCCATCGTCATGCGTGCACCCTTATTGTGGGAGAGGCTGGTCGGCCATGAAGCCGATCAATTGCAGGAACTGGTCTTGCGAACACTCGACGCACTGGCCCATCGGCGGCATGCCGTTGTAACCGTTGATGGCGTGGTCGAGTAGCGTAGCGGCGCCCTGCTGAATGCGCGGCGCCCAGGCTTTGCGGTCACCGGTCAGCGGCGCGTTGGCGGCGGGATTGGCGTGGCAGAGTTGGCAGTTGTTGATGTAGATCTGCGCCAGTGCCGGATCGGACGGTGTGGCGTTGGCAGCTGTTGTCGGCGCTTGGGTTTCGTCGCCACAGCCGGGTAGCGCCACGGCCAGCGCCAGCAACATAGTGAATCGGATTGCCCGCATAACGATCCTCGCGTGGGGATGGCGCTTATTGTGGTGAGCACACCTTAAGACAGCCGCACCAGACGGCTGAGGGCTTTGCCGGACAGTGAGGGGGGCATACGGGGCCAGCCGAAAATTCCGAACCGCCACAATTCAACTGTGGGAGGGGGCTTGCTCCCGAAGGCGGTGTGCCAGCCAAAAATGGACTTGATGACCCTCCGTCTTCGGGAGCAAGCCCCCTCCCACAATGAGATTCATGTCACTCCTGCTGCTCTGCTCTGCACCTTTGCGTGACATTCGGGTGACATTTGCGGGTTTAAATTCCGGCGCATACAGGCGTATAACCTGTACAGACTTTTTGATTTGCACGCGGACATCAACACGGGGTAGCGACATGACCACAGCAAACATCCTTGGCAATCTGTTCCCTTCTGTCAGCGACATCCCGGAAAAGTACCGTCTCGACGGCCAGATCGAACAACGCGAATATCTGGTCGACGGCCAGTTGCGCCGCTGGGACGGCCCGCTCGCCACCGTGCGCAGCCCTGTCTATCTGCACAGCGACAACGGCGACGAACAAGTGATCCTCGGCAGCACGCCGCTGCTCGACGCCGACACTGCCCTCACCGCCCTCGATGCCGCCGTCCGCGCTTATGACCGTGGCCAGGGCCTGTGGCCGACCATGCGTGTGGCCGAGCGTATCCAGCACGTCGAAGCGTTCCTTGGCCGCATGCGCCAGCAGCGCGATGCGGTGGTCAAGTTGCTGATGTGGGAGATCGGCAAAAATCTCAAGGACTCGGAAAAAGAGTTCGATCGCACCTGCGACTACATCGTCGACACCATCAATGCCCTCAAAGAACTCGACCGCCGCTCCAGCCGTTTCGAGCTGGAACAGGACACGCTCGGGCAGATCCGCCGCGTGCCGCTCGGCGTGGCACTGTGCATGGGGCCTTACAACTATCCGCTGAACGAGACGTTCACCACGCTGATCCCGGCGCTGATCATGGGCAACACCGTGGTGTTCAAACCGGCCAAGCTCGGCGTGTTGCTGATTCGTCCATTGCTTGAAGCGTTCCGCGACAGCTTCCCGACCGGTGTGATCAACGTGATCTACGGCAGCGGCCGCGAAACCGTCAGCGCACTGATGGCCAGCGGCAAGATCGACATCTTTGCATTCATCGGCACCAACAAGGCCGCCAGCGACCTGAAGAAGTTGCACCCCAAACCGCACCGCTTGCGTGCCGCATTAGGCCTGGACGCGAAGAACCCGGGTATCGTCCTGCCGGAAGTCGATCTGGACAACGCCGTCAGCGAAGCCGTCACCGGCTCGCTGTCGTTCAACGGCCAACGCTGCACCGCGCTGAAAATCCTCTTCGTGCATGAGGATGTGGTTGATAGCTTCATCGAAAAATTCAACGCCAGACTGGCCACGCTGAAACCGGGCATGCCGTGGGACAGCGGTGTGTCGCTGACGCCGCTGCCGGAGTCGGGCAAGGTCGACTATCTGCATGGGCTGGTGGCCGATGCGCGCAGCAAGGGCGCCGAGGTGGTCAACCCCAATGGCGGTGAATCGCGCGAATCGTTCTTCTACCCGGCGGTGCTGTACCCGGTGAATCCGCAGATGCGCGTGTATCAGGAAGAGCAGTTTGGCCCAGTGGTGCCGATCGTGCCGTACCGCCACCTCGATACCGTGATCGACTATGTGCTGGAGTCTGACTTCGGCCAGCAGTTGAGCATCTTCGGCACCAACCCGGTAGCTGTCGGCCGCCTCGTCGACACCTTTGCCAACCAGGTCGGGCGGATCAACCTCAATGCCCAGTGCCAGCGCGGCCCGGACACGTATCCGTTCAACGGTCGCAAGAACTCCGCCGAGGGCACGCTGTCGGTACACGATGCATTGCGGGTGTTTTCGATCCGCACCCTGGTGGCGACCAAATTCCAGGACAGCAACAAGGATCTGATCAGCGAAATCATTCGCGGGCGCGATTCGAGCTTCCTGACCACCGATTACATTTTCTGACGAGGGCCTTGCACTGAGTACGTTCAGCACCCACCGACTGCCACCGCTGTTGCGCCGAATCCTGCGTCCGCTGCTGGACCCGTACCGGCGCTACCGCCACGCCCGATTGATCCATGCGGTGCGGGTGGCATTAGGGTTGCTGGCAACGATTGTGCTGACCACCGGCATCAACCTGCCCCACGGCGAATGGGCGTCGGTGACCATGCTGGTGGTGATCGGCGGTTTGCAGCACCACGGCAACATCGGCAAGAAAGCCGCCGAACGCGCCACTGGCACGCTGATTGGCGCGGGCGTCGGTCTGGTGCTGGTGGCGCAGCAGGCGTGGCTCGGCATGCCGTGGCTGACCTACTTCGCCATGGCCGTGGTTTGCGGCTTCTTTTCCTATCACGCCATCGGCAAGGGCGGTTATACCGCCCTGCTCGCCGGCATCACCGTGTTCATTGTCGCCGGGCATGGCGACAACCCGATCACTGACGGTTTGTGGCGCGGAGTCGATATCCTGATTGGCATCGCCCTGGCCCTGGCGTTTTCCTTCGCCTTGCCGCTGTACGCGGTGTATTCGTGGCGCTACAACCTGGCGGACGCCCTGCGCGACTGCGCCACGTTGTATGGACGGATCATCAGCGGCGAAGCGATCAGCGCCGATGAGCATTTGAAGCTGATGGGGCGAGTCTCCACGGTGATGGTGCAACTGCGCTCGCTGATGCCGTCGGTGTCCAAGGAAGTGAAGATTTCCATGACGGAACTGGATGCGATTCAACGCAACTTGCGCATGTGCGTCAGCACGCTGGAGATCCTCGGCAACACTCGCCCGAATGCCAGCGACCGCGAAGCCATGGCCCATCTGCAGTCGGCGTTGAAGGCCGAGCACCGATTGATTCGCGTGCAACTGATCGGCATGGCGCGGGCCTTGAAATCCGGTGCTTCCAAGCGGTTGGAGCGGCCTCTGGAGTTGGCCGACGCCAGCCTTGATGCACCGGTCTATAACGCGCTGGACGGTTACCGATTGCTGACCCGGCAACTGGCGGCGAATATCGGCGAAATGCGCCAGCGCCTGGCCAAGTCGGCGCCGCGCTGGAACATCTGAGCAGTAAAAAATCCATGTAACAAAGCCGACAGGATCACTACAATGCGGCCCACAACGGATGTGGACATGGATGCATAAATGCTGTTCAGGAAGAATATCAACGCGTTACGCGCGCTCGCCGTGCTCTCGGTGGTGCTGTTTCATTTCAAGATCCCGGGTTTCGGCGGCGGATTTGCCGGCGTTGACGTATTTTTCGTCATTTCCGGTTTTCTGATGACCGGCCTCATCTTCAACGGCCTGCAACAACAGCGCTTTTCCCTGCCAGGTTTCTACGCGTCGCGGGCCAGACGGATCATTCCGGCGCTGCTGACCCTGTGCATCGTGCTGCTGATGTTCGGCTATGTGTACCTGCCGCTGGAAGACTTCCGCGAGACGATCAGAACCCTCAAAAGCAGCCTGCTGTTCAGCTCCAACTTCACCTTCGCCAAAGACGGCAACTACTTCGAGGCCCCCCCTGCACGAAAACTGGTTGTTGCACACATGGTCACTGTCGGTCGAGTGGCAGTTCTATTTGCTCTATCCCGTGCTGATCATGGGCTTCTACAAATTCCTGGGTGCGCAAAAAACCCGGGTTGCCCTGATAGCGCTGGCCTTGTTGTCGTTCGCTGCCTCGGTGGTGCTGAGCAAGACTCATCCGGTCTTCGCCTTCTACATGCTGCCCACTCGCGCTTGGGAAATGATCGCCGGCGGGCTGGTTTTTCTGTATCCGCTGCGTCTGGGCAGCCGCAACGGCTCGATCTGCGAGGGTTTGGGTCTGCTGGCGATTTTCATCAGTGTGCTGTGTTTCTCGCAGGATGATCTGTGGCCGGGTTATCTCGCACTGCTGCCGGTCCTCGGTACGATGCTGGTGATTTACGGCAATACGCAGTCGGTGTTCAGCCGCAATCACACGATGCAATTTGTCGGCAGTATTTCTTACTCGGTTTACCTGTGGCACTGGCCGCTGGTGGTGCTCTTGTATCTGTGCGGTCTGTTGAGCAGTTGGCCTCATGTGCTGGGCGCGATCGTGCTGTCGTTGGTGCTCGGGGCCCTCTCGTACTACCTTATCGAATCGAGAGTCAGCAAAGTCACGACGGCGCCGCGGACACTGCTCAAGTTCGCTTCGTGGACCGTGGCCGTCATCGGGCTGTCCGCCCTATCGGCCTCGCTGGTGAAGAAATACCCCGACGCCCGCCTTGCCTTCGTCGACCTTGGGCAACCGGAATACACCAGCAAGCTCTACCCACAAGAGTGCTACCCCAATGCCTACGCCGCGGCGGACTGCAAATTGGGGACGGGTGATGTTTCGGTGATTCTGTTTGGCGACAGCCACGCCCAGTCTACGGCGGCGGTGCAAATCGATAACCCGCAAGCCGCGTTGTCCTGGTCGCTTGGCGGTTGCCCGGCTTTGCAAAACTTCGCCATGCGCGACAAGGCTCTGGAGAGCAAATGCCGCGCGTTCAACCACGAAAAGCTGCAAGTGCTGAAAGACTCATTCCAGGGTGTACCGGTGGTGCTTTTCAGTCGCGCAGCGCTGTACGCCGACCCGAGCAGAAACAACCCTTGGCGCATTCACTTCCCTGACAGCCCGCTGGTTGGCGAATCGGCGTTTATCGATGCTTACATCGCCGAGTACGCCAATACCGTCTGCGCGATCGCTGAAAATCATCCGGTGTATATCGTCAAGCCGATTCCGGAAATGCCGTTCAGCGTCTATAAAGGCCTGAACTTGAACCAGCGCCTGTTCCAGCAGACGGCAGACATTTCGATTTCGCTGCTCGATTACGGGAAGCGCAACAGGATCGCCAACTACACCATTGAAACGGTCGCCCGGCGCTGCAACGCTTCAGTGATCGACCCGACGCCGTACCTGTGCCCGAACGGCAACTGCATGGGGTCCAGGGACGGTGTACCGCTGTACTTCGATGACAATCATCTGGTCGATGCGGGTAACCAGCAGCTCAAAGGTCTGTTCAAAGGCCTGATCAAACCCATCTAGGGCCGCGCCGCTACAGCGGCCCGCGCCTTCAAACCCCAGCCCTGTTGCATCCCGGCGGCGGCCAGCAGGATCGCCGCCACGCCAACCCATTGCAGGGTTTCGAGGCGATGGCCGAAGGCGAACCAGTCAACGAAGATCGCGGCAATCGGGTAGATGAATGACAGCGCGCCGGTCAGTGCGGTTGGCAGTTTCTGAATGGCACCGTAGAGCAACACGTACATCAGGCCGGTATGCACGATGCCCAACGTCAGCAGGCTGAACCAGGCACTCGGCGCCTGCGGCATCGCGTGAAAGTGCGCGAACGGCGCGAGCAGCAGCACCCCGGTGCAGACCTGAACCAGTGCGATCAGGTGCGGCGGCGTACCGGTCAGACGCTTGATGATCAGCGCAGCGATGGCATACAGAAGCGCCGCGCCCAGTGCCAGAGCGATCCCCTGCAAGTAGTCGCCGCCGCCCTCGCCTTGCCCGCCATGGGCACTGACAATCGCCAGCATGCCGAGAAAGGAAATCACCAGCCAGAACAGCTTCTGCAGGGTGATTTTCTCGCCAAGAAACAGTGCCGCCAAACCAACCAGCATGAACGGCTGGACGTTGTACACCGCGGTGCCGATGGCAATCGAAGCCCGTGAATACGAGGCGAACAACAGTACCCAGTTGCCGACAATGGCCACCCCGCTGAGCACCGCCAACAGGAACGTCGTGCGGGTCAGAATGCCCGGGCGCAGAAAGCCGAATGCTGCGCAAATCAGCAGCAACGTCCCGGCGCCGAACACGCAGCGCCAGAACACCACATCGAGCACCGGTTGCCCGGAGACCAGCACAAACCAGCCGATCGTCCCGGATATCAACATGGCGGCAGTCATTTCAAACGAGCCGCGACGCTGGGTCTTGTCCATCATCATTCTCCTGTACTTGTGACAAAAGTATGCCCAGCGCAGGCTGCATGCCTCCAGCGCAAAAAGCAGGCTAAACTCGAATTCTGCCTTTTTTATCGCGGGTGAATTCCGTCAATCGCCTAATACTGGAGTTGCCCCATGACCGACGATATCGACCAGATTCTCATCAGTGCGCTGATGGAAGACTCACGCCGCTCGCTCAAGGCACTGGCGCAGCTCAGCGGCCTGTCTTCGCCAAGCGTGGCCGAGCGTTTGCGTCGTCTCGAAGAGCGCGGGGTGCTCAAGGGCTACACCGTCGAGATCGACCCGAAATGCTTCGGCTATCAGTTACAGGCTATCGTCCGGATACGGCCGCTGCCGGGGCGTTTGCAAGAGGTCGAGCGGCAGATCCTGTCGATCCCCGAGTTCACCGAGTGCGACAAGGTGACCGGTGAAGACTGCTTCATCGCACGCTTGCATGTGCGCTCGATGGAACAACTCGACACCCTGCTCGACCGCCTCAATACGCTGGCCGAGACCAATACGGCGATCGTCAAGAAGACCCCGGTCAAGCGCCGGTTGCCGCCGATGGCATAAGTGCTTTTTCTGCACGTTCGGCGTAGATTGAGGTTTTTCCGGCGAAGGATTGACGGTATGAAAACTCAGGCAATGCTGCTGGCGGCCTTGGCGCTTGCCGGTTGCGGGACAGTGCAGACCGTCATGCAGAGTGATGAGGCGGCGGCGAAGAGCCTCAGGGAGGAGAAAACCTACTGCGGTGCCGTCCCGCGGATCTACAGCGGCGTGACTTTCGACTTTTGCATGATGCACGCAGAATTGCGCGACGGGGTGGATGCCTTTGAATACAACAACGCGAATTTCGGCATGCTGGTCGATGTCGCCGCCTCCGGGGTGCTCGATACCCTTCTACTGCCGTATACGATCTATAAACAGCATGCTGATGGCAGCATCATCGTCAATTGATCATTTCGCAGACAACAAAAAACCCGCCTAAGCGGGTTTTTTGTTGTTTCCCTGACTGTAATCAGTCGTCGCGGCTCATGATGCCGAAGATCTGCAACAAGCTGATGAACAGGTTGTAGATCGATACATACAGGCTGATGGTCGCCATGATGTAGTTACGTTCGCCGCCATGGATGATGGCGCTGGTCTGGAACAGAATGCAGACCGACGAGAACAGCACGAAACCTGCGCTGATCGCCAGTTGCAGACCGCTGACCTGGAAGAAGAAGCTCGCCAGCGTTGCACCCAGCAACACGAAGAAACCGGCGGTGATGAAACCACCGAGGAAGCTCATGTCCTTGCGGGTGATCAGCACGTAGGCCGAAAGACCACCGAACACCAGCGCGGTCATCGCGAACGCCGAGCTGACCACTTCCGCGCCGCCCTGCATGCCCAGGTAACGGTTGAGGATCGGGCCGAGCAGGAAACCCATGAAACCGGTCAGCGCAAAAGCGGACACCAGGCCCCACGCGGAATCACGGAGTTTGTTGGTGAGGAAGAACAGCCCGTAGAAGCCGATCAGCACCACGAAAATGTTCGGGTAGCCAACACGCATCTGCTGAGCGACGAAAGCCATGACGCCGCTGAATGCGAGGGTCAGAGCCAGTAGGCCATAAGTGTTGCGCAGGACGCGGCTAACCTCTAGCTGCTCAGCCTGCACGCTGTTATTAACTGCGTAATCCTGTTCGCGCATGGCGACACTCCTGTTGGTTTGAAACGTTCAGTCGCAAAGATCATAACAGACGCTCTGTAACAAGCCATGCAGAGAGTTTGACAGTGTGTTTCATTCAGGTATTATGGCGCCCGCAACGCAACGGAGGTGTGGCCGAGTGGTTTAAGGCAACGGTCTTGAAAACCGTCGACTGTAACAGGTCCATGAGTTCGAATCCCATCGCCTCCGCCATCTTATGTACGACAAAGCCCTGATTATTCAGGGCTTTGTCGTTTCTGGGGTTTGAGATTTCCACCGCGTTCCGTGAAGCGTTACAAAACTTTTTGAGACGCGTTACAAAACTTTCTGCTTTTTCTCCCTTCTCCGGCGTCCTGCCAAACGTAAAACACTCTTCATGTAACACAGTGCTACGCTGGGTACTTTCACGGAGGAAACCCAATGTCGAATTTAGATCTGCTCCCTTCCCTGCTCTTCAAGATCAACGAAAACCAACTCGCCCTCGAAGCCGCTATCATGGAACTGACTCTATGGGCTGAGAAGTTAGGAGCAACCGAGGTCGGAGATAACGCACGCGGCGCACTCTGGGCCATCGACAAAAATGAAGAATTTATCAAAATGACCTTGGCCGTACTGATGACTCCTGACTGACAGCTCGTCGCCTCACCCTCGCCCACTTGGTGCGCCTCGATTGCTGTATATCCAAACAGTACACAGCAAGGCGCCTTCCGTGGATCCCTCCGATATCGAAAACACCGACGACTGGCTCGGCTGCCCGACGCCGCTCGAAACTTGCCGGCACCAGCTCGCCCTCTACGAGAATGAGTTCGAGGAGCTGAACCTGCAACTGCGCCAGGCCAGGGAACGGATATTCAAGCTGGTCGAAATGCACACTGCCGCCTCTGCCGAGCGCGAAACACTCCGCACCCAACTGGCGGCGGCGAAGTCAGAAGCGGTGGATGCCAGCAGGCGCGCCAACGACATCGAAACCAAAAGCACATGGGAGCTGATGGCGAAGACCAAGCACATCAGCGAATTGGTCACAAAACTGGAAGCCGCCACCGGTATCAATGTGCGAACTGGCCAGCCGATCCGATAACTTCACTCAAAGTGTGCAGGTGCCAGCGCTTTGATATAGGCCTGGCATGCCTGCAGCGCAATCAACCCCCGGTCGCCGGTGTCGGTTATGGCGATAATTCGTTGAGCATGCGCTGAGTCAAGTCGGGCGCGTACGGCTGCATGATCCACGCCGCCGGAGCCGGTGGTGGTTGGCACGTTGCAGCCTTTGGCAGCGTCGGCCGTATCGAGTAGGACTGACAGCCTGACATCAGCAGTGGCAAGGCGATCAGACAGGCGTTGCTGAGCTTTTTGCGCATCGGAAAGTTTCCTGTAGTGGCTTTCATCGTTGTCTTTCAAACGCCCTTCCAGAGCTAGGCGCTTGTCCTGCTCGATCACCAGCGCCTCCACCATCGCCTCGGCGGCAACCTTGGCCACGTCGGCGGACTGGCGCGCCTGCTCAGCTAGCGCGTTACCGTAACGCCAATCCTGAATCACCCAACTGCCGGCAGCACCGGCGCCGGCGATCGACAGCAGTACCAGGGCGATCGCCCACGGCCGCACCGGTGTCGGAATCAGATCGAGGACTGACATAACACCGCCTTTGCCTTGGCCCACAGCTCGCGGCGATCGGCCAGACCGGCGCTGGCCACGTTGATTTTCCGGGTAATGCCGTCGAACAATCCCGCGTCGGCCAGATCGTTAAGGCCTCGATCCCACCAGTACCAGGCCGCCGACAGCGCGGCGTATTCCGGCTGTTCCAGCAGCTCGGGCCGATCGAGCAACGGCAAGCCGAGCGCCTTGCCGCACAGACGGTAATTGTCGCGGCCGGTGATCTGGATCAGGCCGCGCCCGCGATAGCGGTAGCCATCACCCGAGGCCTCGGGGCCGTTGCCCATGCGATCGGCATAGACGCGGTTGGCCATCTTTTCCGAGTCTCGCAGGTAACCCCGCGCGTCCTCGATCTCGGCCGGATCTAACCGGCCGTTGCGGTTCAGGTCGAAACCGTACTTGAACAGCCGCGCGACTCGCTCGGCGTCCTTGTAGTAGAGGCTTTCCGACAACTTGGTCAGGTGCTGCGACTCGTGCCCGCACTGCGCGATAAACGCCGCTTGGCGCACTGGCGAGGTGATGCGGAAACGCGCCATGGCCGCCTCAAGCACGGACACAAAAACGCCCGCGACGGGGCGGGCGTTAGGGAGGATTTGCAGCAACTGCTGCTGACTGATAGGCATACAAACTCCAGACACAAAAAAGCCGCACTCAGGCGGCGATGGGATGCGGTTACTGTTTCTCTATGCTCACAACCTTGAGCGGTGGTTTCGGCCCTTTCTTTTTCTTGCCCTTGGATTTACCGGCTTTGCCGGCATTGCATTCGACCGTAGTGGACCAGCCGGACTGGGTGAACACCTGCTCGACCGAATCCGCCAGGTATTCGCCATCAAGCCCGACCTTGAAACCCTGAGCGATGATGGGACGCTCGGCGAAGATGTCCGTTCGACCGGGCATTTCAAGCCGCACATCGGCGGTCGAGCGGTTGAACGCCGACAGACGGGCCTTGGCCGCCGCTTCAGCAGCGCCCTTGTCTGGGTAGATATGACGGTCGGTATGCACTGCCGGCAGGCCATCCGGCGCGTCGTCGTTGTCGATGGTGACCACCGCGAGCTTGCCGTTCTTTTTGTCCTGATGCTTGGTCGCAACCGCCTTGTGTGAGTTGCGATCTCCGAGACTGAATTGCCAACGACTGAGGTCGCGTCGAGTCAGGGTAATGGCGCCGAACGTCTTGCCGCTGGCTGTCTGGCCACCTTGGCGCGGCATCACCAACAACTTGCCGTCGGCCACCTTGGCCGTGCAGTCGTATTGCTTGGACAGACGGGTGATGAAATTAAAATCAGACTCGTTGAGCTGGTCGACCCGGGCGACCTTGGTCGATACAGGGCACACCGGTTGCCAGCCATTGCGCGCGGCGACGTCAGCCACGATCTTCGACAGCGGCACGTCTTCCCAGCTTCCGCTACGGATGGTCTTGCCACTGCCACGCACGTCGCTGGCCTTACCCTTGATCACGATGGTGTCGGGTGGGCCTGATACCTCAATCGTGTCCACGGTGTAGCTGCCCATACGCGCCAAGGTCGTCTCGGCATACCCCAGGTAAATCTCGATTGAGCTGCCACGCCGTGGCAATTGCACTTGCCCGTCACGGTCGTCGATACGCAACTCAAACTCGTCTGACTCCATGCCCGGCTTGTCAGAGGTACGCAGTAACAACAGCCGATCATTGATCTTGGCCGTGACATCGGCCCCATCGGCGACAATTCGAAACATCGGGGTCATGGATTTTTTCCAATAAAAAACCCGCGCAAGGCGGGCCAAAAAAAACAAGGCGTCGTTACGCGTAACGCGGCGCCGCGCCGGCGACGGCAGAGGTCAATCCCACAAGCTGACGCCTTCACTGGTCGGGCTGGGCAGATCCGGCAGGACGATGATCACGCCCGACCGGAACGGCTGAGGCTCATCAGCCAGCCCCTGATTGGCATCAAGCACAGCCTCGACGCTGCCATTCAGATGGCCGTAAACGTTGTTGCAAATGACATCGAGCATGTCGCCATCAGACGTCCTGCATGTCGTCGCCATAACGCTCAAACTCCAAAGTAAACCCCTGTTTGCGGGGAATCCCGCCGTGCAAAAACGCGCCCTGTTCATCGTTGACCGTCTTCAGGCACCACGTCCCGATCACCTCGCCATAGCCCGTGGTCAGGGTCAGCGGTTGCAGCCTGGCCCCGATGGAACGCAGCGTGTCGAGCTGCTTTAAACCGCCTTTGAAGCCCGGATAGACCGTGCCCTTGAGCGTCAACTTTTCATCGCCCATACCGATGGCCTGCTTCGCCGGGCGGCGCGTCAGCCGCTCCTGCGAAGCCCAGCGGAATTCGGTCGAACGGCTCAGCTCGTCGAAAGCGGCCGTGTCCAGGTTGAAGTAATACGGCTCAATCTTCGGATCGCGCGGCTGAATGATCATCAGATGCGGGAACGGCTTCACCGCCTCCGGCGCCGGCGTGGCCTCCACAGCAAAGGAACTGGTGGGCACGATGTTGGCCAGCGACGGACTGACCTTGCCGGCAACGTTGTTGATCGCCGTGGCCGCCTTGCCCGCCTGTTCCTTCAATGTACCCAGCCGCTCCTGCACTTCGGCCGCCGCCCGGGTGGCGCGGCCGTACACCGCCGCCACCTGACCGACCTTGGCCTGAGCCGCGTCGACGCCGCGCATCACGCGCTGAAGTTTGGCGCCGATGGCGGGACCGACAAACGGGATATTTTCCAGCTCGGACGCGGCGCCGGTCAGTTCGCGGATCGCACCGTTGACCGGGGTCAGCATGCCGTCAGCACTGCGCCGCCCGGTCTCCGCTGCCTCGACCAAATACTTCAGGCTCGATTGCATTTGCTCCATGTAAGCCATGAAACCTCCTTAGATATGGGGTTCGTCGTACAGCTTGGCGGCGTTACTCCTCGCCGCGTCCGCCATCATTCGTTGCATGTGCGGCATCAAATCCTGCGCCAAGGTTTGCGGGTCTTTGACATCGCCCTGCACGGTCACCGGCATGCTCAGTGAATACTGAAACTGCTGATCCACCTTGGTCGGCTCCGCCTTCGCCGGCTCCTTGGGCTGGATGGCCAGCGCCGCCGACTTGAGCGGCGCCGTCACCGCCATCGAGCGCGCGACATCCCCCAGCACCGGGCCTTGCTGCGCCGCTGAAGCCATCATGAGCGGCGTTACTGGCACCGGCGCCTTTGCCGTTTGCTCGGGCTTTTCATCCTCGCCGCCGAACAGCGACTTACCCAACGACCCGCCCAGCGCCGCGCCGCCCTGACTGCCGAGATAGGCACCGATCAGGCCGCCGATCGCGGTGCCAATGATCGGCACAACCGAACCGATGGCGGCGCCTGCTGCTGCGCCTGCCATCGTGCCGGCGAGATTGCCCGCAGCCGCACCGTAGCCCTCGGCTTTTTCGTCCTTGGTCTTGGCGTTTTGAAAGGTTTCAAAAGCCATCGCGCCGGACTCCAGCAGCGTGCCGCCAGGAATGACCTTGGCCGCCTTGCCGACCTTACCGACGGTTCCTGCGACGACGCCGAGCTTGGACAATGCCCCACTTTGAACGGAAGGGACTGATGGCGATGGGATCGAAACAGGGGGACGAGGCACAGACGGGCGCGCCCCCCTCGAACTCGGCAACGTTCGGCGCCGAGCGCTGCGGCTTGATCCACGTCCGCGTCGGCGCGATTCGCCCGGCGCATCCACACCGCCACCTATAGCGCCGGCATTAACGACGAAAACCTTTTGGACGCCGTCGTTACCTGCATCATTTGCAGCACCAAGGCCACCGCCTGTAGCCGCTTCCTTCACCCGCGAAACAACATCCAGGCCAGTCGCTACCAGATCAAGCTCACCGGAATTTTTATTGCGGGTTTCGCTACCACCCCGACCACCGCGCGACCCTCGCGCAAGGTTTAGCAGCCCCTTGCTGATCTTGATCGTGCTGAAGATACCTTTTAAGGCGATCAGCCCCGCCCCGACCGTGGCGATACCGGCAACCACCCCGGGCGCGCTATCTGTCAGCGACGTAATGCCTTTAGTAACCTTGGTCAACGACTCGGCCACGGTGTCCGTCACCGGGCGCAGCGCATCGCCGATGCTGCGCATGGCGTCATCCATCGACTGGGCCATTTCCGCCCATTTCTGCGATGACGACTCGCGCCGCTCGGCGAGGTTCTTGTCGAGGATCCCGGTGGCGTCACGCGAATCGTTTTTGAGCTGGCTGTACAGCGCCTTGTTCTGCATGTAGGCCGACAGCGCGGCCTTGACCTGCATATCGGCGAACAGGTCGCCGGTGCGCAGGGATTCTTCCAGCGAGGCCATCATGGCCTTGGCCTTTTCGGGATTGGCTTCTTTGCTGATTTTGGACGTCGCTTCGGCCATGGCGGCCGCGCGCTTCGGATCCGTCGCCTGAATGTACTTCTGAGCCAGCGCCATACTGGTCTCAAGCGTCGACATACCGTTTTGCAAACCGGTCTGCATCGATCCCTTGTAATCGATCCCGGCTTTTTCGTAAGCCTTGACCGTATCGGTCGAACCGATTTTGCCCATCCAGTTTTTCAGGTTGTTGGCCGCTTCGTCCGAACTGCCGGCCTGCTTCATCTGCACCTGCAACATGGCGCCCAATTGCGTCACTGCATCCAAGCCAGTGATGCCGTTGCTGGCCATGTTGGCCAACAGCTCCGGAAACCACTTGGCCATGTCGGCCGCTTCAAAGCTGCCCGCCTGTCCTTGGTACGCAATCGCCTCCAGCGCCTGCTGCATCTGCTTGGGGTCGGTGATCTTGGCGTTCTGCCCCAGGGCGTTGATCATCTTCGCCGTGTCGACACCGCTGGATCCCTGCCCCACGACAAACTTGGCCGCGACAGGCGCGTACTCCAGCGCCTTGCTCAGGTCCATACCGGCACCGACCAACTGATTGACCACGTCGGCCACATCGTTGCGCGCCATGCCGGTGTCGCGTGAAGTGTCAATAATCTTGCGCGACATCTCCTGCTCTTGCGGCTTGTTGGCAATGCCGGCCTTGATCGCGATGTCACGCACAATCGCGCCAAAATCTGCGCTGACCTTGGTCGGTAACGCCATGGCACCAACACCGACCACCGCCGCACCGACAGCGCCCTTCATGCCCTTTACGCCAGAATCGATCTGCTGATGCCCCTTGGCTTTCAGCTCGGCTTTGTTGGCCGTCTGCCCCATCGAGCGATAGGCTTTTTCCAGCCGGCCGACCTCAATCCCCTGCTTTTTCAAGCTGTCGAGGTTCGAGTTCAAGCGGTTGAGTAATTTGGAGGCGCCGGCAGCGCCAGTGTCGTGAGCCTTTTTCCATTCTTCGCGCAGGCGGATGGTGTCGCCAATCGTGCGCTGCAGCACGCGCGCTTTATTGCCTTCTGCCTCGAGGCGCTTGATGCGCCCGGTCACGTCCTTGAACGCAGCGCCGACTGTGGAACTGACGGCACCGCCGATCACCAGCCCGAGGGCGAGTTTGTTTGCCATGTCATGGCCCTCATGTGCCCAGCACTACCGATGGCGACTCAATCCGTGAGCCACCACACCATATCCGCGAACGGCATCGACTGGATCTCGGCAGCGGAAAATCCGGTTTCCGCCGCCAGACGTTTCGCCGCCGACTTGATAACGCTCGGGTTAAAGCCCGTCATCGTTGTCCATGCGAAAATAGCCGGCCTGCAAGCGGTTAAAATCCACCAGCTTCAGCCCCTCCAGATCCGCGACGGGCGCACCGGACAACGCGGCAAACAACACCAGCTCGCGCTGTTCGTCATCGCCACCCACTTCACGGTTGGCCGCACGCACGTCGCCCACGGTCGGCGAACGCAAGGCCAGCTTGTCGACGGTCACGCCGTTGATTTCACTCGGACACGACAGCGTTACCAGCACCTGATCGGTGGTCAGCGACAACCACGCCGGCATCGAGTCCGAATAATCGGTTTTTGGTACCAGGTGCGAATATGCCGTTTGCACACGGCGGTAATCCGTCAGCTTGAGGCCTTCCAGATCCTTCAGTCCGACTTCAGCGAGACCTGCGAACAGCATCAACTCGCGCTGTTCGTCGTCGCCGTTGGCAGCACGGTCTGCTGCGCGCACCTCACGCACGGTCGGGTTACGCAGGTTCAGCGTCTCGACGTCGATGCTGTTGGCTTTGCTTGGCCGGGTCAGAGTCACGACCGCGCCGAGCGCACTGAGCGACAGCCAGGCCGGCAGGTTTTTAGCGATTGCTTGAGTCATCTGAATCTTTCCTTACAGGCCGAGCGCCTGGCGCACTTCGAGGAGTTGGTCTTTGCCGTCGATCACCTGAATGCCGGCGACCATGTCGATCTCGTACATCAGGCGCCCGTCGATTTCGAGCTTGTAGTACGTGACCGCAACGGCGTGTTTGATCTCGGCAGCATCGCCCGCTTTCCAGTCACCGAGATCGACCTCTTTGAGGCGACCACGCAGGGTGGCAACGACCGCTGTCACCGCGCCCTTTTGGCCCTTGAAGGCACCTCGGAACGTGGCGTTGAACGCCGTGCCGTCAGCCAGGCCGAAGTATTTGAGCGACTCGCGGCGCACGCCCTTGGTGACAAACGAGGCTTCCATTTTCTCAAGCCCCTGATCCATCTCGATGGGGCCGGCCATGCCGCCGCCACGGTATTCGTCGGTCTTGGTGGTCAGCTTGGGCAGCGTCAGGCTCGGCACGTCGCCGGAGAAGTTCACGCCGTCGACGAACAGGTTGGTGTTGTACAAAGTCTGAGGAATCATTGGTTACGCCCCCTTAGGCTGCTTCAAGCACTTCGGTCATCCACTGATCGGTGACTTCGAAAAGGAAATTCGGGTTTTCTGCCGGCGGCACGTCGGTGAAACGGATGCGCCAATACACTTTGCCCTGGGCGATCTGGCTGGCCGTGTTCAGTTCGGTGTCGGGGAAGACTTCAAAGTTGATGATCGCGCCCTGAGCTTTCAGGTCGGCCATGAACGCGTTGAGACCGTTGGTAACATCGGTCACGTAAGTCTTGGTGATCGAGCGGTCGACCGCCCATTTGTGCCCGGCCTGCACCGCGTCCATGAGGATGAACAGCGTGCGAACGCGGGTAACGAATGCCCACTTCGGATCGCTCGACAGCGTGCGGTTACCCCACAGGCGATAACCGTCGTCGCGAATGATCGTAGTGATATTGGCGTTGTTGAGCAGGTTGGCCCGGCAGGTCTCGTCGCCGTCCAGGTACTCGACCGCGCGGCCGGTGCCGGTGATGCCGGTCAATTCCTTGTTCGATGGCGAAGCCCAGAAACCGTATTCAGCATCCGTCCACGCAAACAGGCCTGCTGCCCATGCCGAGCCGGGCGCGTCGACCGTCGAACTGGTGACGGTGTCCCAATACTTGACGCCCGGGTCGACCATGAACAGGTTGCGACTGCCGAAGTTATCGGCGTAGGCCATGGCGGCCTCATCGGTCGTGCCCGGGCCGTCGATGATGCCGATGGCTCGCAGTTTCTGCGCCAAGCTATCGAGCGCCGTGGCCACCGCCTGAGTCGCTGTGTGACCCGGCGCGATCAGCAATCGCGGCTGCGCGTTGAACAGGCTTTTACCGTCGAGCAGAGCCTGCAACCCGGTGCGCTGACCCGAGGCCAGAACGCCGCCGATGATCGCCGAGGTCTGCAGCGCGGCGTCTTCCAGCTTGGCCACGCCGATGGCGACGATCACCGCTTTGGCCTTGACGTAGATGGCCTGACAGGCCTTGGTGATCGCCGAGTTGGGGCCGAAAGCGGCGATGGCTTCGCGCTCGGTGGTGATCAACTTCAGCTCGCCCGCCTTGGCCGTGCCACCGCCGAGAACGCCAGGTGTGAAGGTATCGCACAGACCGATAATCGACGACGACGGCAGCGAGATGGTGCGCGCGCCAGTGTCGACCGAGGTGGTCGTAACGCCGTGAAAGAAACTCATAAGGGTCAGTCTCCAGAAACGAAAAAGCCCCGCATGAGCGAGGCTGTGAGGGTGTTCGTGTTACGCTTAACGGAAAAGAAAACGCCCCGTCAGTGCGGGGCGTTTATTGGGTTTGGCCGGCGATCCAGTCCGGCGCAATTGGACGATTTTCTACCGCCGGAAAATCTGGCGATTGCGGCACGTCACGCAGGGCCTGCATGTAAACCAGCAGATCGTTGAATTGCTCCGCCGTCAGCGTGGTTACCTCGGAAATCTCGAGCTGGTCACGGTGGCGCTCGCGCATCCACAGCACCGCAGATAGCTCTCCGTCGCGCCATGCTCGCTCCAGAGACTCCAGATCATCCACAGGAGCCGGAGCGTCGATTAGATAGGGCAAACCCTTCTCGTCGTGCGCTCGGATCTTACCGGACGGAGGATTGCTGATAACCAATTCGCACAAAGCATCAGAAATTTCGACCGCGTCCGCTGGCATCGAAGTATGAAGCCCATGCAGATAAGTGCATCCGGTGGTTTGGCTGTAATAGCGCTTCATGTTGGCCTCAATTTCCGATAGCAAATATTTTACGAGCCACCCAGCCGGTAATGTGGGCATAGGTGCTAGAGCTGACACTGAGCAGTGTGAAGTTATCAATACGGCAGGTTGCGAAGCCATTACCATTATTTGACTTGCCCGTACTGCCGATCACATGCCAGCACGCATTGGGAAATGCTAGCGTCCAAGGCCCGGTTACATCCTCTGCAAACCCTTGGGAAATTTGCCCTGTATTGTTGGTCAACCACTGAATGATTATCCCGCCCAGCCATGACGGGAAGACGATATAGCCATTTTGACCTTTCAGAATCGAGAATCCCCAGCGCAGCTTCTTCGGCGTCACGATCGTAGCATCATCGGTGCCCGCATCGGTCTGCACCTGCGTGGCGATCTTCGCTGTACCCAGCTTTATTTCCGTGGCCTGCGTCGCTAGAGCCGCGAGTGCAGCAACGTCAATATTTCCCTGATTGATTGGTGCGTTCCACGCCTTAATACACCACATTACCGCCAAGTTACGGCCGCGCGTTTCGTTAGCAGTTCGCGCCACCCTGGAAGCGTCAAACGTCATATTGATCACGCCGGAGGAGGCAGTTCCGTTCGGAAGCTGTGTCCCGCCATTCGCCGTCGCAATGAAAGCGCCTAACACCGTTCCTGTAGCCGCGAGCTGTACGCCGTTGTTAGCAGCATATTGGCCGGTAATGTTCTGCAAGGCATCAAGCTGACTGCTACCAATTGCCCGATCAACATCTACACCGCGCCCATGATCCCAGCCGCGCAGAAACTCGCCGCGCGATTCCGGCAGGCGGAAATTACCGGCACCCTCGTCGCCCTTGTTAAACGCCGTGCCGAGGAACGCCGCCAGATCTGGATAGACAGCAATGCTCTTAACGCTGCCATCAAGCTCCAGAAAACCCGGCGCCACCTTGTCCAGCGGAAACGCCACTGTCGCGCCGACCGGCAAAGCCGAGGCCTGCGCAATCATCGCCTCGATTTCGGTTTTGGTGTAGGTGTCCTTAATGCCCATCCCAGCCAGCGTTTCCGGGTTATCACCCGACACGAACACGCCGCGATCGTTGACCTTGACGCGGGTGTATTGGCCTGCCGCCTTGTTCTTCGGCAGCACTTCCAGAATCGCCGCATCGACGTAGGCCCGCGAGGCCAGCACAATCGCCGGGTCAATCTTGAGCTGAATGTTGCCGGTACTGGTGACGATGAAATTCATGCGCACAATTTGCGTGCGGCCCGAGCCTTGCGACAGCAGCGGCTTGAAGCTCGGCGCGCAGTTGGCCACCGCCACCAGATCGCCGTCTGCATCGTAGAGGCCGATTTCGCGAATCCACTTACCGCCCTCATCGGCCGGAATGATTTGCTCGGCGATGATTACCGCCGGGTTGACCGGGTCGATCTTCAGTTGGTTCAGCGGCTTTCGGCGCCACTCGTTGAGCAGCTTGGTCTGACCTGCCGCCGGCACCGGGTTGGGCGGATCGGCCAGCCCGTTCGGGTTGGCATCCCCCACGCCCATTTGCGTGATCAGCCAGGGAATGCCGAGCGCGTCGGCGTTCGCCTGCTTGGCCATCCCCACGTCCGTGAGGATCGCGAAAAACTGCGAATTCGCATCAATCATAATAAACGTCCAGGGTGTCTATGGTGTGTTCGCGACCGACCACGCCGAAGCTGCCGGTGACCTCGATGTCACGCATAACGGGCGGGTAAACGTCGATTTCGTCGCCCTCGTAGAGGGACACGGCGATGTTTAAATTGCCTTGGGTTTCCAGGCTGATCGCCAGCCCGGTCAGGTGCCGGGTGACGGGCTTGGCGTCGTCGATCAGGCGCTCTAGCTCCTGATACATTTCCTCAGTGATGCCGGTATCGAGAACGCCGACCTTCAACGCGAAGGTGCCCGGCACGCCCTCCGGCACCGTCTGGAACCACTCGACAATCTCAATCAGATAGCCCAGCGGCTCGACCACCCGGCGCAGCGCGCCGATGGTGCCCTTGTGCTTGTGGATGTAATACGACGCCTTGATAGCGGCGCGCTTGGTGGCTTCAGTCCAGCGGTAATCCCAGCGATCCACCGACCACGCCCAGGCCAGATGCGGCAGCAGATGCACCGGACAGGTATCGGCGTTGTAGAGGTCGCGTAGTGGGACAATCGTTTTCTCGAAAAAACCGGCCTCCATGGCCCGTTCCAGTTGCGTGCTGTTGATCGGCAGAAAGCTCTTCATGTCAGCCCGCCATCGTCACGGTGTAGCCCACGCAGTACGCCGCCTGCTCTTTCGTCGGGGCCAGATCCACCCAGTCGGGCAACTCCACCCGGGAAACGCCGGCAACGTGCAATTGAGCGTCGACCGCAGAACGTGCGACCTCCACGCCCAGGCGCTTGCGGGGATTGATCCACGCCGCTAGCCGGGCTTTGGCTTCCGCCAAACTGGCATCCATTTCGGGGCCGGCGCCGGCCATGTGCAGAATGGCGTCAATGCGGTAATCAATGATTTCCGCACTCTTGACCGTGACCCGATCACCGACCGGACGCACGTCGTCGTCGTTTAGCTCAGCCCGCACCGTAGCCAACAACTCAGGACTGGCCACACCGCGCCCATCACCCTCAGAACTCAGCACCGTTACCGTAACGTAACAAGGCTCCGGGCTTTCGGCTGACGCATCCGCCACCAGCCCCGAAGCATTGCGCGCGTGCAGGATGTAGCTGTTACGCGGGCCGGCCGTGGTCAGGCCTTCATAGGCCAACTGGATGCGCTCGCGAAACGGGTCGTCTTCTTCCTTGACCTCGGGCACCGGTGGCACGGCTTGCAGATCCGCCGCCTGAATCACCAGGCGCTTCAAATTGACGTTGGCCCCGAGGTGATCGAGGTCGCCTCGAATGGCGTACGCCAGCAGCAGACCCTTGCCGGCGTCGTTGACCCGGGCGCGGTTTCCGACCTTGATATAGGCGCCCGTCTCCAGAACTTTGACCACCGGATCACTCTCCAACGAGGCTGTCCAGTTGTCGCCCATGTATCCGCGAAAGACCCCTAGCGTGTCTTGATAGGTGTCCTCGAAGTCGAGCGGCTCCAGCACGGTCGGCGCCGGCAACGCCGACAGATCCACGATATTCATACGGCCACCTCTAGCGTGACGCTGTCGCCCAGGTACTGACCGACGATTTTCAGATTGATTTGCCCGCCGATCACCGAAACGACGCTCACCCGATCCAGCTTCAAACGCGGCTCCCAGCGGCCCAGCGCGCGAGCGACTTCAGCCTGCACGGCGCTGATCCACCCCTTGTTAACAGGCAAGTCGATAAATCGCCGGAGCTTGCTGCCGTACTCGGGCCGGTGCCGCCGACTACCCAGCGGCGTGCCCAGAATGTCGGAAATCGACTGGCGCAAGTGAGCGATGCCGGAAATGGGTTGGCCGGTGTGGCGATCCATTCCGATCATCTATGTCACTCCAGCGGTTCCAGTTCGGGATGCGTCTTCAGGAAGCTGACCGCCTGCTCATCGGACGCCGACACCTCGACCACATGCTTCGCCACTGCCAGCGTGCGATCCGTTCCTGGGATGCACAGGGTGCGTGAGGTGTAGAGCTTGTCGCGAAACTTCAGCAGCAGATCCGGCGCTCGCAGGAGAGCGGTAGCGGGCTGTCGAGTTAATGGCAGCGATTGCTCCTCGACAGACTGGTCATTGATCTTGGCCATGTATTTTCTCCAGGTACAAAAAAGCCCGCACGCGGCGGGCTAGATGAATGTTTGGGTTAATGCTTGTGGTGGTTGTCGCTGTCGCCGGCGGCCATGATGTTGCCAGCGCTGTCGATGTTGCCCGTTACGGATAACGCGCCGTCGATATTGACAGGCCCTTTGATATTCACGGTCGCTTCAAGATCGATCGTTCCCGACTTCACCGTTACCGCGTTATCCGTAACGACGACGTCCGTGCCGCCGACCTTGATCGCCACCGTGCCACTCGGCAGGGTGATGGTGTAAGACTTCGCCTGCCAGTCGTAGACCAGCGAGCCGCCATCATCGAAACGCCAGACCTCGACATGATCGCGGTTGTCCGGTGGTGGACCGGCATTCCCGTACAGGCCCGGCACGAACGTGCCTTGCGACACGTCACCGCTGGGACTGATCAAGCTGCCCTGCTCGCCCATGGACGGTGCCCGCCAATGTCGGGCTTTGCCGGCGGCGATGCTGTGCCAACGCACCCATGCGCTGACCCAATCACTGCCATCGGACACCCGACATACCGGCGGTGAAGCGGATAGATCCACCGCGACCACGTAGCAAGCCTTGACCGCCCCCGCGATCATGCGGTCATGTTGGGCGAGCGCGTAACTCACGGCAGATCCTCGGGCCTGAATGGCCCGTCGCCAGGATCAGCTTCAAATACCAACGTTCTTGGTGGTTCATTCCGCCACGGCCATTCCTCAACGCCGAGGTAAACCTGCTGAGTCCACTCCACCAGCCACACGGTGTATCCATCCAGGTGCGGCTGCGTCCAGTCCTGCAGCGATTGCACAAACTCGGCGGGCTCAACTGCCAACCCCCACGTCTGCGCACGCAGCAGCACCGCCAACTGGGTCGCCAATTGCACGGCCTGTTGATGATGATGCGGCTTGATCGGGTCAACAATGATCCGAGCCTCGAACTTGCAAACCAACGAGGTTTCGCCGGTGCCGATATCGGTACCCGGCTCGATCTCGGCCACCTCCAGAAAAACCGCCGGCAGCAACACGCGATCCTTAATGTCTGGCCAGGCTGTGACGGCCTGCACGCCAGGCAAGTGGGTACGCAGATGCTGTTCTACCGCCCGATAAAGCTGGTCCAGGCTGAACGGTTCGTCAGACATTGCCGATCCTCTTAAGGTATTTCTGCAGCTCAAAGTTGAGTTCCTGCTTGAGAATCGCCAACAGGATCTCATCTGCCTTTTTTACCCAGCTGTCGAAATGCGGCCGGGCTTTCTCCAGCGACACCTTGGCTTTGGCCAGCGGGAAACGACTACCGTTTTCGGCGACCCAACCCGAACTCGGCCCGCGACCGGGGGACACCGTGCTGTCCGGGTAGTCGTCACTGTTGAAATGCTTGCTGGCTGTGCGGATCCAGATGTCGGGCTTATTGCCATAGACCTTCTTGAGAAAGGCACCTTCGTAACGCCGCCCCGCCACCGACACACCGCTCCCGGTCTGCCGCGCCCGGCCGATCCGGCTGGATTCGATGGTGTTCAACCCGAACCACAGTTTGCCGCTCGCGGCCGCGCCGGAAACTGGATAGCTGCGCAACCGCTGACGCACCGCTGCTACGGCAATGCGCTCTGACCGGCTGACGGCTCGGGCGATGTGCGTGCGCAACCTTCCCAACGTCTTGTTGATCGCGCGCCGATGCGCCGCAGCAGCCGCTTTCGGCACCACCTTGGCAAAGTCCTGGAACGCCTGAAAATCTGCGGCCGAGGACTGGATAGAGATCATCCCGCCCCCGGCCGAGGGTTTGAAATAGCTGCCGACGCTCATGGCCGCAACCTCAGAATCAGGGCGACCAGACCGTCGCCGCTCGGTTCAAGCTGGATCAAGTCGTAGTCACCGCCGCCATCCAGGGCAGGCAGGTCAACGCTGACCAGCATGCCCTGCTCCAGACCTTGCGAATCGCTGACACGAATCTCGAAGCGCGGCTCTCGCAAACCGGTGTTGAGCTTGCCGAACTTGGGTTGCAGCCAGGGCGCGGCAAACATGCCGAACACTGGCTCTTCGCGACCCTCGATCCGCGCCGTATCACCCAGCGTTTCGAACACCACCGCGTCGATGTCGGCGATCAGATCGCGAAAGCCCACGGTCAGAGTTCCAGCAGGATCTGAGCGCGCGGTCGAGTGCACAGGTGCAACGGGTTGGACTGAGCCTCACCGGCCATACCTTTGTTGAAGGGCAGCGGCTCAATCATGCTGTAGTACGGGATACCCTGGGTGTTGACCGTTTCCATGTAGTCGGCCGGCGCGAACACCGAGATGTACAGATCGGGCACGCCTTCGGGAACCAGCAGCGCCTTGTCGTCGTGGACAAAAGACACGCCGGCGACCTTGCCACGGTAACGTTCCCAGATGATGCCGCCGAACTCGAAGCTTTCCCGGGCGTCGCCACGCAGCGCTGCCGCTTGCTGACTGTTGAGGTAGGTCTCTTTGACCGACTTATGAACGATCAGCTTGTTCCAGAAGTTCTTGCCGCAGAAAGCGCGCGAACCGGTACTGGTCACGCTGCCCAGCGCATCCTCCTGCATGTCCAGCGCCTCACCGCACATGACGCGCAGCTCGGTATCGGCCTTAGTCAGCCCCATGGACATCTTCTGACGCTGCACACCGAAGCGCTCATAGAGATCCAGCAGTACGGTCTGGCCATCGGCGTCGAGGATCTGGCCGTTGAGTGCGCCCATGCGCTGGAACTCATGCGTTGCGTCCAACTGACGACGCGCCTTAGCCAGACGGGCATTGACCACGTCCTGCACCGCCTGCAGCTCAGTGCGAGTGCCGAAGGCGCGGATGCCTTGGATCTCATCCGCCTTGATGGTGAAACGCTCCGGCAGGTGCACGGTGTTGAACGGGATTAGGTTGCGCTTGCTGGCAGCAACCACCAGGCCAGAACCACCGCGCTCACCGGCAGGCACGAGTGCCAGGGTGTCACCGTCCTTTTCAATCTGCACGGTCAGGGTGGTAATGCCTTCCTCGCGGAACAGGCCCAGGGCGCTGATGCGGCCCGGCAGGTAGGGTTGATCATTGAGCGCAGCGGTCAGCGAGGTAACGGTAAACGCTTCGTCTTCAAAAATGGCGATATCGGCCATGGGTACTCTCCAGAAACGAAAAATCCCGCACGCGGCGGGATGCATACAAAAGAAGGATCGACTTAGCGGACGATCACGAAATGAGTGGCGAGCGCTTTCTCGGCGGCCAGATCCAGACCGGTCAGGTGCGCTTCGCTGACCTCGGCCAACCGCACCACGGCGCGACCGCGACGCACCACATCGGATTCACCGAGCGGGCCGTACAGAATGGCGACCGCGTTTTCAGTGCCGTCCTCTGCCGTCGGTTCGTACGGTGCGAATTCGCCGGAGGCGGTCACCAGTCCGAGGATTTGTCCGGGCCACAACTCTGGACCGGCCGCGACGTTGATCGCTTCACGCGAAATATTGCCGGCGCCTTCGGACAGCAGGAATTCACCCGCGTGCATCGGTTCCTGTTTGATGGTCATGCTCTTGCTCCTTTCGCGCTTTGCGCGGTTCCAGTTTGGGCCGCTTGGCGAGCAGCCCAAATCGAGTTGGGGTCAGGTTGTTTGGCCAGCACCTTGGGCGCCAGGTCGTCCGCCAGCGGCAGACTGTTGTCGATTTCAAAGCCCTTACCGCTGGTGACAATCTTGTCGAACAGACGCGCCCGCACCGCCGCCTCGTCCAGACCTGCAGCGACATACTCGGCGCTGAATTCCGGCAGCCGCGCAGCCACGCAGAGGTCGTTTACCGCCTTGGCGCGCGCCAGACCGGCTAAAACGATCTCTTCGCTTTCAAGCTGGGTTGACTTGAGCAGCGGCTCGACCAGGTTGCTGATGCCCGCCGCCGTGCAGCGCTGAGTGACCATCAATGCCAACTTGGCCGAGTCGACTACTGGCGGCACCAGCGGCGGATCGACAGGATCAAGATCAGGATCCGCTTCAGGTGGCTCTTCGAGCTGGGCCAGCAAATCAGCCGGTGCGTTCTGGAATCGTTGCAGCACCGCGCCTTGACCGAGACAGGCTTTGACCTTGACGCCGTCGCCCACTTCATCGGCCAGCCCCAAAGCCACCGCTTCGTTGGCGGTCAGCCAAGTTTCAGCATCAACCATTCGCCGCAGTTCGGCGTCATCAATGTCGGGCGCCTTGGCCTTATAGGCCGCGATGATCGCCTCCAAGGTCTGATCCAATACTTCAGCAACCCGGCGGAAGTCCTCAGCGCTACCGCCTGTATAGGTGTATGGGTTGTGAATCATCAACATGGCGTTGGCCGCGATTACTACGCGGTGTGCGCCGCACACGGCCACACTGGCGGCACTCGCTGCCAGTGCATCGATCCGGCCGGTGCAGCGTTCGCCCAGCCGCGACAGCGCGTTGTGCATGGCCAGACCGTCGAAAAGGTCACCGCCGATACTGTTGAACGCGGCGACCACCGGCGACACACCATCATCCATGGCGCGCAGATCCTGCACGAACTGATTGGCAGTGATACCCCACGCGCCGATCTCGCCATAGACGAAGACCTCGATCACTCGCTCGGCGGCCTCGCCGCTGGCATGAACGGCGTACCAGGTCTTGTCCTTAACCTCGACGCGTTTGCCGGCGCGGTTGTAAATACGCGGTTTCGCGCTCTTGCTCATGGTTGCTCCTTGTCGTCGGTGTCTTCGACGGCATCAAGGGTGTTGTAGTTGAGGCCCAATAAGGTGGCGCGTGCCAGATCAGCAGCGTTTTCCAGATCGACCGTTTCGGCGTCGTAGCCAGTGCGCAAAACCATCTCGCTGCGCGACGAAAAACCGGCTCTAACCTCCATCGCTCGTGCCTGCACGTCCTGCACCGGCTGGATGTAAGCCCAGCCTTGTGGCACCCAGCGGGTGCGCAGGTATTGGCGGCGCTTCTGTGCGTAATCGTCCAGCACCAAGACACCCGACAGCACCGCCATGTCCATCCACGCAGCCCGTACCGGGCGGCAGAGTTGATGCACGTACACGCTGAACTGCAGTTGTTCCAGGCGACGCCGAAACTCGTTGAGTACCACCCGCAGCGCTCGATCGTTGATGCCGCGCATGTCGCCGGTGAGGATCTCGTAAGGCGTGCCCGATCCCGCTGCTGCAGCCATCAATTGCTGCCGCATGAAGTCCGGGTAGTTGTTGCCCGCATCCGGCGGTTTGGAAAACTCAACCTCCTCTCCCGGCCCAAGTTCCTGCATGGTGCCGGGTTCGAGCGCGACCATGGGGGTGAAACCGTCACGGTCCAAATCCAGCAACGCGCCGGTGACCGGATCGCGTGGAGCCGGACCCGAGTCAGGCGACGGGCGCTTGATGAAACCGGCGAACAGGTTGGCCACCTCCTGACGGAACAGCACCGCGTCGTCGTAGTTGTCCAAACTGCGCAGCCGTTTGAGTACCGGCGACAATCGCGGCACACCGCGCAACTGGCCAGGCTCCACCGGTTCGAAGATGTGCAGCACCTGCGCGGCCGGGACGCGCACTAGCTGGTTGTAGCCGGCGTTCAACGAGGCCGCATCACGCGGGTGCGACAGGTACATCCAATACGCGACCCGCTTGCCGCCGGGCGTGAACTCGATGCCGGCGCGGATGACGTTGCCGTTCTTGGTGCTCTCGAATTTGTCGTGCGGCACGAACTCCGGCGCCAGAATCTGCAACTGCAGCGGAACCGCCAGGCCTTCGTCCCGACTGCGAGGACGCAAGCGAACAAAGCATTCACCCGATGTTTCCACCGTGCGCGCCACCAGCGCCTGCTGGCCGTAAAAGTCGGTGCGGTCATCCGCATCAGATTCATCAACCCAATCGCTCCACAGCTCCTGCAGCAGCTTGCGCAGGGCATCATCATCGGTCGCTGGCCGAGGGGTGATGCCGGTGCCGATCAGGTTGCTGACGCGCTTGTCGATGACGTTGAAGGCATACGGGTCATTGCGAACCGCTGCCCGGGAGCGCGACCGCAAATTGCGCAGTGCCGGGGTGTTGATGCTGTTGATCCCGTTGTCGGGAGCGTCCCAGTTAGCGGATCGGCGGCCTTCACCAGCGCCTTCGTAACTGGCCTTGATGTTGGACGGCAGCACAAAGCCGTTACGGGTCAACGTCGGAAAATGTCGGGCCATTAAAGTCCCTTGCCTCCGTGATAAAGGAGAACCACGCGCGAACGTGGCCCGGCGGCGCTGGCCAGCGACGAGCGTATTTCTTCGCGCGCCTTGAGCAGCTCATCGACCGTGCGGTATTCCACGGTACGGTCGGTGTAGCGCACAGTCTTCTCACCGCGAGCAATGGCCGCCTCAACCGCGTCGAGGTGCTTTTTCGTAAATGACATATCAGCGTCTCTTCAGGTAGCCACTGGTGGAGCTGCGGCGTTGTGGGGGAGCGGCTGCCGGACGTGATTTCACGGCTGGTTGCGCCTGTGGTGCTGCCGGTGTTTCGACTGGCCGGCTGAGCCGCTCGCTCTGAACGGGTTGGCCACTATCGCCCGAAGCCGACTGGATGACCGCCTGCCGAATCCGCGCCCAATCGTGATCCTGGTAGCGATTGATGCCGAGGTAATGGGCCATGGCCAGGTTGTAAACCAACAGGTCGAGCGCTTCGTTGCGCTCGGCCTTGCCCTTGGTCCATTCGATGCGTTTATGCCCCCTGACGTAACGGGTGACTTTGCGCTCAGCCACACACTGGGCGAAAAAGTCATCCGGCAGGTCGTTGGCAAAGTGCAGCGCTCCCGGGCCGGTGTCGAATGCATAGCGGTTGTAGATCCAGTCCTTCGCCGTGTCGGTACCGACAATCCATAGCTCGGCGCCATGCCGTTCAGTCAGGCCCTTCCATGTCACGTCGACCATCGAAGGTCGCTGCGCGATCACCGGCCGGCCCCGCTTGCTCGCCCCTTTGATGGCGAACACACTGCGCCAGCGGCGCATACGACAGAACTGATAGACCTCATCCGTATGGTTACCACCGGAGTCGACCGCAGTAGCCATGATCATCAGCTCAGCACCACAAGGGTGTCGGTAACGGGCCTTGAGTAACTCATCCAGCGCCACCCAGGTGCGCTCATCGGCAGGGTCGCCGGAGACCACTTGAAAGTCGACCACCCAGCGCTCCATGCCAGCGCCCCAACCCATCACCATCAGTTCCAGGCGGTTGGCTTGGGTGTCAACGGAAGCGGTCAACATCAATACGCCGTCGGGCATTGAGCCAAGCCCGTAGCTTTCCAGTCGCGCCCGATCCATCAGCACACCGGCAGAGGTTTGCTCCTGAGCGCTATCCCAGACCTTGGCCAGACGGGTGTTATAAAACACCTGCATCGGCTCCAGATCGCCTTTGGCCTGAGCCTTTTTAGCCTTCTCGAATTGCTTGGCCAACGACGCCCAACCCGTCCAGCCGGGCGGCGAGTACAGCGCATTCAAGTTAAAACCAATGGTTTCGCCATCGCCTTGGGTGTGTGCCCGCCACTCCCCTTTCGCCAGCATCTCGCCCTTATAGCGCTCATCGATCAGGACGTCGCAGTCGGGGCCGGCACATTGGTAATGCACAACCTGAAAGTCCGCCGAGTAATGCAAACGCTCCCATTCGAGAACCTGCATGTGGTCACAGGTTGGGCACGGCACGTAGTAGTAACGCTGATCGCTGACCTCAAACAAATCAGCGATCCGTGACGCCCCCCTGACCGTCGGCGAACTGGAAAAATAAAATTTGGCGTTACGGCCGAAAGTACTGCCGCGAGTCTCGGCCAGTTCGACCGGATCGCCCTCTTCGCCCACGTCCACACTCCAGCGATCAACCTCGTCGCCGTAGATGTAGCGTGCGGAAAGCTCCGCCAGGTTGGCCGCTGAACCGGCCGTGGTGATGTACAGCGAACCACCCTCGAACTCCTTCGTGTCCATGGTGTTGCGCGCATCCCGCGAGCGGTTGGACGCCACGCGCTCACGCAGCACCGGCGTGGCCTTGATGGTTTTACCAATCCGCGACGATACCCGCTTGGCCAACCCAAGACTGGGCAACAACGTGAGGATGTTGGACGGTGCCATATGGATCAGGCCACCGATCCAGTTCAAGGCGATCTGCGTTTTCATCAACTGCGAAGCCACCATAGTCACCACGCGTTTGCACGGGTGGGCTGGTGACAGACAGCGCATCGGCTCACGCGCATAAGGGGTACGCGAAGTGTGGTATTGACCAGGCTCGGCCGCACCCGTGTCGCGCGGGATGCGCATGTACTCGTCGGCCCACTGATCAATCCAGACATCTGGCTCTGGTCGCTGCCCACGGAAATACGCTTCGCGGTACACCGTCGCACCGTTCGACATTTCTAAGGACATAGGTTTAGCTCGGGGTAATGGCTTGTTGTAGATCTGCTGCTGACAGCCGCTCAGCATCTTCCAGTGTTTGTCGCAAAGCCGACGTCAGACGCTTTTCGATTTGCCATGGATCAGACAGCGAGGCCAGTTCCGGCGATAGCTGTGGCGCCATTCCAAGCAAAAGATCACGCAGTAAGCGACCGGCGTTATAGGCCGCATCTTCGACCGCTTTGCGCTCTACCAAGGTGCCTCGGGCTTTAAGGAAGTTGTCTTTTTCCTGAAGCGATAGGTAGTGCTCACGAAGAGCGCGTGACTTTTGAAAGTCGGGTACCTGACCAGAGGGGTCATCTACAAAGTCTGCGATGACTATTTCCAGCGGTCGCTGATCACTCCGCTTCGGGCGATTGCGTTCATGTCGAGCGGCGACGGCGGCCTTGCTCGGGTCGCTCGTCATGGCCAGAAGCTGCTCGCTGGCCTCCACATCAATCTGCCCGGCAGCATTCAGAACCAGTCGTTCATTCTTGACCAGCTTACCAACGTACTGCCGAGACCACCCCTTCAGCTCGCAGTACTCCTTGCGAGTTACAAAAGCCATGCGGCCTCCATCGTCGTGGCTTGTTAAGCCTGTCAACTAACCCGGCTTAGTTGACAAGCCTTCTGGCCATTGCACAGGGGCTGCTGTTCAAGAAATTGAACAGGCATGAAAACGCCTACAGCCCAATAGAACCGGGGGGACTCCACTAAAAAACACTGTTTGGATCATGCGAACCCTGTCGCTGAAAACACAGAATTCCTTGTCAACCTGTCAACCGCTGTCAACTAACTTTCCAGCCCTGTGGCTAACGCTTTCCCGCGGGTTTGCGACCCCGTGTCCTTCAGATATCCCTAGGGTCCCCGGCGGTTTCGGCGCACCGGATCGGTGCGTCATCCCTGTTCGCCCCCGGCAGGTGGGACCTCGCAGACGCCCAGCCGCTTGGCAGCCCATCGTTCGTACAACCCGATGGCTACGTCCGCACCGGCCATTGCCGTGAGGCATCCCAAGGCGCCCGCCGTCCAGATCGTCATACCGGCGGCGATCATCAGCATCATCGCCGACACCCCGCAGACAATGCAGGCACCGGAGCGAAGCGCGAGCCGACGTAACAACGCCCAGCCCCGCGCCCCGTCCTTGTCGGCGCGCCACATCTCTCCCGACACGCCACCGACCAAGGCCAGGACGATCACTAACCAAATCGGCATCTCTGCCAGCGCTTGCTGTTCATTTGTCATTGCTCAAAGCCCTGGTGGTGTCATTGAAAGGTTCGGCCTCAACAACATTCCCAGCTCAGAAAAGTGGGTGCGGTGGAGCCAGAAACGAAAAAGCCCCAGCAAGTGCTGAGGCTCGGAGAACTGCAGAAAGCAAAAAGCCCAGCAAGTGGCTGGGCTTTGTGTGTCGTCTCTCATAACGCGCAAGGACGACATGATGGGGCTAAATTACGATCATTCCGCCACTGCGTCAAGCGGCATCAATAAAGATTTCTTCCCGATCAAATATCTCTGTTGCGGTGATGACAGCAGCCTCTTCCAACGACTCAAGGCACTTGGCGATTCCGGTCTTCCAACGGCGGCGAGTTGACTCGGGCTTGGCCTCCGGATCCCAGGTGTTCATGTCGTAGAACTCGGCCGGCAACACGATCATATCGGTGGATCGCTTGCCATTCTGGACGCCCTTGAGCTTGGGGATAGCCCAGGCAGTGAGCGCCTTGTAGATGAATAGTTGTGGTGCTGGAGAAACCATGCGGGCAACCAAACGCCCGATGGCCGCGACTTTGTTGGCGTTGTGCGTCGAGTACTTGGCGACCAGCACATCCCACTGAGCCGGTTCAAGCTGACGATGCAGCAGCGCGTAAAGGCAGCAGTCATAGTCGAACTTGTCATGCACCGACAGCGAACTGCCGGTGCCACCCTGCCGAAGGTCAGCGTCGATCAGCTTCTGCCAAGACTGCTTAGTGCTGTTGTCGATGTTGTCGGCAGCGAGTACCCGCACCAACGTGCTCATCACGTCCTTATAAATGCCCACGTTCAGTCTCCTTTCATGGCTGAGCCGCCCGGCCCGCGAGTATTGGTTTGCTGGTACAGATCAGCCATGGTCATTGGTTCTTGCGGCAACGTCGCCAAGTGACGCTCACGGCGGATCAACATGCCAAGCTGAACCACTAAGTCTTCCACCGGCAGCGGTTCGAGCGTCTCGGCGTGTACCAGGCCAGACGCGTGACAGCCGATGCATTCGAGCTGATGAAACAGGCCCTTGATCAACCCTTTCCCGGCACAGGATGGGCAGTCAGTGAGCGGAATCTGGCGGCGCACAAAGGCGGGGCCATGAGTCTTTTTTTCCATTTTTAAACCTCGCCTATGGTTGTTTCTTCAATGGCCTTGCAGGCCTTATGGTCTGTGGCTTGCAGCGAATTACCGGAATCTTCAAATCTAAAGCCGGTCAATCCATGAATCGCTGCAAAGCCTTTCTGATCTAGATGCGCGTGCCACTGCTCGAGGGCATCACGCTTGCGGCTCATCACGTCCGACTGGATGTAAACCTTCACGTTGTGGCCCATCGCGTGGTTGATCAGCAGCTCACCAATCAGGTGATCGATGCCAAGGTCTGCCCAACCGGTGCGCGCCACCTTGCGCAGGTCGTGGCTGGTCCAATCGCCCTGCCCCAGTCGACGAAACACTGCGCAGCCCTGAGCCTCGCCCAGCGCCTTGCCATTACGTGCCGGGAACAGGCACTGGCCGTCATAGCCTCGAGCGTATTGGCCTTCTCGATACCGGGTCAGCAGCGTGCATACTTGCTCGGTCAGAGGCAGGTGATGCTCAACACCGGTTTTCGTGTTCTCGGCCGGGATGAACCATTCGCGTTCAGCTAGGCTGATGTGCGACCAGCGCGCCATCCGGGTTTCACCGATCCGCGTGCCATGGCAGAGCATCATCAGTGCGAGCATCGAATCCAGCGGCGCGGTGCTCATGACTTCGGCCAGTTGCCCGAGCAGACCTTCCAACTGAACGCCGCGCAGACGGGACGGCTTGATGCCGACCTTTGCCTTAGAGAAGTCGTTGAACCGAATCGCTGCCATCGGGTTGGACGTGATCATCCCCAGCTTGGCCGCTTGCCGGAATGACAAGGCCAACAGCTGAAACGCGGAACGCACGTAGTCGATGGAAACCGTCTCCTGCAGCGGCCACATCAGCAGGGTGTCGAGAGCGGCCTTGTCGATGCCGATCAGGGGCAGCTCGCCGAGGCGCGGTTTCAGGTGGCACTTGATGATCGAGGCGCCGGTGTTTTTGCGTTTGGTCGACAGATTGCGATCGCGCGACATACGATCAGCGAACCAGTCCAGCAGTTCGCCAACAGCGTTCCACTTCGACAGGCTCGCGCCCTCCCCGGCGGCCAAACGCAGCCGAAGCGACGGCAGCGCCGCTACAACCTGTTTGTGAGTCAGCTCGGGGAACGTGCCGATGGGATTCCACTTGCCCTTCAACACCAGGTACCACGAGCCACCGGTTCGAGCCTTGTTGAAGCGCAGGTACAGGCCCTTATTCTCGATGTCGCGTACGTCCTGTACGGTGCCGGCCACTTGGCGCTTGATCTCAGCTTCGGTGATCTTCACCGCGGCGGTACTCATGCGGCCCCCTTCACGGTGAGAATTCCAGCCCTGATCAGGGCTTCGTGGGTTTCGGCGATGGCGCGCGGCACGTCCTGCCAGTCGATCTCGCCGGGGGCGCGGCCGTCGATCACGTCGTGGCAAGCGCTGCACGCGTACACCGCCACGGTGTCAAAGCCTTTCATGCCCATGCCCTTCTGCCCGCAAGGCAGATGCGCGAGGACGGTGGTTTCTGGATTGTGATTACAGATGCCTGGCATCCGGACGGTGCACTCTTGGCCATTGGCCGAGGCGCGAAGCTTCTTCGAGCTCACTCGCATGAAGGCTTCCCCCTCACGACGTCAACGACCTCATAGGTCCCCGGCCACATCCACGAGCCATAACGCTTGGCCATGGCCTCGTCGGCAAACAGCGCCAGCGCGTGATCAGGTGGCGAACTCAAATCGACCTTGAACGAGCAGCAGAACACTGCGAAGCGATATGTATCGATTTCGGGTACAGCAAGGCGACGGTCACACACGTTCTGCCCTCCCCGCACGCATCGCGCGCAAGTTGGCCAAAGCGGTGTTACCCACTTCAGGGTTGCGATCAGGCTTAGGCGCAGCAAGTTCAGCAATAGGGATAGAGCCTAGGGGTTCACCCTTCCAGATCTTCCTGCACTGGGCCAAGTAGTGACGCTCGAAGCTCGCCAAACCAAGTTCACGCGAGAGCAATGGCAGGCCATGAAAACCAGCGGCCGCAGTAGCGTGGTAGACCGCAGCGTGCATCCACTTGGCCGAATCACGCATAGCGGGATGGCAGTTGCGAAGACCTTGGGCGTACGCCTTTTCGACGCTCGGCAATCCCAGCCCTTCAGGGGCAAAGCACCAGCTAACGAAAACGCCAGGCGCCGGAACAAATGCCGACTTACTCGCACTCAGGACGCGCATGCCGTGGTCTATTTGCTCCATCCGGTTGATCCCGGAGCGCATGAACTCGCCGAGCCATTCAAGCTTCGAGGCGTTCATCACGGCCTCAGTCGGCCAAGACTGGCGCCATGCGCCACAGGCACCGCGAAGACGCAGGAACAAATCGTCGATGACAGCTTTGGTCGATGGATCAACCTCGGCCACTACTGGGTTGGACGCCGGCTTGTAGGTAGGGTCGGTTCGCCGTTCGGCAATAAGATCGCGTGCAGATTTCATACCCGAACCCCCTTGGCAGTCCAGTCACCGGTCGCATCCATCTCTTCCTCAATGTCGCCGGACTTCACTGCGCGATCACGCTTGATCCACTTGGCAAGGCGGTGGCACCAGCCGGCGGCGTTGTCACGGGTATCGGGTTTGGCGATGAAGAAACCTTTGAACGAGTTAATCAACTCATCGGTAGCCGACGAGATCGGCAAGCACATCAGGCGAAGCTGGTCTTCCAACTGTTTAGCGCTGAACTCCCAGTCGGCAAACATCGAAAAGCGCTGGCGAGGATCTTCGAGAGCATCGAGAGCTTGTCGATCCTGATCATCGACCACGCCAGAAAACTCGCGCTGCAGCTGCTGTTCGGTTACCTGATGGTTAATTGACGTATTGGGTGCAGCCGCTGCACCCCGTTCTGTCGTAGATTGCACCCCGTTCTGTTGTGGATTGCACCCCGTGCCGTCATTTGCACCCCGTTCCGAACGGGGTGCAGCATTTGCACCCCGCAATATTTGAAGGTCGTAAACGACTGGGCGTCGGTCATGGCGATCAATGTGAACAGCAGCAATCGCCTGATTGCCCTGCTTGATCAGTCCCGACTTCTCCAAGTCATCTAACTTGTAACGCACGGTGCGCTCGGATAGACCGGTGTCCTGAGCCAGGGTGGAAGCTGACGGAAACGCGCCAGCGCCGTTCGATCCGGCATAGTTGGCCAAGCACAGCAGGACGTGCCGTGCGCTAGCATCCTTGAGAACTTGCGTGGGCAAAGACAGCGCCCATGACATTGCTTGAACGCTCACAGCGAGGCTCCGATATTCAATTCGGCAGAACGAGATGACGTGTGTTGCGACACGCTTTGCGAACTCTGAAAACGTGTCGCGACATTGTTCTGGGTATTGCTAGAATTTGGCTGGCTCTGCATAATCGGGCCTCTCTAGTTTTGCGAATCAGCCGACCTTCTCCGTCGGCTTTTTTGTGCCCAGGATTCAGGCGGCCTTCACCGAGGCATCCATCACGTCTAGGCTCTGCCGAACGTGATTGATCTCTTGGCGGATCAAGTTTTTCTCGAAAGAACTGACGTGGTTGTCATCCAGCGCTTGGTGAACTGCGATGGTCAGATCGGCGACCTCTTTGCCGACATTGATCAGCGACTTGGTGAGCGCTTGTGGCGCGGGCGCGGTTTTCGTAACGAGGTCGAAACCAAACTCGTTCGCCAGTGCAGCCAGAGGCCGCATGTCGCCGGTGTGCAGCAGAATCCCGAACAGATGCTCCACGGTCAGGTGGTGTGCATCGTTGTCTGGATTGGCGCGCTGAAGCAGGCCAACGTGAGGAACGCCCATCTTTGCAGCAAGGGTCTTGGCTTCGTTGTCCAGGACAGCGCTCTGGCAAGCCCGCAGAAAATCTTCCATTCGTAAAACCTCAAATTTATTTCCGTGGCGCGCTGCCATTGCGTGGGAGAGTATTTGTTCAGGCAGTCAGCAACGAACGTTTCAAGCTGCTGTGCGTTTGGGCCGCGCAGGGATCGGGCGAATCTCGTTCGCCTCAATGCGCCCGTCGTCATAAAGGGTGATTTCAATGCTTCTGCCGGCTCGAACCATTTGCGAGATCGCGCTCTGGTTCACGCCAAGAGCAGCAGCAAGCGCGGCTTGAGTGCCGTGCTCTTCTAGGTATTTGCTCAAAGGGATCTTTTTCATGGAATTTCCACGGCTTGGTATCTGCCATGGATAGTAGCAGCGCTGCTTTTTATCAGCAACAAAATAATAGCAGCGCTATTTGCTTGGGTATCAGCTCTGCTAATACTCTTGTCCGTATGAAAATACGCCGCCCCCTTACCCCCGAAGAAGTCGCTGAGAGCGCCAGGCTCAAGGCCATCTACGAACAGCGGAAATCAGCTGCAAAAGCTGCCGGCCGCAGCCTGACGCAGGCGGATGTTGCCGAGGCGTGCGGATGGTCTGGGCAAAGTGCATTCAGCCAATACGCCACCGGCAAGGTCCCGCTGAATGTGGAAGCGCTATTGAAGCTCGCGAAGGCGTTGAATTTCGACGCACAAGACGTCAGCTCCCGGCTGATGTCCACGGTTGCCACTGTCCAGCAAGAGCGCATCCATCCCAGCGTAAAACTTGGGACTATCGAGACCTGGGACGACGAAACCCCGCTCGATGATGACGAGGTCTATGTCCCTTTCCTTCAGGAAGTTGAGCTGGCGGCTGGGTCTGGAAGGTTTGCTATTCAGGAAAGCGATACCTCTCGGCTGCGCTTCTTTAAGAAAGACCTGCGTCATAACGGTGTACAGTTCAGTAACGCGAAGTGCGTCAGGGTTGGCGGGAACAGCATGATGCCTGTGCTGCGCGACGGAGCCACCGTTGGCGTAAACGTGGGGAAAAACTCACTGAGCGACATCGTCGACGGCGAGATGTACGCCATCAACCAAAACGGTCAGCTTCGCGTGAAGCAGGTGTACCGAATCCCGATCGGAATTCGCCTACGCAGCTTCAACCGTGATGAGCATCCTGACGAGGACTACACGTTCCAGCAGATCCAGGAGCAGCAGATCTCGATTCTGGGACACGTTTTTTGGTGGGCCATGTACTCACGCTGAAGGTCGGAGGCTGAGGACAAGCTGGCTGGCAATGCGAACGAAATAATGACCGGCCGAGTAAAACGGGACACGGACAAACATAGATGACCTCGTTCAGAAATCTGGGCTTCTGGGGAAAGCTATGGGCCTTTGCTTGGACAGTGTTCTTGGTGCTGACCGCCTGCGAATCAGGCGTTAGCTGGATGGGTGGAGGCTCGCCAGGCCGCAAGCGCGTTTTCAGTCTTGGCTTTCTGGTGTTTTGCATTTTCGTGGCTGTGGTTGAGTTGATACTGCTCAACCATTTCTACGGTGTGGAGACGAGGTGAGCGCGAGAAGGATTGAGCGAAGATGTTAGACCGAGCGCTGATTTGTTAGCACTCATTAAAGGCTGGAGTGCGTTGCGCCCTCCAGCCCTGAGAAAAAACTTATCCTTTCTTTTTAAACTCGACCACATTAGAGCCTGAGTCATCTTGAAGGCTCTTAAGCTTCGGAAGTGGGTTACTAATTATCTTAGGATGAAACGCTAGGAAACCGTCAGCGAGTCCGCAAAGCTGCTCAACATCCTTCACAGGCATCATCAAATCTCGAACTATCGACACCTTTGTTTTAATATTAGCATCTAAAATGGCTTTTATTGCCCTCGGCATTAGCCGAACGCTCTCTAGAGCAGAATCATTGTCGAGCGGTTCGCCCTTCATCCACCCGCGAGCGGAGTAGCTTTTCCTAAGCCTTAACGCCTCCTGCTCACCGATTAGCAGCGACTTCTCAGCTCGGTAAATGATCGCAGCTACAGAGACATTCCATCGCCGCTTCAATGAAAGCAAATTCTCCAGAGATGGATATCTTGGAAGCTCAATAGACAGGAGCTCCTCAGGCAGCAATAGACAACTGGCAAAATAGTTTGCCTGCTGTTCAATCTCTTTGAGATGTAAAATGTCAAATGTCTTTATATTTTTGTGAAGAACTACATGACCGATCTCATGTGCAAGGTCGAATCTAGAGCGGTAATAGTTACCCTTATCACTAGAAAGTAAAATAAAAGGTCTTTTCTGAGACTCGTCCCACTGAGACAGACCGTCCATTTTTGTGTTGCCTTGATGGACGTGTGCACAGATTATCCCAGCACCTTCTGCTGCCATGGACAGGTCAGCTATCGGGCCGAGTCCAAGCCCCCACATCTCCCTGCACTTTAAAGCAGTTCTTGCTATCTCGGGAAAGTCTAGTTCTCGGTGATCGGTAACCTCGCAGCTAGGTAAATTCAATTCTGGCCAGTCGAGCCAAGTAGACAAATACCCAGCAATCTCTTGGAGCCAATCCATCTTCGTTCCAGCTTTCCCGCGCAGATCGCTGCTCGTACTCGCTAATGTTCTATAAAAAACTGGCGATAACGGCTTACTTGAGATTGGACGAGTAAACCAAGCAACCGGAAAACCAAGCACAAAAGAAATACTTTCAAGAGCCTCTGACTCGGGAGCGCTCTCTCCTTTCTCCCATCGCGAAATAGAAGAAGACGATTTACCGATACGCTCGCTCAACTCAAGCCTGGTCAATGAAGCCAGTACTCGCGCCTGAGTGAGGCGAGCAGGAACAAAACCAGAAACGCCGACTCTCATGACTTATCTCTGGATTCCGATGCTTCGATTTCGCTAATTACTTCTTTCAATCGAATAACCGCCTTATCTGTCAGTACGACCGGGCCTTCTACCGCAGGCAGGTCTGAGTACTTTGTCAAAACTTTCGAGCATGGCTGAAGATAGTGCCATCCCGAAAGATCGCTGTATGGAACTCCGACTTGAAGATCAATCATCCGGTCCTGATCGAGGTTCTGCTTAGGATTTACGTTAACCAAGAGCAAGCCAAGCGTGCTTGAGGGAAGCATGTGAACAGTTGGTGAAAACAAATCATGCGTGACACCCTCAAGCCTTGCGTTCAATGCAGCAATCAGCGCTCGATGCTTCGCCCCCCGAGGCAGCGAGCTACCTTGATTCACGCCAATTCGACCAAGCTGAAGAGGTCCAGACCTTAATACAACGTAATTCTCTCCCGAGTGATCTGCCTTCAAATCTAACACTTCGAGCCCGGACGACTCGGCAATGCTCCGCATGGTCGAGCTCAGTTTATAGTGGCGAGCCTGCGGCAGTGCCCTCAAAAGTTCATGTTTATGAAGCTGCAAACGCACGGTCATGGTGTCGTACGCCATACCATATGCCGCATGCAGATCATCCAATGCTCTGACCCAAAAATCTCTTGGGAAATGAGCTACCAGTAGGCTTTCAACCTCTTCCTGAATATCAACTTTGGTCATATTTTGATCAATTCCCGCAATCTGGATTTTCTTCGTTTTTTCACCGTTAACCGATAATAGCATGCCCCAGACGTGCAGCAAGTCGGCACCCCAGCCTTTCCGATCAATAGCAATGCTTCCGGCCTGGTGCCGGGCTTTTTCATGCCTGCCCTTCCCACCTACGTACCGCCCTCAAGCCCCTCGACCGAGTGCGCATAGAAGGCTGTTGCATCCTCCACCAGTTCACGCCAATCGCCACTTTCGATGACAGCGGCATACTCGCAAGCACGCGCCAGCGTCGCTAGGCAGTAACAGATTCCACCTTGCACTCGATTACTGGTTTCTCGAATGCGCACCACTCTGCTATCGTTGGGCCATCACCGCTTGGCAGCACGGACGCAATTGCGAATGGATTCACTGAAGACTCTGGGTATGACTTTACTGGCATTGGCCAGCGCTCCAGCCGTGGCGCACGAGAATAATGATCCCGTCGAAAAGGCGATGTTTATTACGACAATTGTTCCTACCCTTATCGTTGGCGGAACCACTGCACTTACGGTCTACGGTCCGGCGAATATGAAATCGGCAAAGGCTGACGCGCTCTCCTTCATCGGCTCAGATGGCGAGATCCGCGGCGCTCAATTTGAGCAAGCGTCTCGATACTACCGCTCGACGTACGGCCCGCCTTTGATGACTGACATGCAGCTCGCCCAGGCAATCGCTTCGACTTTTTGAAACCGGTGCCGGAAAAGTGCACCTGGCGCTGAATCGCATCACCACTCGATTGGTTTTTTGAACACACAGCTGTGCGATGATAAGTTCGTGGCTCGAGGTGTTTTGATGGTTGTCTGTCATGCGCTAACCCTTCCTTTTGGGAGGAAGGCTAGGGAAGATGTGCTCGGCTATTCCTAATAGACGCTCGTGGTTAGCGCTCCTCCCAATTCGACATATGCCAGGTCCGATTGCCTTTTTTACAAGACGCCGTCCTGACATCTTCGCTGCAATCGCCTTGACCTCCCTCCCTCTTCACCTACACTCCCCGGCACCGGCAGTAAGCTCGTATCGGTGTTTCGTGGGCAATCATCTCAATGCAGTCAGGGATGCACGGAAAACTATTTAGGAAATGGATTCCGGAAACCATTGAATAAACGGGGCGTACTCCGAAAAGCCAAACGAGTAGGAATTTAAATAGGGAGATTTAATTCATGACAGCTCAAGAACATCTTGTTGGTGGATGGACCCCTTACCACAAACTGACTCCCAAGGATCAGGAAGTCTTCAAAGAAGCTCTGGAGGGCTTCGTGGGTGTTGGCTACACGCCTGAAGAAGTTTCTACTCAGGTCGTAAATGGCACCAACTACCGTTACAAGTCAAAAGCTACGCTCCCAGGCTCGTCAGGCAGCTGGCAGGCAATCGTAGAGATTTACGCGCCTATCAACGGTAAGCCTCACATCACTCAAATCCACAGAATCTAACAATGTAATAAACTTCGGGTCCTTACATTCGTAAGGCCCGAAGCCTGAGCTCCCGCCCGCCAACCATCCTTTGCGTTAACAAATATCGTGTTAGCTTATCGATTCGATGCCCTTGATTGCCCTCCTCTAGCATTATCTCCGCCGGCCCCAGCAGTCCGTCACACTACTGCTCAACGCCCACACGGATTTCGGTCTCTTCACGTAATTTGAACCGGGCGGCCGGCGCATACCGTTTTCGATCGTCACTTGTGGCGGATACCTGGTGATTTGCCAATTTCACCTAGGCAACGGAGGTCTTTTCCCGATCAAAATCAAAAGCATATCTACGGTAGAAACTTGGATCCAAAATACCGAACGAATTAAATGCAACTCATTGTTATTAAAAGATTTTTTCTAAAATACGCTCACCTTATTTCCGCTTTGGCCGATGACTTCCTAAGGAACCATGGAGTCATCGGAATGAGAAACAATCAGCCCGTAACACAGCGTGAGATTTCACTCGCACCTCAGCAAAAGCTCATCTCGACGACAGATGCTCGAGGAGTCATTACGTACTGCAATGACGCCTTTGTAGAGATCAGCGGTTTTGATAAAGCCGATCTAATTGGTGCTCCTCAAAATATCGTCCGTCATCCTGACGTCCCCCCTGCTGTCTTTGCCCATATGTGGACTGCCCTTAAGCAAGGCAGGCCATGGATGGGCATCGTTAAGAACCGCTCCAGAAATGGAGATCATTACTGGGTCAACGCCTACGTCACCCCAATATTTGAAGGCTGCCAGGTGGTGGGCTTTGAATCAGTCAGAGTGAAACCAACTACTGATCAGATACGCCGCGCTGAATCCCTATATAAGCGCATCAGTCAGGGAAAGTCGGCAATCCCTCTTCAGGACCGCTGGCTACCCGCTCTAACGAAATGCCTGCCGTATATAGCCATTGGTTTGGCAGGCTCCTCATTCGGTTTGTTCCTCAGCGCACCTATAGCTACAGCCATGGCTATAGGCACAGCATTGCCGATCGGGTTGCTCTCTTCGCGCTGGCAGACTCGAGGAACTCTGCGGCTCTTGCAGATGGCCGAACCCTCCACCTCCGACGCATTGATCGCTCAGATGTACAGCGATGCAAGCGGGCCAGAAGCCCGTTTGGAGACAGCCTTCGTCAGTCAGACTTCGCGCCTGAAAACTTGTCTGACACGCCTGCAAGACACGGCCGAACAACTCAGTACGCTGGCGGAGCAATCCGACGTGCTTGCCGCGGTCAGCTCGAAAGGCCTGGATCGCCAGCGTGTAGAAACAGAGCAAGTCTCTGCCGCGGTCAATCAGATGGCTGCAACCACCCAGGAAGTTGCCAGCCACGTCCAGAGGACGGCTGATGCTACCCAACAAGCCAACCAGCTGACCAGTCGAGGTCGTGATGTGGCTCGGGATACCCGTGAGGCTATCGAGCGGCTCTCTGCTGTTGTTGGCGAAACAAGCCTGACGGTCGCACAGTTGGCCAAGGACAGTAGCGAAATAGGCACAGTCGTCGACGTAATCAAAGGCATCGCCGATCAAACCAATCTATTGGCGCTGAATGCCGCAATCGAGGCTGCGCGCGCTGGCGACATGGGCCGAGGCTTCGCGGTAGTAGCTGATGAGGTTCGCCAATTAGCCCAGCGCACTTCGCAATCGACTACTCAGATCCATGATCTGATAACCAAGCTACAGACTTCGTCCAACAACGCGGTACAAACAATGGAAAGCGGTCACCGCCAAGCCCAAGAAGGCGTTTCTTGGGTACTTGAGGCGGACAAAGCCTTGGTGGGTATCAGCGAGGCGGTCTCCAATATCACGGACATGACCACGCAGATTGCTGCTGCCACGGAAGAGCAAAGCGCCGTGGCCGAGGAAATCAGTCGCAACATCACAACGATCGCCCACTTAGCCGACCAAACTTCCGGGCAAGCACACGAATCGGCAAACCTAAACAAGGAGTTGACCAAGACAGCGTCTACGCAGTATTCGTTGGTTGAGCGCTTTAACCGTTAGCTGAACAATTTCCGCAAGAAACCCGCCCAGTGCGGGTTTTTTTACGCGCGCAGAAAATATTATTAGCAGCGCTATTTACTTTAAAAAGCAGCACTGCTACTTTTATTCCCCAAGCCGGACAACAACGGCCCAGCAGCGAAAGCCGCGCCGCTCTTTCACAATCTGGAATCTTCGCGGATCGATCCCCGGCAACGGGAACAGCGCGAAACACAAATTTCGATCCCCATGCCAGCTCTGGAACTGGCCGGGCTCCCTCATGAGAGCACGCAAAGTTGCACAGCCACCCGATGTGACGCCAGTAGCGGCAGCGGGCAGAGAGAGGACTCCGGCGTCGAAGTGCAGCGAGAAACGGAAAGCATCACTGAGCAGCCTTCTCGCGAGGGCTGCTTGGGATGACAACCGATAGGTAATCAACCATGAAGCACGCAACAGAAATTGCTCAGGTCGAAACGCACCCACTGATGCAACAGCGCGTCGATGTTCTGCGCGTCCTGATGATTCGTACCCAGGCAGCACGCGAGACGTTTGCGCGACTCGCAGGCCTAGTGATGCCGGAGAAGCAGGTGCGCTTCCAGGTGAGGACGGTCGGCAAGGCCTTCCATGTCGTCAATCTGTCCACCGGCAAGACCGCGGCGTTTCGCTGGACCTACAAGGCGGCGCTCGACATGGCGATTCAGTTCGAAGCAAAAGCCAACCGGCCAGCAGGAGGTCAGCAGTGATCGGCGTACCGCAATCTAACCCCCGAGACTGCATCGTCGCGAGCCTGAACGAGCAGCTGGAGCAGTTTTTTGGCGCCGGCGGCAAGGCCCAGCAAATCCCCAGTGGCGTAACTGGCGATCCAAAGCTGGCATCCACCCCGCACCACGATCGTCTGCGCGTCGAGCGCAACAAGATCGCCCCGAAGGTGCGCGAACTGGCCGAAGCCGGCAAGACCATCAGCGAGACGGCCAAGACGCTGCACATGCACGTCAAACGCGTGCAACTGATCGCCACCGAAAACAAGTTCAAATTCGTCGACTCATGAGACGGATCAGCAGACAGGTGCAACAGCGCCGCAAACAGACATGGCTGGACTTGCCGGCCAGCGGAATTGAAGAGGTAGGCCATGGCCAAGAGCAACGCGCAATTGCAGAAGGACAAGCGAGCGAAGGAAAAGGCGCTGCTCGATCGGATCGGCGCCGAGAAGCGCTCGCTGATTGTTTCGAAGGCGCTTGATGATGCACTGCTGATCCTCGGCGAGCGCCACGGTTTCGAGGAATGGCAGGAGACCGTATCGACCTTCCTGCTGAACCTTGCGGCCGCACCCGCCGAAGACTCCGCACGGTTCGCGACCATGTCACGACCCGAGATCGCAATCACCGAAAAGCAGTCGCGACAGCTTGAGGCTTTCTCGACATCGAGCCGTACACGGCAGCTACTTGAACATTCCTAGTAAACCGGCAATTACTGCAGGCCCTATAGATATCAAAGCCTGCAGCACAGTCACCGCATTTGAAGAATTCTGTACGAAACTCCATAGCTGAGTTTTTTTGATGACTTTTTCTTTGGATACGGCATCCGCTGCTGGGACTTCTTGGAGTGCGAGCAATACTTTTTTCACATAGGCCGGAGGAGTATTTGGTGGAAGCCCCAGAGCTTCCAGTACGTTCGGCGGATCGCGCTCAACAATGGCTTTCTCGCAATTGATGATGCGCATACTTCCCGTCATCTCCACGTCGCTGCCATGGGTAACCTCGATACCCGTCCCACAGTCGATTATATGGCAATCGGTGAAATTGATTTTCATCGGCATGAAACACTCCTTCCGACCCAGTGCCGGTCACCCGTAATACCTCAACGCAAACCAAATTGCCACCATCGGTCACGGAGGGCCGCGTCTACCTGGAAGAGCTTTCGAAGCTACCCGGTAGAAACGGTGATCCGCCGCGGCCCTTCTTTTTCTTGCGCTTTTTCACTGCCTTCGAGCCTAGAGCTCTTTTCATCGCAGCTTTTACAGCCTCTTCCGGCGTCAGCTCTATGCCATCTGCCGCAGCTTGTGACTTCGCTGTATCGAGACCATTGATGAACCGCTGGGTTCGTTTATCGAATGCCATTTTCACCCCTGATCCGACCCCATGCCGGGCCGAACACAAATACCCCACTTCTACGAATCACGCCAGCCGGCGAGGATACCCTATGTCCGCACAACAGATCGATGAAAAGAAACTCGAGCGCGCGATCCGCAAGATCAAGCACTGCCTGGCACTGGCTCAGAGCGCCAACGAGAACGAAGCCGCTACGGCACTGCGACAGGCCCAGGCACTGATGCGCGAATACCGCCTGACCGAAATGGATGTGAAGTTGAGCGACGTCGGCGAGGTCGAGTCGGACCTTCACCGCACCAAGCGTCGGCCAGCATGGGATCAGCAACTGAGCATCGCCGTAGCGGATGCATTCAACTGCACAACCCTTCGCCGGAGGAAGTGGAGTTCTGCAAACGGCCAAGTCATCGAGTGCGCGACATTCGTCGGCGTTTCGCCCGCGCAGAACATCGCCCTGTATGCGTATGAGTCCCTGCGCAGAAAGCTTACCCAAGCGCGCAAGGAATACTGCTCAACAGTCAGGTCTGGGATTCAACACAGTGAGTATTCGGCAGAAACCGCCGGCGACCACTTTGCACTGGCTTGGGTGTGGGAAGTCCAGTCGAAGCTCAAAGTGCTTGTGCCTCAAACCGATGACGCCCCGCTCGGTCAGCCCGCGAACGGCCAAGACCTTGTCGCAATTCAGGCGCAGGACAAAGCATTGATCAGCGAATACCTCGCCACTCAGGACATCAGAGAGTCGCGGAAAAGAAAGGGCGTCGAACTGGATATGAACGCCCAGATCGCCGGGATGCTTGCCGGCAGCAAAGTAGAACTGCAAGCCGGCATTACGCGGGGCGGTGACGAGATTCTGGCCATATCCGCAAGCGTCTGACCGGAAACGCGGGAGCGCTTCCAGCCGCAGAGCGTGCCATCGAAGTGCTAAAGAAGGCTATCTAGCCCGCAAAAAAACCACTTTTCCGTTTCTGTTGGTCGGAGCCATCCAAGCTCCAAAGCTCTTCGTCTGTTCCGAGCACGTGTTTTATTTGCGAGTGATTGTGGCAAAGCGCCGCCACTCTCTCTGGAGTCATGTTTACAGATTTGGCTATTGCTCGGGTCGACCGATGCTCGTATTTATCGGTCCTCTGGAACTCACTGACTAACCAGCTATAGATTCGTTTGGAATCCCTGGCGTTATCCCACCTGCGCTTAACCACTTGCACCGCAATCACTAGCCCGCCACCGATTGCTCCGGCGACCACCTCGCTCCAATCCGACATTTTCGCCCCCTCATTGGCTGTTCGCTGAACTGTAGCTGATCTCAAACCACCCTCCACCGCCCCGGCATAGGACACCTCATGCGCCAAGAACTAAACTGAGCTACTGCACCTCCCGCTTACTCACTCAGGGGATTGAGATATCCAGCAAAAGGTAAATATTGATATCGACCGGGGTGATCCACGGGGACTGCTTATTTTCGGCTCGCATCGTCAAGTAAGCCCTGGTGCGCTCTACGTGAAATTTTTGCTTGCGGATCAACATTTCTTCGACGAGCTGTTTAGGAACGCCGTAGTACCCACACCCTGGACAATCTCTCTCCACGAAATGTCCTGCCGACAGCAGCTCTATATCTGTCTCGCCGCAGATCAAGCACGCCATTCTCCTGCCCTCCTTGTGAACGACAAATCAACTGTAGCCGACTCTCGGCGAGGTATTTCCATGCCCACAGAAAACAAACCAGCCGAGCCACTGAAGGTTGAGCGCTCGACAGTAACGAAGCTGGTGATCACCGGCGCGCCGAGTCTCGACCCGATCACCGTGTTCCTCGAAGACCTGGCGCCCAAACGAGGCAAGATCACAGTCAGCTGCTGGGGGAAGAGCTGGACCGCCTACTGGGGCGGCATGTGGGATGGGCACACCATTGCGCAGTTCTTCTACGAGTTGAACACCAGCTACATCATCGGCTACTTCGACCCAGCTCTGAGATCACGACAATTCAGCGGTGATGCTCTGGCGAACGAAGCGCAGCGCTTGGTGCTGAAAGGGCGACGTCGATTCAGCTACACATCGGACGAAGCCCGCGAGATGTTCGACGCGGGAGAGGATCTGCGCGAATCACCATCGCTTGATCATCTCCACGGTGCCCACAGCGAACTGATGACCAAGCTGTTCGGCGATGAGTGGTGGCATATGACGAGCGCCGCAACTGAGCCCAATCCCGATTACGCCTACCTCGAGCGAATCATCCTCGCGGTGCAGCAGACGCTTCGCCGGGAACAGCTACTGCAGGAGGCGGCATGAAGCGTATCGACTCAGCAGTTCCAATGACCAGCATTGCTGGAAATAGCACACACCAAGCTATATGCACGATTTCAAGCATTTCTGAGATGTGGTTTGTAGCTATTTTACCCCTTGATCTTCATCTGTCTTCGCAAGTAAATTTTTAACGATTTCCTTGAACCTTAAGGACGAAGGAATACTGTCTCCGGTGCATCCTTGGTAATGGGCACGAGCTTCGACTATCTGCCCCTTAGCCCAAATAATAAGAGCGACATCAATCGCATAGCGCCGCTCTAGTAAGTATTTTTCTTGGATGCCGGTGGCTACCGCAAAGCTTACATCTCTTTCCAGACGCTGCAAGCTGTCTCGAATAGTACAAACGGGATCGACTAATTCCGGAACAGGCAATGCAAGAATATCAATAGAATCGAAGTTTCTTTTAAGCCCCGAATACAAACTTAAACTCATCTCGAGTGTTCCGGTAATGGTACTCGTGTGCAAGCCGTCCCCCACTCTCACTGCGCGCTGTGCTAACTGCCCAAGTCCGTCGAATATCACCAGATTTTTATTATTCGACATCTCTGCTTGCTCACGTCCTTGCCTCGATGCAATTTCAGATGCAACGAGAATAGCCGCTACGGATCCGACCGCCTGAACCCACGCCGCTACCGTCGAACCACTCCAATCAAATACGAACATCATGTAGATGAGAGACGTTAATAGCAAAAGATTCGCAACAGAAAAATACGGCTTAAATAAGTCAGTAAATCTCATCTGCAAATTCCTCATAAATCGACAAATAACTGTCGCGTCACTATTTCACAGTGCAACGCCTCGTGCGCTCTCAGAAGCATTGAATCCCATTAATAGTAGCCGCTATAGCGGCAAGGACGAAGTCATGCCTGAAGAAATCGTTTTGATCCAGCCAGCCCCAGTCTTGCGCGACGAAATGGGTTCTTTCCAGCACCCGGATATGCCCGACTTCGACGAGGGTGACGGCGACAAGTGCAAAGCCTGGGTTGCGGAGCAGGGGCTGAAAGTGACGCAGGTATGCCTCGAATACGCCGACGAGGCAGTTGCTGATCGCTACTTCGAAGCCGGCGACCCGGATTTCAGTTACTGGGAGCCTGAGCGTCCAGATGGCGAAGGCTGGTTCTGCTTGGCGATTCACGACACCGACGATGGCCCGGTCTGCTGGTGGGCACGCCGCGAGGTGGCGCCATGATCTTGGCCCCGCTCTAAATGGCATACATCATCTACAGGGGGCCGTGGCGATGACTAAACAGATCACATCGCATTCGGCGATTGCGTCTAGCTCATAACCCTGATCGATCCCGACGAAACATCTCATGTAATTTTGCTGCTTCGATCCCCTCTCGCATACTTGGAAATCGCATCGCCCACTGCCCTAGCAGCTGAACAAAGATTGTGTGAAGGTCGAGGCTTTCAGCACTTATCTCAATGCACAAAGCCCGCAGGTCAATTTTCTGCTGATTATTAATATTTCCCGGCCAGCCTGTTTGCTCATGAATACGATGCACGACGGTGTGGCGCTTCTGAATTAGCTCAAGAACCCTCTCTTCAAGCTGGGCAATAGGCTCCACATCGGACAACTCCTTTAAAAGAGCTTTCACTGGTTGCTTAAGTGCCTTCGAGGCGTTAATCGAAACAACATCTTCGATCGTAAGGGCGTTAGCCTGCTTAATTGCCAGCCTGGAAGCAATTATAAAAATATTTTCAAACTGCTGCGCACTGACAACTGCCATTCCGATGGCCTCGTAAATTTGACCATCAGTTATTTCCGAAGCGTCTGCACCGCCCATACGAAGATCTCCTTCAACCAAGTTTCAAAAGCGCTCTATAAAACCTTCAACTTTAGATCCGCCATTGTACGGCGGGTGGGAAATTCATATGTCATCAATGAACCGCTTCCACGAAACAGCGAGCGATGCGCTGGAGAAGATCAGCGCCAGCGTTCCTGAAGGCGCCAAGCTCTGCCTGACCATCTACACCCCTGAAAAACCAGAACTCGATATTGTGCTGCAGGACAAATGGCTCGACCTGGACGAGGTTGTTTCCACCCTGCGCCGGCGTGGCCTGAGCATCGACGGCGACAACGCCTACAAGCGCGACTTGCTGGATTCTGTAGTCGGTGCACTGGCGTTCGGCGCACAGAACAACAACCCGCCACCAGTTGGGCACTGGGGCCAGCGCTTTTGGGATATCGGCCGAGAGGAGCGCGAATTGAACGACGAGCTGGTCGCCGCACTGAAGCTCAACCGAGAGAACCTGTGCGCCTGCCAAGCAACCATCCACTTGGCCGGCTACTTCGATCCTGCATACGTCAACGATGCTCAGGCGGCCATGAAAGTCGCCGACGCAGTTCTGGCCAAGGTCGGCGCATAACCTATCACCACCTTCTTCCGCCACGCGCGGCATGGAGCAATACCTCATGGAAACCGAAATCCTCTCCGACGAGGAACTGGCCGCACTCACCGGCTACAAGGCCCGGGCTTACCAGCGCCGCTGGCTGATTGATCGCCAGTGGGTGTTCGTCGAAAGCCGCGGCAAGCGCCCGCTGGTGGGCCGCATGTATGCCCGCATGAAGCTGGGCATGATCAGCCCTACAGTTGCCGATCCGAACCCGCCGCCGGCAGCACCGGTATGGACACCAGACTACTCGCGAGTGAATTGATATGCGCCCCCGCAAGGCCGACACACGCAACTTGCCGCCTCGAATGTACCAGTGGACGCGAACACGAAAAAGCGGAAAGGTTTGGATCGCCTATTACTATCTGGACATGACAGGCAAGGCGATCCCGTTGGGCAAGGATCTGGACTTGGCCAGGGTCAAATGGGCGGAGCTGGAGGCGAAGGAAAAGCCGCTTGATCTACGCACCATGAAAGGCATCTTCGACCGATATATCCGCGACATCGTATCGAAGAAAGCGGCACGGACGCAGAAGGACAATTTGGCGGAGATCAAGCAGCTTCGGCCGATGTTCGACAGCGCTCCCATCGACTCAATCACCCCTGCAACTATCGCAGGGTACCGCGACGCGCGGACCGCCAAGGTTCGGGCGAATCGCGAGATTGCCACCCTCTCCCACGTTTTCAACATTGCTCGAGAATGGGGGCTGACCACCAAAGAAAATCCCTGCCAGGGCGTGCGAAAAAATAAGGAAACACCGAGGGACTATTACGCAAATGATGTGGTTTGGGATGCTGTTTACATAAAGGCAGCTCAAGAGCTGAAAGACGCGATGGACTTGGCCTATCTGACCGGGCAAAGACCGGCAGATGTCCTGGTCATGAGGAAGGACGATGTCGAGGGAAATTACTTGGGTGTGCAGCAGAACAAGACACACAAAAAGCTGCGTATCCAGATTACTGACGGTGATGAGCCAAACAGTCTGGGCCTGTTGATCGGGAAAATGGCCGAGCGCAATGCTCAGCACATTTGCAGCTATTTGATCGTGAGCGCACGCGGCAAGCGGATGACCGCGAAGATGCTTCGCGATCGATGGGACAACGCCAGAGAAAAAGCCAAGAAAGAAGCTGAAGAAAAAGGCGATGTTCAGCTCGCTGAGAAAATCGAAGGCTTCCAGTTCAGAGACATCAGGCCGAAAGCGGCGTCGGAAATCCTCGACGTCGGCGATGCGAGCCTACTCTTGGGGCACACCAAAGGAGACATTACCGAGCGCGTTTATCGACGAGTTGGCGCCATTGCCAAGCCATCGAAATAGTCCCAAAAACCGTTACAAAACTCAAAATCCGCCCCTTGTAGAATGCGGGCTGTAGAGGTGTCAAAAAATAAACGTATCGTAACGAAAAGCGGCTACAGGCCCCGGTTTCATTGGCTTTGCATATCGGTCTTGAAAACCGTCGACTGTAACAGGTCCATGAGTTCGAATCCCATCGCCTCCGCCATATTTTGTACCGACAAAGCCCTGATTATTCAGGGCTTTGTCGTTTCTGGCATTCAGAAATTTTGCGCCTCTTTTCATGGATCGTTTCCGCATCTTTTCGGTCATTTCCGCAACCCTGCCCTCGACATCACTGGTGCGACTTCGAAACTCAAGTTACGGAGCAACCTTCAATAGGCAGCTTCCAGCCAATAGCATACCCTCCAACTCGGATCTCAACCCTTACAGGCCCCTGCATGTGCAATGTGGGAAATGATCTGAATCACACCTCCTCTAAATCCTGCCAATTAGGCGCAGCTGGAACACCAGGTCGCGTCTACACGGTGGGCGGCACTAGCAGATCATAAGGCCCTTGCGCATACGCTCTAGTCCTCTTTCTTCCCTTCCTTTTCGAGTTTTTTCTTCCAGGCCTCCTTGGCCACTGGGCCAAGGGCGTCGGTCATAGCCTTGATTTCGGCCTTGCTCTGACTATCCAGCCCTGCGAGCGTGCCGGTCTCCACGACCGAGAAGTTGATGTACACATTACTGCTTGCCGGGTACTTCAACGGTTTCGTGTAGTTGAAATAATCTTCAGCCACAGACTTGTAGTTGAGCGGGCCATTAGACGACGGAGCAGACACCGCTATCCCACCGATGCTCACCGCGTCGGCGACATTCTCCTGCGCGCTTCCGGACTTGAAGCCTGTAGCGGCAGCGGCGACACTCAGACCTATGCGGCCTTTGCCCTGCCCCTCATCCTTGGTTAACGCCCGACTGGTCCGCGATGCCACCAGTGCTGGCGCGAATTGGAAAGCGGCTGTTTCCTGATCATGTGTCTGGAACGACTGCTTCACCAGCAAAATGGACATTTGCGCCGCTGGGTCGGCTTGGTCTTTGATTCTGGCCAACACCACGCAGCTCGAGCTGTCCCAATTTGCCGTGGGGCCAGACCATGAGGCGTTCCAGGACTTGATGGAGCGTTCCTGGAATTCACCAACCTTGCGGTTGACGGCCGCGACACTCAGGTCCCATGCGGTATTGCCGATAGCGGTCAACACAGGTACCAGAACCGCAGCCAGCGCCGGGTTCGCATCTGGCACACACAATTGCTTCCATCTGCCATCATCCCGACGGCCGAACAGTTGCTGCCAAGTGGATATCGTACTGCCCTTGCTTACTTCGAAAATCTGCGCCGTCACCGGTACCAGCATGACACGTTCCTGATCACCGGTTGCCGGATCAAGTTTGGACGTGGTGAACATCGTCCATGTCTGACACCCGCTCAACAATAGGCTTGAAAAAGCCACCGCCATTATCTTATGCATCGCGAAGCTCCTCTGTCTTCCTTGCCGAAGTTGCAATTTGCATGACTGGGTATAGTCGATCTTCCACACCGTGCCGCCCCGAGTTGAGGTCGATAGTGTCATCATCCGACTAGTGGCATTGCGCAATTAAACCGCCATATCTATACCCAGTGTTGTGGCACCCGCCGGAGCGGGTAACAACCACCATCATCGTCGGGAGTTGCGCAGTCGGCGACCATGCAGAGGGCTCTGACATGCTCCGCTGGTATATCTTGACAGCCTTGTCCTTCGCGGCCTTGGCAACAGCCTCGACCCTCTCCCGGGAAGACATCGAAGCCGCTGTCTCGGCACAGTCGTTCGATGCAGCGTTCAAGCCGTTCCTCGGCAAACTGCCCCAGCTGGTGATTACTGAACAAGGCAATGCGATCTACTACATTCTCGAAGGTGACCTTTTACTGGACGAGGAAGGTGTCCAGGCGTACCTGATGGCCCTACGCCGCGGCCAGGTAACCGCAAGGGATGGCGAGCTTCTGGTATTGACCGAACAGGGCAAGAAGGTGATCTGGCCCAAGGGCCAGCGACAGCTGACCTATGCCGTGGACCGTGGAAGCTTTCCCAGCCGAGCCCAATACCAGATGGTGGTGGACAATATGCAAGCGGCCGCGCAGGACTGGATGTTCTGCCAGGAGTGTGCAATCAGTTTCGTCCACAAGTCCACGTTGGACCCCGAGCCGAAAACAGGCCAGGTAACTTTCATTGTGCGCTATTCAGCCAATGTTGACGGGGCCTTCGCAGTGGGCTTTTTCCCCAACGCAGCGCCAGCCTTACGCTACGTGCGCATCACTCCCGCTTACTTCACCTCCGATTACGACCGTGTCGGCATCCTGCGGCACGAGTTGGGCCACGTGCTGGGCTATCAACACGAACAGGCGGTTGGGATACCTGGCTGTGTCCGGGAGGGCAACAAATGGCAGGAGATATCACCCTACAATCCAAAGTCGGTCATGCACTACTTGTGTGGCAGTGGCGGGACCAAGAGTCTCGTCTTGCAGAACACTGACAAGGCCGGGCATCGCGCCACCTACGGGGAGTGATTTGCCATGAATCCACTGTGGTTGTTAAGTTTGCCACTGGGCGCGGTAATGGCAGCAGAACCTGACCTGCCTCTGGTTCCCCCTCCCGATCCCTCTGCCTTCGAACAAATGCGCAAGGAAATCGCCGAAGCACCTAGCAGCCAATCGAACCTGCCTACGCAGATCGACAGCGGCGTGCTGGTGTCCTTTGAAGGCGGCAACGTTGGGCAGCACGTCGCGAAGATCATGCTGGACCTGGGCAAGGAAGACAGACTGCCGAGTGAACTCTACAAGGTACAAGCCGGCGACACCCTGTGCGGCCTGCTCGACAAACGTGGCTATCCCCCTCCATGCCCCCCCATGTTGGAAGTGGTTCGGCAACTCAACCCTAATCGACCGACGACCCAACAGTTGAAGATCGGAGAGGCGATCAACCTGCCCACCCTGGCTACCTGGCCGGCGATCGCCAGCAAACGGGTGGCCGCAGCAGGTCCGCTCACCCGCGACAACTGCACTCCGGCCTCGGATGCCTTGTTCAAATACTGGTCGAATCTAGAGCCGCGGGTCGTCAACTGCATCCCCGGCGCTGCCGAACATCCACCTAGCTCTGTCGTGCAATACCGCGCCTACCAGTTCGTTGTACCGACGGACACCGACGAAACATCGTTGAAAATCCGTGCGCAATTGGAAAACAGTAAAAGCGCCAATGTTTACTTCGATGTAATACCCCATGAAACTGATAACGGCTCGCGGCTTTACGCCGAAAACGCGTTGACAGCAGATACCTGCCCCAAAGGTCTAAGCGATGAAAAACCTATCGATTACCTTAACCAGTTCGACTACGACCGCGACGCACTGACGGCCGTGCGCGACAGCATGTACCCTGGCGGTGCGAAACGCGATATCCGGGTCGTGCCGGTGTACCTCATCGATACCCCACTGGACCCATCCCCTAACCTATTCCCCGCCTATGTCAAAACAAAACCTACGAAAGCATTGAGCTGCCAGTGGGCTTCACCTTTCAGCAATCGATTCCACGGCACTCACCTAGCCGGTTTGATCGGCAGCCAAGGCTACGGTTTTCGCAGCATTTCAACCAATGCTGCGATTTTCTCCTTCGTCTGGAACAAGGTAAGGGACGACGATCAGTTGGACCCGGTCCCAGACCGCAACGTCCAATTGCAGCAACAGATCCTTGGTGACGCGGACGCGCCACGCGGCATGACACGAGCGATCTATGTGGCGGCGACAAAGTTCACGTTTAAAACCTTGAGGCCTTTGGGTGAACGCTTGGGTAACTCCGAGTACCGCTGGCAGGAAGCGATCCTCAAGGCTGTCAAGAATTCGCGGTCGTTATTCATCGTCTCCGCTGGGCAAACCGCCACGGAGCAGGAACAACCCAGCGAGCTGGCCAACATTTCCAGCAATGCACCGCAGAACCTCGGCGATTTGCCGAATGTCATCGTCGTCACGGCGTGTACCAGTTGCGGTCGCAACAACGCCCGCCTGATGCCCAGCGCCAACTTTGGCAGCGGCCCCAGTCCAATCGTCCAACTCGCTGCGCCAGGAGGGCAATCGATACCCGGATGGGTGACGACCGACCGCATTAGTTCGGCTAGCGGTACGTCGCAGGCCACGGCGTTGATCGCCAGTGTTGCTGCGGCGATGCGCGGAGCCTGGCCAGAGGCCTATCTCGAGCCTGTGGCAATCAAGGTGCGCTTGCAGGTCACTTCCCGCCCCATGTCACGAAACCCCGACGGCTCCGCTAATCCAGACGGAACCAAGATTGCCGCCGGGGTCGCCGACCCGGTACTGGCAATGCTCGATCCCGAGCGGCACTGGTTGAAGGAAGGCGGCCAATGGCGAGCCGTGAAGATTCGGGGGATACAAACGCCAACTATCTTTTTCGCCGATCCCAGCGGTAATCGTGACCAGGCCAGCCGCAATGCCCTCAAGCGCGTCCTGACCTTATCCGATGGTAGCCAGATGGCCTATGCCTATGACCTGCTCAATGGCGTCGGTGACCCCGGGGTGGTACGCCGCATCGGCCCAACACAAGTGGCCGAAGGCGAGCTGACGCTCTGCGACAGGGACGATCCAATTCCCCTAGCCGATATCCAAGACATCATTTTTTCCCCAAGAGGCATTGAGAAGAATGAATGTCTTTAAACACGCCTTTTTCCTCTGCCAGATGGTGATGGGGGCAGATGTGCTTGCCGACCAATGCAAGACCGGCGAGTCCGTCACCAACTTTGGCGCCTGGTTCTCCCTAGGAGCGCGGCTCACGGCCAGCCAACCATTCCAGCCCATCAAGGCACCCGCCGGGCAATGGACCGTCGACAGCATGAAATTGCGCCTCGAGGTTGCCTCGGGTACCGACCGCCAGTGGCATCTCCTGGTCTATGCCCCCGACTATCGGGTACTCGCGAGCTTTGGCCCGAACGATTTCACTGACAAAGGCCAGCTGACGGTATCACGCTGGACCGGCCGCTTGTTCCATGATCGGGTTCAGGTCGAACTGGTGACCGCCCGGCCCGACTCGGACATTGTCATCAAGATCCCTGCTGGTATCGCCCTGCCGAAAGAAAGCGGTGACCAACGTGTGTTCTCCGTACAGACGCCCGGCGTCGTGGGCTGGAACGACCTATTCCCCAAAAATGGGGCAATGGGCGATATTCTGCCGCGCAAGGCCGGCGCTAAGGTCGGCATGCTTATGACCGCTCAGCAGTCGCCTGGGGGCAACAGGAGCGCCTGGTGCTGTTCCGCCATGATGATCAGCCCAAGCCTAGCATTGACCAACTGGCATTGCGGAGGCGACAACAGCTGGATGCAACCCGCCGATTACTGGGAAGGCAATGTATGCGTCAATGCAACGCTGGATTTGGCTTGGGATGGTGGCACGATCAGACGCCAGTACAACTGCACCCATGTCGAGGCTAAGAGCGATGCACTGGATTACGCAGTGCTGCGCGTGCAGCCTGTCGTTGGTAGCGGTGGTGTGGCTGGCGAACCGGTATACGAGCGCCTAGCCAATACTCCTGACGCAAAGCTTGATGACGCGTTCATCGTCCACCACAGCATGTGTCAGATCAAACAGGTGAGCGACAAATGCAAGGTTCTCACCCTCGACCATCCGAACTGGCTAAAGGGCGATGGCCCTCGCGAGATCACCCACGATTGCGATACGGAGCACGGCGCATCCGGGGCGGCGGTCTTCAATGCCCAAGGCCAGATGATCGCCCTCCACCATTTGGGCTTCCGCCGAGACCCGCAGACCTGTGAGCGGCTGGACAGGGTCAACAAGGCGGTACCACTGAGCCACATCATCGTCGACCTCAAGAAGAACACGCCCGAGCTCGCCAATGAGCTAGGGCTTTGAGCGTCGGTTAGGCGTGTGCGAAAAATGCTTGCGGGGCAATCTTACTGCGTTGAAAACAGGCTCGGATACCCATGACAGCCAGTTGTTATCGCCAGCATGGCATCGACTCAGTGGGTCAGAATCTCATCAGCTCCAACCATCCAAAGCTGCAATTCTGTTTTGGTCGAAACAATTTGTCGACTTATCGGCACTTTGGAGCTGTAGACCCAGGGTATTTCGATGGCATGGATTTAGCGACTACTACTTCCACTGAAAGTCCGCTCCCAGGCACGTCTCGCTGCAGCCAGATGGCGGAAAAAGAGGCTAGATAAAAGACGTACCGTAGCGCGATATTTTTAATTATCAAAATTCAGTTGACGTGTGTTTATGCTCATCTTTTTGCACTCAATGGCGGTTACAGTCAACATCGCTTGGAGGGCCGCTATTGGCTGGTTGCGGCCGTTTAAAAACAACCGCTTTCAGCCAAAAGCGGTCATCAGTAACCCATTTTTTATGACTTTACTCGGTCGTTACTGGTGAACTCTTTTTGATGCGAATATATCTGAAGTCTTCCCAATACTTACTGGAAACAGTGAGTTATAGACACGAATACTCTTTGCACATCAAACAGGATGTCAACCGCTCTCTTTAGCCGACGCTAATGCCAGACATAGCCAAGCACAAGCCAATGCTGCAAACATGGCTTCCTGCGTACCGTAGCTGTTTGGGGCTTCCGCGTTTCCAGTTGGCAACGCGGTGCCGCTATCTAAGCTGGTTGATGACTGGTCACACAGTGAATCCCGCCACCACCGGCGGCGATGGCGTCGATGTTGAGCTGTACCACTACGCGATCCGGGTAGAGCTTTTGCAACAGGTCGAAGGCCTTCTTGTCGGCGTCCTGGTCGCCGAACTCCGGTGCGATTACAGCGCCGTTGATCACGAAGTAGTTGATGTAACCGGCCGCAAAATCGTCGTTGTCCCTGTTGAACTTCGTTTTGCGCGGTTTCAGCGGCGGCGAAACGGTGTGGATCTGCAACGGGCGACCATCGGCATCGGTGGCCTTTTTCAGGATTTCCAGGTGCGCCAGGGTGACCTTGTTGTCGTAGGAGCGCGGGTCGGTGTCGAGGTTGGCGATGACCACGCCGGGCGTGACGAAGCGTGCGTAGAAATCGACGTGGGCGTCGGTGATGTCCTTGCCCTTGATGCCCGGCAGCCAGATGATCTTGCGCAAACCGAGGCGTGCTTTCAGTTCTGCCTCGACATCAGCCTTGCTCCAGCCGGGGTTGCGGTTTTCGTTGACCCAGCAGCTTTCGGTCATGATCGCGGTGCCGTAGCCATCGACTTCGATGCCGCCGCCCTCGCCCACCAGCTCGCTGCGCTGGTAGGTCGCCTGCGCATCGGCCGCCACTCGTTTGGCGATCTTCGCGTCCTTCGAATGCTGTTGCTTGTTGCCCCAGCCGCTGAAGTTGAAGTCCACCGCGCCCAGGCCGTTCTTGTCGTCGATGACGAAGTTGGCGCTGATGTCGCGCATCCAGATGTCGTCGAGATTGGCAATCTGGTAGGTGATGTTGGACGTGCCGCAAATCTCTTCAGCCAGGCTGCGTTCGCCGCTGCGGCAGTAGATGGTCAGCGGTTCGTAACGGGCGATGGCGCGGGCGATCCGGCCCAGCGCTTCCTGGACGTCTTCGGTGAAGTCTTCCCAGATCGCATCCTGCGCGCCGAAGGCCATGTAGGCGCGTTCGTGCTTGTCGCCCTCGTCGGGCATGAACCAGCGACTTTCGCTGGCCGCCAGTACGCGCGCCGGTGCCAGGCCGAGGCCCATAACGGCAGCGCCTACGCCGGCGGCGACTGAAACCTGTTTGATGAACTCGCGACGAGTTGGCATGTGTAACTTCCTGATGTGTAAGGGGCTGCCAAAGCAGCCCGGAAAAATCACTTTGCAGTGGCGGTCTTGAACTTGGTCCAGGTGCGCATGCGGGCGCGCATGTCGGCCTGGGGAATATCCTTGCCCGGTATCAGACGAGCATAGGTCGCTTCGTCGAGGTAGATGTCCGGGTTATTGCGCATGACCTCGTCCACGCTCGGCCGGGCCTTCGCGTTGGAGGTCGGGTAACCGGTGAAATTGCTGATCGCAGCCATGTTCTCCGGACGCATCACGAAGTTAATGAAGGCGTAGGCGTATTCCGGGTGTTTGGCATCGACCGGAATGGCCATGGTGTCCATCCACACCGTGGTGCCCTCGCGGGGAACGCGGTACTGGAAGCTGGTATGCTTGCCGGCGCTGTCCGAGGTGCGCTGGACCTGGGTCATGTCGCCGCTGTAGCCGAGGGACAGGCACAGATTGCCGTTGACCAGATCGGTCACCGGTTGCGACTGGAACTTGCGGATGTACGGCCGCAGCTTCATCAGCAAGTCACTGGCCGCCGCCAGATCCGCAGGCTTGGCGCTGCGCGGGTCGCGGCCCAGATAATTGAGCACCACGGCCAGCACTTCGTCCGGCGAGTCGATCATCGAGATCCCGCAATCGGCGAATTTCGCCGCCAGCTCCGGTTTGAACAGCATGTCGAGACTGTTGACCGGGGCGTCGGGCATGCGCTGCTTGATCTGCTCGGCGTTGTAGGTCAGACCGATAGTGCCCCAGGTGTACGGCACCGTGGCCTTGTTCGAATGCTCGTAATGACTGCGCAGCTTTTGCAGGCCTGGCTCGATGTCGTTCATCGCCGTGACCTTCGAAGGATCCAGCGGCAACAGGCTGCCGGCACGCATCAGCCGTTCGGCCACAGTGTCACCGGGGAAGATCAGGTCGTAGCCGCTGCCGCCGGAGAGCATCTTGGCCTCCAGGGTTTCGCTGCCGTCCATCACGTCGTAGATCACCTTGATCCCGGTTTCGGCGGTGAATCTAGTCAGCGTGTCTTCGGCGAAATAATCCGCCCAGTTGTACAACCGTAGTGTCTTGTCTTCAGCGTGCACAGCCGGCATCAAGCTAGCCAGCGCCAGGCCCAGAGCGCTCAGCAACCTCTTTTTTGAAGTAGGCATATCAGACTCCTTGAGGATTCCAGCGGGCGTGAAGGTGACGGCCGTCCTGGCTCAACAATGCGTCGTACATTTCCGGGCGACGGTCGCGGTAAATGCCCCAGCTCATACGCTCTTCGCGCATGGTTGCCAGATCGAGGCTTTGCACCAGCACGCCGGTACTGGCACGGTCGGCTTCGGCGAGTATTTTTCCCTTGTGGTTGCAGATGAACGACGAGCCGTAGAAATTCATTTGCAGCGTCGCATCGGTGCCCGCCACTTCACGGCCAACGCGGTTGGAAGCGATCACCGGCAACATATTCGCAGCCGCGTGACCGCGCATGGTCATCTGCCAATGGTCGCGCGAATCCAGATCCGCGCAGCCCGGCTCAGAACCGATCGCCGTCGGAAACAGCAGCACTTCGGCGCCCATCAAGGCTAGGCAGCGTGCGGTTTCCGGGAACCACTGATCCCAGCAGATGCCTACGCCGAGGCGACCGAAGGCGGTGTCCCAGACTTTGAAACCGGTGTCGCCGGGGCTGAAATATTCCTTCTCCTGATAGCCGATGGCGTTGGGGATGTGGGTCTTGCGGTACACGCCCAACAGGCGCCCGTCGGCATCGGCTACGCTCAGGGAATTGAAGTAGGCATTGCCGGCCTTCTCGTACCAGCTCAGCGGCAACACAACGCCCAGTTCCCGGGCCAGCGCGGCGAAACGCGACAGCACCTGACTGTCGCGGTACTCCTCGGCCAGCCCCATATGATGGTGGCTTTGTTCGATGCAGAAATACGGCGTGGCGAACAGCTCCTGCAACAGGATCACCTGTGCGCCCTGCCCGGCCGCTTCACGCACCAACTGCTCGGCGCGGTCAAGGTTGCCCTTCAGGTCCCAAGTACACGGCATCTGGGTGGTGGCGACTTTCAATATCGTCATCGATCAACCCTCCACTGGCCAGGCTGGCTGTTGCTGGGTGATGCAGTGCACACCGCCGCCTCCATGGGCCAGATGATTGATCTGCACCGGCACCACTTCACGTCCCGGGAAGGCCTTGGCCAGGGTTTCTGCCGCCACATGGTCGGCCTCGATGCCGTACGCCGGCATGATGATCGCGCCGTTGGCGATGTAGAAATTGGTGTACGAGGCGCAGAACACTTCGGCTTCGGTGTCCGCCGCATCGGTTGCTTCATACAGTTCGATCAGCTCGAATTTGCGGCCCTGGGCGTCGGTGGCCAGTTCCAGTGCGCGACGGTTTTCCCGCACGACTTCGGCGTACACCGAGCTACGATCATGGGTTGCGTCCACCAGCAACACACCAGGGCGAGCGAAGGCGCAGACGCCATCGACGTGGCCGTCGGTCATGTCGCCAGTCACGTAATCAGGATCACCCGGCAGCCAGATAGTTTTCTTCACGCCGAGCAGGCGACTGAAGATATCTTCCATTTCGGCCTTGCTCACGCCGGGGTTGCGGTTGGGATTGACCAGCACTGATTCGGTGGTGATCAGCGTGCCCTCACCGTCCACATGGATCGCGCCGCCCTCGTTGCTCAGCGCCGTGCCGAAGCACTCGCCGCCCAAGTGATTGAGCACGCGACGGGCCAGGCTTTCGTCCAGATCATGGGCCGACTTGCCGCCCCAGGCGTTGAAACGCCAGCTCACACCGGCCAGACCTTGTTCAGGGTGAACCACGAAGCTTGGGCCGGAGTCGCGGCACCAGCTGTCGTTGACTGCCAGTGGAATCAGTTCGATGTTCGGTCCGCACAAGGCTTTGGCACGGGCGATGGCCGACGGATCGACGACCATTTTCACCGTTTCGAACCGGGCGATGGCATTGGCGACGCGGGCGAAATCTTCCTGCACCAACACCAACGTGACGCCCCAGCCCGACTCCCACAGGGCCTGATTGTGTGGCCAGACCATCCAGGTCGCCGCGTGCGTCACCCACTCTGCCGGCATCATCCAACCGCTGTTGTTGTTTTTGTTCTGCTGCATGGTAAAAAGCCCTTTGAGTTAAGCCATTGTGTTCAATGAAAACAGCCTTGGCGGCGTTGACGTGCATGCTAATGGCGGCACCAAGGGCAAACAAACGATGGATTTAGCAGATAACTGATTAGAGGAACTTATCGATAATGCTGAAACACTGGCCACCTCTCAGCTCGTTGCGCGGCTTCGAAGCCGCTGCAAGGCTGGGCAGTTTTCACAAGGCCGCCGAGGAACTGAGCCTCACGCAGTCGGCCATCAGCCAACAGATCCGCAGTCTTGAGGCGTACCTGGAGCAGCCGCTGTTTTTCCGCAGCGGACGCAGCGTCAGCCTGACCGACGCCGGCCACGATCTGCTCAGCACCACGCAGGCGATGCTCCAGCAATTGGCGGTCGGCATCCGTCGCCTTGGGCAATATCAGAAGCCCAATCAACTGGTGCTCAACACCACGCCTGCGTTCGCCCGACATTGGCTGCTGCCGCGTCTGGCGGATTTCCGGCAACAGCATCCTCAGGTCGATCTGTGGATTTTTAGTACCGATGAAGTGCCGGACATGGCAACGCAAACGATCGATATAGCCGTGCGGGACGACATCAGCTCGCAGGCCGAATGCAGCTTCGATGTGCTGCATGCTGACCGCCTCTACCCGGCCTGCCATCCGAAACTATGGGACGTTCCGTTGAAACAGCGCACCACGTTGCATGGCGAGAGGGAAATGGACTGGAATCACTGGGCGGTGGAATCGGGCATTGATGTAGGACAAATGGATCAAGGACTGAATTTTTCCGACCCCGGCCTTTTGCTTGACGCGGCCTGTTCTGGCATCGGCATTGCATTGGTCAGCCAATTGCTAAGCCAACAAGCACGCGCCAACGGATTATTGCGACCCTTAGTAGAGCAAACCATTCGCGGCCCTAACTGGGCCTTGCTGACCCATCGCGATAGTGAGAACAGTGCACGACTCTTCATCGATTGGTTGATATACAACCTTAAAGCAGCGGACCCAGCTTAGTCGAAAACCCTCCCTCAACAACGACTGCTTCTGGCCCAGAGTGTGTAAAAACGCTCAAGGCCTCATCGTCTTGGATCATTGACGTTCGTGGCTGAACGATCGCATGGCAAATGCTGCGTATTGCATCAGTCGCGACCTGGAACACTTCAACGCTGTTTTTACAGCCTCTGGGATGGGCCAAAATCAGCTTTTTATGCCGATAGCGCCTTCATCAAACCGTGAGCACCGATGATTTTCATGACTCGTTTCATGTTGTAGGCGAGCACATTTAAACTCATCTCCGCGCCCACCCCGGCCAGCTTTCGCGTCAGGAAGTGCGTCGCACCCATCCATTGTTTGAGCGTCCCGAAGGGATGCTCAACCGTCCGCTTTCGGACTCGCATCATCTCCGGTGCTTTGCTCAGCCGAAGCTGCATCTCCTCCAATACGGCTTCATGCTCCCAGCGTCGAACCCGCCGTTGTGTGCTCGGTGTGCACTGCGGCTTCATTGCGCAGCCCCGGCATTTCGAACTCCAGTAACGGTGCAACGTCAGGCCTTTTTCAACGTTGGTATAGCGCCAGATCAGCGCCTCTCCAGCCGGGCAAATGTATTCGTTTTTTGCCACGTCATAGATGAAGGCATCGTTATTGAAACGCCCGTCTGCCTTGGCTCCAGAGGTCATCGGCTTGGGCACATAGGCGGTGATACCTGCATCGTGACAAGCCAGGATTTGTTCGCTTTTGAAGTAACCTCGGTCAGCCACTACCGACAACGTATCTGACGCCATCGCCTCGCGGGCCTGCTTGGCCATTGAGCTGAGTTGATCCCGGTCGGAACCGACGTTGGTCACCTCATGTGCAACGATCAAATGGTGCTGAGTATCGACCGCTGTCTGCACGTTGTAGCCGACGATTCCTGTGCCGCGCGTCATCATGGAACGGGCGTCTGGATCGGTCAGTGAGACCTGTTTATCCGGCGATTCATTGAGCTGGATTTCGATCGCTTGAAGCTCCTTCATTTGAGTTTTGAGCTTGGCGATTTTCTCTTCCAGCCGCCCGGCACTGGGCTCGGAAGCTATGGGTTCTTGCCGATCGGCAGCATCGAGTGCCGCTAGGTAACGGTTGATACTCGATTCAATTTCTTCCATGCGCCGCTTCAGTTTGGCGCTGGTGAAATTGCGGTCGCGGTTGTTGGCTGCTTTGAATTTACTGCCATCAATGGCGACCAGATGTTCTCCGAACAGCCCCAATTGCTGACATAGCACAACGAACTGGCGACAGACGCCTCTGATGGCCTTGCTGTTGTCTTTTCGGAAGTTGGCGATGGTCTTGAAGTCCGGCATCAAACGCCCGGTCAACCACATCAGTTCGACGTTGCGCTGGGCTTCTCGCTCCAAACGTCGGCTCGACTGGATGCGGTTGAGATAGCCGTAGATGTAGATCTTCAGCAGGATCGCGGGGTGGTAAGCCGGCCGGCCAGTATCAGCTGGAATGGCACCTTCAAAACCCAGATTGACCAGGTCGAGTTCGTCGACGAAGACGTCGACTACCCGCACCGGATTGGTATCGCTGACGTAGTCGTCGAGGCTCTCGGGAAGTAAGGTGCCTTGGCCTCAATGTTCACCTTGGATAAAGCGCTTCATGGGCGATCCCTGCGATGAAATCCTCAGAAATCATAGCAAGAGTTCGCGAAGGCGTTTTTACACACTCTGGGCCGAAAGCAGTCCGCCCGTTAAATTGTTCGAGACCGTAAAAACGATACATTCGCCAATCATGGCATAACGCCATACTGCGCAAGAAGTTGCGCAGTAGCCCGTAATAAAACACTTCCTAAAACCGCTACAGGCCTTACGCTGCAAGGCCTGCAGCCCAAGTGCGCAAGAAGTTGCGCAGTGCATTGCGTAACTGCGCAACTTCTTGCGCACTTTTGGCTGGATCACTGATCAAAAAACGATCAGAAATGCCATTCGAAACCACGAAGTCCCCGGTAGCCGGGGACTTCACAAAAGTTGGCACGCTCCTTGATAACACTCAGCCACCCACCGGGCGATTTTCGCCTCCCGGGCACTCTTAATTTCCAGCAAGGAGCACACCCATGGCTACACCAGCGTACATGTCGGTTACCGGCGAAAAACAAGGCCTGATCACTGCCGGCGCCTTCACCGCCGACTCCGTTGGCAACACCTACCAGGAAGGCCACGAAGACCAGGTCATGGTTCAGGCTTTCAGCCACGACGTGATCATCCCGCGTGACCCGCAATCCGGTCAGCCAACCGGTCAGCGCGTTCACAAGCCAGTTGTGATCACCAAGGTCTACGACAAGGCTTCGCCACTGCTGCAAGCCGCTCTGACTTCCGGCGAGCGCATGAGCGAAATCGTTATCCAGTGGTTCCGTACTTCGGCTCAAGGTACTCAAGAGCACTACTACACCACCAAACTGGAAGACGCGATCATCGTCGCCATCAACAACAAAATGCACAACTGCCAGGATCCAGGCAACTCGCACTTCACCCACCTGGAAGAAGTGCAGTTCACCTACCGCAAAATCACCTGGACCCACGAAGTATCCGGTACTTCGGGTTCCGATGACTGGCGTGCTCCAGTCGTTTAATTACGGCTGGCCGCTTCACACATCGGCCAGCTCTGCTGGTCGATGTTGCTTTGCCCTTCAAGAATCTTTGATCTGCTGATGAGGCTCGCGCCGCAGCACTGCACGAGGAACAACGGATGTTCAGTTCAGCCAATCAGACTCACTTCAGCCTGACTATCGAAGGGGTTCAGAGTGATCTCCAGGTGCTCTCATTTTCCGGCAAGGAGGCTATCAGCGCACCCTATACCTTCGATGTGGAGCTGGTCAGCGAGCGACACGAACTGGACCTTGAAAGCTTGCTCCACAAGCCCGCTTTTCTCGCTTTCAGTGATAGAGGGGACGGAATTCACGGGATCATCCATCGAGTGGAACAAGGGGCCAGCGGCAAACGTCTGGCCCGCTACAGCCTGACGTTGGTTCCGCAACTTGCTTATTTGAGTCACCGAATTAACCAGCGCATTTTTCAACACCTGCCGGTCAACAAGATCATCGCGCAGGTACTGGAAGAGCACGGCATTCTGAGCAATGCCTATCAGTTCCAATTAAGTACGGTTTACCCCGAACGCGACTACTGCGTGCAGTACGACGAGTCAGACCTGCAGTTTGTCCAGCGCCTATGCAGTGAGGAAGGTATTCACTATCACCATCAGCACAATCAAACGGGCCACCTGTTGGTGTTTGGTGATGATCAGACTGTGTTTCCCAAGTTAAGTCAGCCAACCGAGTATCAGGCCGGCACCGGTATGGTCGCGGACAAGCCAGTGGTCAAGGGGTTTGATTTGCGGGTGGAGGCTCGTACCAGCCGTACTACGCGGCGTGACTATGACTTTGAAAAACCGAGCATGCTGCTGGAGGCAAAGCACCAGACTGAAGGTCAGGCGCAGCAGCCAGACCTTGAAGACTATGACTACCCAGGTCAATTCATCAGTCGTGAACGTGGCAAGTTACTGAGTCAGCGTGCACTGGAGCGTCATCGCACGGATTACCGTCTGGTGAGAGGTAACAGCGACGAGCCGGCTCTGGTCAGCGGTCACTTCCTGACACTGGCTAACCATCCACGTACCGCGTGGAACGATCTCTGGCTGCTGACCGAGGTCTGCCACGAAGGTCTGCAACCACAAGTGCTCGAGGAGTCGATCACCAGTAATGCGCAGCCTGCGGATGGTTTTGTGCAGGGCTATCGCAACACGTTCTCCGCCACTCCCTGGAACACTTTGTTCCGTCCCTCCATCACGCTCAGAAAACCGGTTCTGGCCAGCCAAACGGCGAGAGTAACGGGGCCCGAGGGGGAGGAAATACATTGCGATCAATACGGTAGGGTCAAGGTGCAGTTTCATTGGGACCGCGAAGGCCGCTTCGACGAAAACAGCAGTTGCTGGGTACGTGTGGCTTCCAGTTGGGCTGGGCCCGGATATGGTCAGGTGGTGATTCCGCGCATCGGCATGGAAGTATTCATCACCTTCGTGGAAGGCGATCCTGACAAGCCGTTAATTACGGGTTGTGTCCCGAACAAAATCACACCTGTGCCATATCCGCTACCGGCAAACAAAACCCGGACCGTTTTCAAAACCAACAGCAGTCTTGGGGGCGGTGGCTCCAACGAGGTTCGTGTAGAGGACCGCAAGGGACAGGAACAGATCTACATCCATGCGCAGCGCGATCAGGACTGCACCGTCGAAAACAATGAAAGCCATTGGGTCGGAGTCAATCGGGTTCATTCGGTTGGTCAGGACGAAACCATCACCATCGGCCAAAACCGCGTCAGATTCGTCAAGGTCAATGACACGCTACAAGTTGGCGGCGCCAAACAGGACAGCGCCGGCACTCAATACCTGATGGAGGCGGGGATGCAACTGCGTCTGGTCTGCGGCCAGAGTGTTTTCGAGATGAATGCCAGTGGAGAGATCAACCTGTATGGCACGAAGTTCAACTTCTCGGTAACGGGCGACGCACAGATCAATACCGGGGGCAATCTCGATATCAACATGCCTGGCGGGGCTGCCGCTACGGACCCTGGTGCTGATGGCGCAAAAGGCACCATCGATGGCAGGGTCGAAAGTGTTTTTTCCAATCCGCCACAACCAGCCTCTTGATCCCGCAACCCAACAAAATAGAGTCGAGTAAATGGATTATTTTATTCAGGAAGGCAAACTCACTTTGCCAACAGGCTTTCAGGACCGCAGCGTCAATATGTTTGTGCCGGGTGTCACCCTGCCGGCGCCATTCAGCCTGACCGTGTCACGTGATAACACACTTCCGAGCGAAGCCTTGCCCGACTACGTCGAACGTCAGGTCAGTCTGATTGCGGCGAAGCTGCGCAAATACCAACGCCAGAGCACCGTCCATGTCGAGCTTTCTGCGCAATCGCCGATACCCGGCCTGCAAGTCGATGCGCACTACCAAAGCGATGGTCGCCCGGTTTACCAGCGCCAGGCCGCTTTCTTTGTCGGACCTGACCGGGCGCTGATTTTTACCGCCACCAGTCAGGTGCCATTCGACGATCAGTTGAATCAACTATGGGTGAACGTTCTGGCAAGCTTTGAGCAGCACCCTCCTGTCACCGCAACACCCTAAGGACTCCCGACATAAAAGGTCGGCAAGACATGGAAGTTTCCGATGTTTGAAGCAGCACGGTTTGATGATGAGGTTGCTCATACCAACGCTCTCTTGGGTTTTTTGGTAGGTGCCGCGTTGGGCCTGGCACTTGTCGCGGTTGCATCGATCTTTGTTGTTGCAACCTGTGGATTCGGTGCCGGGTTATTGGTCGGGATTTTGGCGGGCCTGGGAGGTTCCGGGCTGGTGATGGCGGGTGAAGCCATAGGGCGAATGTGCAAGGCGCCCGCCGGAGGGATCACGAGTGGTTCCAGTAACGTCCGTATCAATGGCCTCAAGGCAGCCTACGTGCAAGGCAGTTTCGGCATCTGCAAAAAACACCCGGCTCCACCGATGGTGGCGGAGGGTTCCGGCAAGGTATTTATCAACGGTCTGCCAGCTGCCCGTAAGGGCGACAAGCTGACCTGCGGCAGTGTGATCGACAGCGGTTCAGAGAACGTCTTTATCGGGGCTGAAAAGGAACAGTACCTGCCGATCGAAGACGAAGTTCCCGAGTTTCTGCGCAACACGGTCGACATCCTGATGATCGTTGCTGGCCTCGCGGGTAGCCTTGGACAGTTGGCGCTCAAGGCTGGCCAAGTAGGTTTGAAGGCCGCCGCCCCTTGCGCTATGCAGTTCGCTGCGGGTTTTGTCGCGGGTGAACTAGCCTCCAGATTTGTCATCGGCCCGGCTATTAGCCGAGTGGCCGGTGGCCTGTTTGGCAACCCGGTGGATGCAATCAGCGGCCGCAAATTGCTCTTGGAAGAGAGCGAAACAGACTTTGCTCTTCCGGGCCTAATGCCAATTGTCTGGTCGCGTTTCTATGCTAGTGACATCAGTCACGAAGGCCTGCTGGGAAGTGGCTGGGTGCTGCCGTGGGAGCAAAGCCTGCGCCTGGAAGATGACCAGCTTTACCTGCGCGACAACCAGGGGAGAGATCTGAACCTGCCAGGCCTTGAGCCCGGGGAGCGGTTTTTCCTGGCCAGCGAGCAGATGTTTCTGGTGCGCTCCGAAGGCGGGCACTACCTGATTCAGACGCTCGACAATACCTTCTTTTACTTCGGTGAGTTGTCCGAAAGCGGCCAGCCATCGCCACTGCGCCGCATCGAGAATGCACTCGGTCACTTCCTCACGTTCCACTACGACACGCAAGATCGTCTGAGCGATATATGTGCTACCGGCGGCATTCGTCTTCACCTGTGCTACGACCATCATGAACGACGCCTGAGCCGGGTTGAACGAGTGGTGGACAACCGGCCTGTGGAAACCCTGGTTCACTACCACTACGACGCCACAGGGCAACTGCAAAAAGTCATCAATCGCAACGGCGATCAGGTGCGTAACTTCACCTACGAACACGGGTTGATGATTGCTCACGAAAATGCACTGGGGCTGCTGTGTAATTACCGCTGGTCAACACGCTTCGACGATCACCAGCCGCGTGTCGTCGAGCATTGGACCAGTGACGGTGAGCATTACCATTTCCACTACGACCTTTTGCAGCGGCAAACTGAAATCCGTGACGTGCTCGACCGAGTCGCCCAGATTCACTACAACGAAGGCCGTCGGGTGGTTGCCAGTCGTGATTTCGGTGGCGAGCAATACGGCTTCGAGCTGGACGCCTCGGGCAATATGACTGGCCTGGAGTTGCCCGATGGCAACAAACTGGCATTTGCCTACGACGACTATTCTCGCCTGGTCGAGGAGATCGATCCGCTGGGCCGCAGCACCTGCTACAGCTACCACCTCAACACCAGCCTGATAGCCCGCATCCAGCGCCCTGACGGCAGCAGCCAAAGCTGGGTCTACGACCGCAGCGGTACGTTGCTTGACAGTATTGACCCGCTGGGTCAGATCACCCGGTACTTCAACACCAATGATGGCCTGCCCCATAGCTGTACCGACCCAAAGGGGAATACCACCCGCCTGTGGTGGAACGGGCTAGGCCAAATTGAGCAGTATCAGGATTGTTCTGGTCATCGCAGTCACTATGCCTACGATGAAAGGCTGCATCTGGCGAGCATTACGGATGCCCTAGAGCGCACGACTCGATTGACCCGCAAGTCCAGCGGTGAAGTGACTCGCATCGAGCATCCTGATGGTAGCCAAGACAGTTATAGCTACAACGTTCTTGGTCAACTGCTCAGCCATACGGATGCTGATGATCGCACCACCTACGTGACCCGTACCCCCCGCGGATTGCTCAGCAAACGTCAAGATCCACGCGGCCAGCACGTTCATTATGAATACGATCAATGCCAACGCCTGATCGGTTTGCTCAACGAGAACAAGGTAGCCTATCGCTTCAGCTATGACGCCAGCGATCGTCTGAAAGAAGAAGTCCGAGTGGATGGTCTGCGCCGGCGTTTCAGCTATAGCCTCAGCGGTACCCTCACGCAATTTGTAGAACTGGCACGGCAGGGCTTCAGCGAGGTTTCGCGCCAGCAATACTTCGAGCACGATGCCGCCGGGCGCCTGGTCAGCCGTGTCACCGACGATGCTCGTCTGGATTACCTCTACGACGATGTCGATCGCTTGATTGCCGTCGACCGTCAGCCCAGTGCAGCAGGCAAGGCTCTGGGAATCAGCAGTGACCATCTGGCGTTCAGCTACGACGCCGCCGGCCAACTGCTGAGCGAAGACAGCAGCACCGGCAACCTCGTTTACAGCTACGACGAACTGGGTAATCTCACTCGTTTGGAGTTGCCTGACGGGCGTAAGGTCAATCACCTTTACTACGGCAGCGGCCACCTGCACCAGATCAGCCTTGACGGCCAGTTGATAAGCGACTTCGAGCGTGACGCCTTGCACCGCGAGACGCTGCGTACCCAGGGGGCACTCACCAGTCGCTATGGCTACGACACCAAGGGGCGCAAGTTGTGGCAGGCGGCAATCCACCTCCCTCACGAGCAACTCAGCCAGCTTCAGGAAAAAACCGACAGCCTGCTTGGCCATCCGCAGCATCCGGCCACCGCCCTGCACCGTCGCTACCACTATAGTCCGGGCGGCGAAGTGCAGCGCGTGACCGACAAACAGCGTGGGGTGACTAACTTCACCTATGACGCCAGCGGACAACTGCGCAGTCGTCAACCCGATCATCCACAGTTACAGACGGAAGACTTCTCCTACGATCCCGCAGGCAATCTCAGTGGCAGCGGTCGCTGGCAATTTGAAAGCCTGCCGGACAATCGCCTCGTGGCCTTCAAGGACTTGCGCTTCAGCTACGACACCTGGGGCAACCTCAGCGAGAAAAGCAGTGCGGCCGGAGGCATGCAACGCTTTCACTACGACAGCGAAAACCGTCTGATCCGCGCGCAAACCTGGCAGGGTACAACCTTGAGCAGCGAGGCTCGTTACCACTACGACGCCCTGGGCCGGCGCATAGGTAAACAGGTCACGCAAGACGGCCAGACTCAAGAAACAACGTTCCTCTGGCAAGGCTTGCGTCTGCTCCAGGAACTGCAGTCGCACTTACACAGCTTGTACCTTTACGAACCCAGCACCTACGCACCGCTGGCCCGTATCGACAGCGACCCCGAACTGCAGGAGAAAGAAGCCAGGTATTACTACTTCCACACCGACCAGATCGGTACGCCGCAGGAAATGACCAACGCCGAGGGGCACGTGGTGTGGCGCGCCTATTACAAGGCGTGGGGTGGGCTGGAAGCATTATCACCGAATCTAGTGGAGCAGAACCTGCGCTTTCAAGGGCAGTACCACGACCGAGAAACCGGGCTGTACTACAACACGTTCAGGTACTACGATCCGGCGGTGGGGAGGTTTACCACGCAGGATCCGATTGGGTTGATGGGCGGGAATAACCTTTATCGGTACGCGCCAAATGCGTTAGGGTGGATTGATCCGTGGGGGTGGTGCAACAAAGGTATGGGGGTAAGTTCATCTGGACACCACGTCCCAGCAGTGAGGAAAACTGTGGGTAGACCTTTCGAGGTTAGCAGATCAGATAAAACTAGACCTACCTTATTCCCTCGAGGGGCTAATGCGGAACATGATCACTGGCGAATGCACGACGCGGAGCGGCCCATTATTGGTCCTCGACAAGGTGCTTTCAAGGGCACAGATGATGAGCTTTTTGCTGCGTATCGGAATGCTTACAAAGATCTGAATGACATAAAAGTCGATGTGCGCTCTCCGAATGGTACTCATGTTTTGGGTGAAAACGTCACACCAGTTAAAGCTGTAGACCTAATAGAGAACTGGTTAAAGGAGGCAGGATTAAGATGACAACTACAAGTGAGATTTTATCTAAGATAAATGATGGTGTTTTTCTTGAGCTTGTCTTTCGGAAAAACACCGATTGGGATGCTGAATTAGACTCAAGGGATTCCATAGAGTTTGATACTGCATGGAGCACTAGCTATGAAAAAATAATTTCGTCGTGCCCGCCTGAAGATGTATCAATTAAGGAAATAAGAGAGGCTGCGTTCAAGAAGGTTTATCAAATAACTAAAAACTCTGATCTCGCAGCATATGTATCGGACGATCTGGGCCTGATTGCGCAGGCATTCCAGAATGGAGTTGACATTGGTTTTATTGAAAATCTTTGGAGGACTTACACGCAAGGGCGCTTCCCAAGTTAGGAGGATAAAATATATCACCAGTATGCTGACCCCCAACTTCAGTTTGGGATTCAATAATATTGGTGGCACACATGAAAGGCCGATAATTTCATTTGGTATATCGTAGTGGTCGCACAAAGATGGCATCGTGCATGTGCACTCAGTCATTAGTGGCTGGCTGACCTTTACGGCGTTATCCGAAGGAGTTGGAGTCCGGTGTGTGCTCGCTTTCAACGGCGCAGCACTTTGGACATAGCCCAGCACATTGCTGCCGACCATAGTGGTTACTGCCTGTCGACCCATTGCGACTCGGGTCGCGTGCTGCCGGAGTGTAAGCGTACGGGGAATACGTCTTGCACAGGTCAGCCCGGCATTCAATGATGCGGCAGTAGCTGGTCGATCTCACTGGCTTTTTGCGTCGGCAATCGCCTCGTGGCCTTCAAGGACTTGCGCTTCAGCTACGACACCTGGGGCAACCTCAGCGAGAAAAGCAGTGCGGCCGGAGGCATGCAACGCTTTCACTACGACAGCGAAAACCGTCTGATCCGCGCGCAAACCTGGCAGGGTACAACCTTGAGCAGCGAGGCTCGTTACCACTACGACGCCCTGGGCCGGCGCATAGGTAAACAGGTCACGCAAGACGGCCAGACTCAAGAAACAAAGTTCCT
>NZ_FYDT01000027.1:89274-89635 GCF_900187585.1 Pseudomonas sp. Irchel 3E19
AAAACCGTCTGATCCGCGCGCAAACCTGGCAGGGTACAACCTTGAGCAGCGAGGCTCGTTACCACTACGACGCCCTGGGCCGGCGCATAGGTAAACAGGTCACGCAAGACGGCCAGACTCAAGAAACAAAGTTCCTCTGGCAAGGCTTGCGTCTGCTCCAGAAACAACAGTCGCACTTACACAGCCTGTACCTCTACGAACCGGATAGCTATGCACCGCTGGCCCGTATCGACAGTGTAGTGGTCAACTAATCCCGGACACGACGTTAAGTTTTTTCTCGGCCTGAGCTGGGGCCAGTCCGTTGTTGAATTGGTGCGGTCTAATCCAGTTGTACCGATGCATCAGGTAATGACTGATGTCG